>NZ_WQGD01000043.1:0-7582 GCF_013034475.1 Ruegeria sp. HKCCA6837
GGCGTGTCATGCGCATTTCCCAATAGCAACCTTTTTTCGAATCTATCAAGTTCGGTATTAGTGTGCCAACTTTCGAAAATGTCCGGTTTGGGCTATCTACGGTCCTTCGGTGAAAGCGGGCCAATGGCGGCGAAGTCCGCATTGCAGACATTGAGCGGAGTTGAGCGAACGTCTGCCTCGAGCCGCTCCGGTACTTTCATTTTTAAAGCTGGTTGACGCGAATAATGAGCTGTACGTCCTCCCGCTTTGATTGGGCCAGCGCGCATCGATCTGAGTGGTCCTGGTGCACGGGATTTGGAAAAGTCTGCTCTTGCGGCATAAGTTAGTGGTTTAGTCCTCTCGATCGAAGGTGGGCCAATGAGAGGTCAATTATAATGAACGACGTCCCGGAGGACGGCGCCCCACCTTCCGGGCCACCATGGATAGTTCCGGAGATAGTCTGGCCATGATTGATGTGTGCGTGTATTTTTTTGAGCGAGCGCACATATCCGTGCTGAGTACTCTTTGGGGAGAGAGTATATGACGACAACCCACACAGGTTATCTGCTTATTGCTGATATTACCGGCTATACACAATTTCTGACTTCTTCAGAAATGGATCATGCCAATCCGATCCTACAATCTCTTCTGGGAGTTTTGCTCGAACAAGTTGGAGACCCGCTGCATTTCTGGAAAACCGAAGGCGATGCCGTTTTGGCGTATTCGACAAGGCAGGATTTTCCAGCGGGTGAGACGTTTCTGACAATTTGCGAAAATCTCTATAACGCGTTTGCGCTACGACGGCAGGAAATAATCGCGAACACAACATGCAACTGTAATGCTTGCGCAAATGTCAGCACACTGGACCTCAAAATCATTGCCCACCATGGCCAATTCGACGAAATGCAAATGGGTCCTACCAAGGACATATCCGGTGCCGATGTCATTCTGGTCCACAGATTGACCAAGACAGATGTTGCAGTACGTACGGGCATTCGCAGCTATGCCCTCTTCAGCGAAGCAGCCGCAGATGCCATGGATATCAGTGAAATAATGGAGCCATTTTCGCAGGGTATTGAACACTTTGGTGAAGTCCGCATGAAGGTCTATGATCTGGCTAAATCGTGGGAGCGCCTGCGCGCCAAACGCCAACGCCATTATCTCGCCGAAGAGGATGGTGTTTGGACATTCCGACACCATTTCAACGCGCCTATCGGCGTGGTTTGGGAATTTCTGGTAGCTCCTGAGCTAAAACAGAACTGGATGGACCGCATCAAGACAGTCACGGTCGAAAATTCGCAAGGACGTCTTGCCCCCGGATCTAACTATCATTGCGCTCATGAGCTGGCAGACTTTTATTATCGCGTCACTGATTGGGAGCCGTTTGAGTACTTTTCGACGCGAATCCAAGATCCCGCCCGTCCGCACATCAGTCTGCCGGAAACCTATCATCTGACGGAAAACAATGGTGGCACTGATTTGCGCTACACATTCGGCGAAGCAACTGATGTAGCTGGAAACCGTTCAGAAATCTCTGAACACGAGGCGGCGGCATTTCTGGCGGAATTTTGGGCTGCGTCCTTTGCGGAAATGGACAAGAAACTCGACCAATCCAATTAACGGGATATGGTGCAATGCCCAAACTAAGGTTGAATTACCGGTGGATACTAGACCTGTCTTATCCGTAAGGTGGGCGATGGTGTCAAAAAACCAGCGGCCGTGCCCTCACAGATAATGGTCACGTCACGGCGCCACGTAAGTCACTTTCTATAAGCGTAAACTGTTAAAGCAAACCAGTTAGGTCGACCCTTAGGCGGTTGCGCACACTCTCAACATCATGTGTCGAAGTTCCAGATGTCGCGCTGAACCTTCCAGCCGTCGTTGCCTTTTCGGAAGTAAAGAACGTACTTCCCAGCAAGTTCTTGCCCACCCATTGAGCCTGTCAGCGTCCCCATCGTAACTGCAATGTCTCCACTGACATGAGCCGCGGTCGGATTGGCCAAAACGTTCTCCAGGCCCCCATCAATTGCCGCCTGCCAATACTCTCGGATGGCAGCGTGGCCAGACATTGTAGGAGCACCAGGTGGCATGAGGGCTCCATCTTCGGCATAAGCGGCGGTTGCCATACCCGCATCCTTAGCATTGATCCCTGCAATGATGGACGCGTCGAGCGCCTTTACACTTTCAACATCTGACATCTTTTCCCCTAAGTTTACCCTCTGGTGTCATCAGACTATCACAAAAGTCTGTTTCGATTCTCATCTTCGTATGCCACGTGAGAAATACTTAAATTAGGGAAAGCGAGTTGTCGCGGTTTGGGCTGTCTTGACGCTGCACGTGAGGCGCATGATGGATAGCAGCTTCGTCCGCATAGCAGTCGTTCACACTGAGTAAAGCGAATGACCGCATCGAGCCCGAAGTGGCCAAAGAGCTGAGCCGCGCATTAATAGCCAGTCGGGCTGGCCAATGTTGGGCGATGCTCGGATCTAGCTCGTCTGAAAAGCGAAGAGAGCCATTGATCCAGATTGCGTGCCACCGCATCTTTGTATGGAACCAGTGAACCGAACGCACAGGGCATAGGACAAAAATTGAAAACAACTGTCGGAGATTGGACCGAAAGCTTTCTTGGCACGAGAAATCTACCTCGGCGGGTCAGGGATAAACTTCTACATGAAGCACGCGTGGTTTCATACAAGCAGGGCCAGCAAGTTTTTGGACCCGACAACATCCCGGACAGTCTGATGTTTTTGCATGCCGGCCGTATACGCGTTTCCCAAAGCTCTGATGCCGGGCGAGAAATCGTGCTGTATCGTGTTGAAGCTGGAGAGAGCTGTGTGCTGACCACCGCCTGCATGCTGTCCGAGGAAGCTTATAATGCTGAGGGTATTGCCGAGACCGACGTTACGGCAATCACATTGCCAAAAACCTCTTTTGATAGACTGGCTGCTGAAGAAGACAGTTTTCGCGGCTTCGTTTTCTCGGCCTATTCTCGTCGGTTGATTGATCTTCTGCGCGTGGTCGACGATGTCGCCTTTGGCAGAATGGACGTTCGACTGGCAGAGCGCCTTTTGGCGCTGGGAGAAGGTCATTCTGAAATCCAGGCGACGCATCAGGCTTTGGCCAACGAATTAGGGACAGCGCGTGAGGTCGTTTCACGCATACTGAACGATTTTCAAAAGCGCGGACTTATCCTTCAGACGAGAGGGCGGATTACCCTCCAGAACAAACCTCAATTAGAGCGTTTGGCGGACAGCGCATGAATTTTTGCGTTGGGTGACATTGTCACTGAAGAGCAAGGCACCGGTCGGTAATCAGGTTGCAACACGAACAACCGGAGACGCCTGATGGAAACCGCGTTTACGCCGATCGCCTCATTTGGAGGTGGGCTAGCAATTGGACTTGGATCCGTGCTTTTGATGCTCGGACTTGGACGCATCATGGGTGCGACGGGCATTTTGTCCGGCTTGGCATTCCCAGAAAACCGTGAGGAATTCGCCTGGCGAACAGCTTTGGTTGTGGGAATGATCCTCGCACCGGGCCTGATCTATGCTGCAACCGGTGCGATGCCTGAACTTACGGTACCTGTCAGCCCAACTATGATCGTGATCGGCGGCGTGATCGTAGGCCTGGGCGCCAGTCTCGGGTCTGGCTGCACTTCAGGGCATGGTGTTTGCGGACTATCTCGGCTGTCTTTTCGCTCCTTGGTGGCAGTGCCGACCTTCATGGTCACAGCTGCAATCACAGTCTTCCTGATCCGTCATGTCTTTGGAGTTTAATGCAATGAAGCTTGTTTTTGCTTTGTTTACTGGCCTGATCTTTGGCATTGGCATCGCTGTGTCGGGCATGATGGACCCGGCCAAAGTTCTGAATTTCTTCGATATTGCCGGGACGTGGGATCCTAGCCTCGCCTTTGTTATGGGTGGTGCGCTCCTGGTCACTTTCTTCGGCTACAGACTTGCCTGGCGGCAAACAACGCCGCTCTTTGGCGGGCGTTTTCAGATTCCAAGCGCGACGGCCGTAGACAAGCGACTGGTTGGTGGTTCGGCTCTCTTTGGCGTCGGTTGGGGAATTGCAGGCTTCTGCCCCGGCGCTGCTATTCCGGCACTTGGCACCGGGCGTTGGGAAGTTGCTCTCTTTCTGGTTGCCGTTCTTGCCGGGTTTGTACTGCGCAGGCTCCTTTTCGCGCGACCTGTTAAGTCGGCGGCGTAATCACCCATTGCCTCAAACTCTCAGGAGTAAAGTTAGATGACGTATCACTCGAACATAAACATCAAGCCGGACGTTCAGGCCTTCTTCGATGAGGCAACGAACACCATCAGCTATATTGTAAAGGATCCAACCTCGAACTCATGTGCCATTGTCGACAGCGTAATGGACATTGATTACGCTGCCGGGCGCATCACTTACGATCACGCAGACGAACTCATCCGCCAGATCGTAAGCCAAGATCTGAATTTGGAATGGATCATTGAGACCCATGTTCACGCCGATCATTTGAGTGCGGCGCCGTATATCCAAGAAAAGCTTGGGGGAAAAATCGGCATTGGTTCAAAAATCATGATCGTGCAGGACACGTTTGGAAAGGTCTTCAACGAAGGTACCGAGTTCCAGCGTGATGGCAGCCAGTTCGATCAGCTTTTCGAAGACGGCGATGCGTACATGGTTGGCAATATGCAGGTGTTCACAATGTACACCCCCGGCCATACGCCGGCTTGCATGGTACATGTTGCAGGGGATGCGGCTTTTGTGGGCGATACTTTGTTCATGCCGGATGGGGGATCGGCGCGCGCAGATTTTCCAGGCGGCGATGCAGCAACGCTTTACGATAGCATTCAAAAAGTCCTGAGCTTGCCGGACGAAACACGACTTTTCATGTGTCATGACTACGGACCAAACGGGCGGGACATTGCCTGGGAAACAACTGTCGGCGATGAGAAAGCCCACAACATCCACGTTGGCGGTGGCAAATCAAAAGAAGAGTTCGTCAAGTTCCGCACAGAACGAGATGCTCAGCTGGCAATGCCGAAGCTGATCATCCCATCACTTCAGGTAAATATGCGTGCGGGTGAGGTGCCAACGGACGTGGACGGCAACCCCATGCTCAAGATTCCGGTCAACAAACTCTGATTTTGAAAGGATGAGAGCGATGGAAATCACCCAAATTTCCGACGACTTCAGTACTTGCGGCCAATTAGAGGCCGATGACTTTGCGGAAGTCAAAACGCTTGGATTTCGGTCGTTAATCTGTGTCCGTCCTGACGGCGAAGAAAAGGGTCAGCCTACCTTTGGCGAGATCCAAGACTGCGCCAAGGCTCAAGGTCTTCAAGCTCGCTATGTGCCGGTCAAACACTCCGGCGCAACAGAAGCGAACCACATTGAATTTTCTAAGGCGTTGGCAGAGCTGCCTGAGCCTGTCCTTGGCTACTGCCGAAGCGGTCAGCGCGCTGCAGCGCTGTGGCGCGCACTACGAGGCACTGCGGCGTAGCGGGAGGTAACGATGCGGGCGAATCAATATCTGCCGGTTCTGAGTTGGGCTCGCAGCTATGGACGGGCGGAGCTCTCTAACGATCTGATGGCGGCGGTGATCGTCACCATCATGCTGATACCCCAATCCTTGGCCTACGCGCTCTTGGCTGGGTTGCCGCCGGAAGCGGGGCTGTACGCATCCATCGCGCCAATTCTGCTTTACGCAATATTTGGAACCAGTCGCGCCTTAGCCGTTGGCCCGGTTGCCGTTGTCTCACTGTTAACAGCGTCAGCGGTCGGTCAGGTTGCTGAACAAGGCACGGCAGGCTACGCGGTTGCGGCACTAACCCTCGCATTTCTTTCTGGCGGTTTCCTGTTGCTTTTGGGGTTCTTGCGGCTAGGCTTCCTGGCTAATTTTTTGAGCCACCCGGTGATTGCGGGTTTTATCACAGCATCCGGGATCTTGATCGCCGCCAGCCAACTCAAGCACATTTTGGGTGTCAATGCTCACGGACATACAGTGTTCGAGATACTCGCATCGATTGCTGCGCATTTGCACGAGGTGAATTGGGTTACGCTTGTTATCGGTCTCAGTGCGACGGCCTTCCTTTTTGGGGCCCGCCGTTGGTTAAAACCCGGATTATTGAGGCTAGGCGCCCCGGCGGCGCTTGCCGATATTCTGACGAAGGCGGGACCTGTTGCCGCCGTAGTTGCTACTACGGTTGCGGTTTGGGCATTGGATCTTGTCGAAATGGGTGTGGAAATCGTTGGGGAAGTCCCGCAAAGCCTGCCGCCGCTTACTTTGCCAGGATTTGCGCCCGATTTGCTTGCAGCGCTGTTGGTTCCGGCGATTCTGATTTCAGTGATTGGCTTTGTCGAATCAGTCTCAGTCGCGCAAACTTTGGCTGCCAAGAAACGTCAACGGATCGATCCGGATCAGGAACTCATTGGACTGGGCGCAGCCAATATCGGCGCAGCGTTCACAGGAGGCTACCCGGTCACGGGGGGATTTGCGCGATCAGTCGTCAATTTCGATGCCGGCGCTGAAACTCCTGCTGCTGGCGCCTATACTGCGCTTGGCCTCGCGATCGCCGCCTTGGCGTTGACACCATTGGTGTACTTCCTGCCAAACGCTACGTTGGCCGCCACAATCATTGTGGCGGTTCTGAGCCTTGTGGATTTTTCAATATTGCGCAGAACATGGGACTTTTCCCGTGCGGACTTCATCGCGGTATCTGCAACGGTTTTGCTGACGCTCAGTCTGGGTGTTGAAGTCGGCGTCGCGTCTGGAGTGGCTATTTCAATACTTTTGCATTTGTACAAGACGTCTCGACCGCATGTTGCGGAATTGGGCCGCGTGCCCGGGACAGAGCACTTTCGAAATGTCCTGCGCCACGATGTCGAAACCGCACCTACGGTGTTGACGTTGCGCATCGACGAGAGCCTTTACTTTGTAAACGCCGGCTTTCTGGAAGAACTGATCTTCAGTCGCCTTGCCGAGCGGACGAAGGTCAAACATGTTGTTTTGATGTTCTCTGCCGTTAACGAAGTGGACTACTCAGCGCTGGAAACTCTCGAGGCAATCAATCACCGCCTTAAGGAGCTTGGCGTTGGCCTACATCTGTCCGAAGTTAAGGGTCCTGTTATGGACAGACTCAAGCGGTCTCATATTGTCGACGGTCTGAACGGCAGGGTTTTCTTGTCCCAGCACGATGCGTGGACAACGCTCATTGCAGAAGCGAGCGAGTGACCAAGATCAGCTTGGTTTGTTAACGTGATATGAACGAGCGCTTTGTCCGCGAAGCGGTCGTTCGTGCGGGTTGCGGAGAACGGCTGCTCTGAGCCCAAAGGCGACATAGGTAATGGACGCAGCATTTGTCGTTTGGGCGGAAAGCGGTCACTAGCTTCAGTTGGCACCAAGGTCCGCCAGGTCCGATGTGCGGGATCAAAGCAGCCACTGGCACCATGAACTCATTCGATTAACTTGGCCGGGTTCCCGCGATTGTCGGCGCTCTACCAGTTCAGTCAGTTCGCAGTATCGGTCAGTAAAGGTTCAAAGTGGTATTTGGTCGCTGCAGTCACTGTCTAGCCCCCGTGTTCTGGGCCATTTCGGACTAGAGTTTCGGGGACTGGTGGG
>NZ_WQGD01000044.1:0-5467 GCF_013034475.1 Ruegeria sp. HKCCA6837
CAGCCCGAAGCGGACCTTCGCAACCAAGCTTTGCTAACTCCGAAATACACAACGAAACGGCCAGTTGCAGAGGTTGTATCGGCGGTGGCAACCAACCATTCATGTCGTCGACTAACCTGTTCAACGTCGCACTACAACTTCTCCGAACTGATCCCACGAGGACCTAATCTTCGAAGCGTTCATTTGGCTCGACCACATTTACTTGCTTCGGAACTTGGTCGGTGTCATTCCGGTCTGACCTCGGAAAAAGCGAGTGAAATGGGACTTGTCAGAATAGCCGAGCATCAGTCCGATCTCTGCAATTGTCATCTGGTTTTGTTTGAGGTGCTCCTTGGCGACATCGATACGCAGCCGTTTGATTTCGCGCGGTAGCGTTGTGCCTTGTTTTTGAAGCGCTTTCAGAAACCGTTCCGGTTGTATTCCCAGCATTCCAGCCACCATCTCTGGTCCCAAATCGGTTTCATCCAGTTTGTCGCGTAAGACAGATCGCAAAGCTGCCACCACGGTTACTTCTTCATCTTGTCGAAGTGATGCTATGGGCTTGGCAGAACCCTCAGAGACGTGGTGCAAAAACAACCATTCCACAGGAAAACTAATTTGCATTCCGGGATCAGTCCCAAGGCCAACCTCGATCCCTTTGTAGTCGATAGGCAGCCCATTGATGTATCTGCTTTCCCATCGCACACGGGAAGAGTCCCAGGAATCTCCGACGACGGTCTGCAATAGGCGTACATAGATTGCGGCACCAAAACCGGTCACCTGAATGGGTGGGACGGTTGGTTCCTGTTGCCTCTCGATACGATAAGTCGCTTTGTCTGCTTCAATGACAAGGCTGTGCCGCACAGAATTGGACTCCTGCGGCACGAGCTCAACAAAGCGGGTAAAAAACTCGAACAGCGTTTTTGTAGATTGCAAGGCTTGAGCGAAGGGCGGCCATCCTTGTAGGTCAAACGCTTCCCCTACATTCAGTCCTAGGTATCGATCCCCTGATACTTCTGAGAAAGCATTTACCAAGCCGTAAACCAACTCGGAGTGAACGTACACGGATGGGTTAGTCATCAGTTCAGCTTTCAAGCCGACCTGATCCAATGCTGGTTGCGGATTGATCTTACGTTCGGTGAGATATTGCAGAAAGGGAGCGGCTAAAGAGAGGCGAACAAAGCCCTCGCTATGCTCTCGGGAGGTGGAGTTGAAAGGCAAGCTCATAACCCTTGTTGGATTAGCTTTAAGAAGTGGCCATTTTTGCAGTCACATTCGTACATCCTAATTCAAAAGGGGCAACCGAGCCAGTGAATTCCAGACTATAGTTGGCAAAACATGAATATGAAGGGAGTACTTATGTCCGGCTTACGAATGTCTCTTTGCTCGACGGCAATTGTCGCGGCAGTTCTTTCTTTTTCGGCGACCGCGCAGGCTCAGGATCAAGAAGAACCCCAAACGCTGTTTACCAACGTGCATGTCTTCGACGGTGTGAATGAGCAACGCATTGAAAATGCCAGTGTTCTGGTCGAGGGCAATCTGATCAAGTCCGTCTCAACCGATGCCATTGATGCGCCGAGCGCGACGGTTATCGACGGCGGTGGGCGCACTCTGACACCGGGCTTTATAGAGAATCACGCGCACCTGATGCTCATGGGGCCATCGATTGCCGAGATGGAAACCAACTCGACCTGGGAGGATTTCGCCATCCACGGGACCCGGATGGCCGAAATGTACCTGATGCAGGGCTTCACGACCGTTCGCGATGCCGGGGGCGCTGGCGGCGGGCTGCGGCGCGCAATTGACGCCGGCCAGATCGTCGGCCCCCGCTTTTATCCTTCCGGGGCATTTCTCGGAACACGTGGTGGTCACGCCGATTTCGCATCCTTCACATCTCCGCCGGGTGGGGTGACCAACTTTGGGACTCTGAATATGGCCCAACAGGTCAACGGTGTTGACGAAATTTACATGTATGGCCGCAACAACCTGCGCATGGGTGCCACGCAATTGAAGTTCATGCAATCAGGTGGGGTGATTTCGGCATTCGATCCATGGCAGTTGCTCGCCGGTTCGAAAGAAGAGATCGAGGCCGCTGTTCAGGTTGCCAACGAGTACGGCACCTATGTCATGGCACATTCCTACCGCAAAGAAGCGATCATCAATGCCCTGAATGCAGGGGTCAGAACCATTGAACACGGATTTCACTTTGACTGCGAGATTTCTGCTTTGATGAAAGAAAAAGGAGCGTACATCACGACGAACATCACAGCATTTGATCCAGGCCTACTTGATGTTCCTTCCGTGAAAAACAACCCCAACAGTTTGAGGAAGGCCAAATCGGCCTCGGCGACCTTCGAAGCCTACATTCCAAGTATGAAGGAATGCCCGGCGCCGCGCGGTTTCCAAACCGATTGCGTCGGCTCGGTCGAAGCGTGCAACATCCAGATCGCCTACGAGAAACATCTGAATAACCATTTCTTCGGCCCCTATGCGTCGATGGTAACCCTAACTTCGGTAGGTGGCGAGATCGCGGCACTTAGCGGTGATTTCATGAACCCCTATCCGGAAGGCAAACTGGGTGTGATCGAAGAAGGCGCCTATGCCGACATCCTGCTGATAGACGGCAACCCCCTCGAAGACTTCTCTGTCGTTGGAACAGGCGATCAGTGGTTCGGTGCGGACCCGAGGCCGGACAGCCCGGAAACAATCCGCCTGATCATGAAGGACGGTGTGATCTACAAAAACACACTGGATTGACCAGATAAAGCAGCCGGAGAGCATTCATGCGAAATTGGTTTTGCTCCGCAGTATTCGCAGGGTTGGTTTTGTGCGGTTATGATGCTGCGGCGACGCCTGGAACCGCGTTGGACTGGGCAGATCTGCCAGATCCGTCTGCGCAGGTCTTTGATGACCCCTATCGTGAACTCAGCCCCGAACAGTTCGACGATGTTCTTTTCGTTGTGCGTATACGCGGCAGGTTGCAGCAGGAGGTTGGCAGCGCCGAAGAACGGCAGAAATGGCAATTGCTTTTAGCAGAGACCGAAGACGCCTTGGTGTCAGACGGAATTGACGTCGACTGGTTACTCGATCAGCGCGAGGTTGTGACTGAACGTCGAAGAAAGGCTGGAACGAGCGGAAACCCGCAATTCGACGGCAGAACAATCACACTCGCGGGCTTTGCCATTCCTGCTCCAAGCGATCCGGACGGCCGGCCTGTGGCGTATTTGGTGCCAGAAAGAGGGATGTGCAGCCACATGCCTCCACCTCCGCCTAACCAGATGATCCGTGTGCGGTTGAACGGGGACTGGGCGCCTAGCTATTTCCACGAACCCGTTCGGCTGACAGGCACGCTGACTATCGATCCTTCCGTTCATAATATGATGGTTGTGGATGGCCTCATGCCTATGAATGCGACTTTCCAGTTGGAAACGGAAAGCGTCGAAACTCTGGAAACCAAGGCAGACAGGCTGGAATGGAAGCAGCGTGCTGCTGATCGCATCCGCGCGGCAGGAAATCGCAAGACCGGTGGGGCACAGGCGTCAAAATGATAAGACTTCTGGTTGCCGCATTGAGCATTGCATTTGCTGGCGCAGCGTCGGCTCAGGGACTATCCGGGCCATCTTCAGTCGAAGCCGATCTTGCGCCCGGAGACGGGCTCACCGATCCGCAATATCGTTCCGATTTTCCACGCAACATCGCACCGGGTTGGTTTCAGTGGAAAGACCGACTGGCTGAGGGTGGTTTTCGGTTCAACATTGACTACCTGGCATTGGGCCAAACCACGGATGCTGATCTGGGAACCGGCGAAGCAGCCAGCGGAATTGCGCGGTTCTACGGCAGTTGGCAGGCAACTGAACGGGGGTCTCTGACATTCAAGATCGAAGACAGGCACAGTTATACTGACGTTGCTCCGCAATTTCTCGGGCTGGATGGCGGAGCCCTTTCAATCACGGGAACAGCCTTCAATGACAACGGTTTGCTTCTGACCAATTTGTTCTGGACCCAAAGGGCTGAGAATGGGTCGTGGGCGCTGCAAGTCGGCCAGATTGATGTAACGGACTTTGTGGATATCTACGGGTTGGTAAGCCCCTACAGTGGTTTTCAAAACCTGTCTTTCAATACCAACCCGACAATCAACACGCCCAACCAAGGCCTTGGTATTGCCGGTGGGGTAAAGCTGAGCGAGAACCTCTACGCCGTTGCCAGCGTATCAGACGCAAACGCCGACCCGTCCGATCCAAACTTTGATGTGTTTAGCGACGGCAATCTCTTCAAGTCGCTCGAACTTGGGTACACGTCCGGCTTTGATCGCATCTACTTCGACAATATCCATCTGACCCTCTGGCATGCGGATGCGGCTGACGATGGCAGTCGAGCAGAAGATTACGGCGCAGCGTTTTCCGCCGCATGGTTTGTTGACAATAAATGGATGCCGTTCTTCCGTGCAGGGGCCTCGAAGGGAACCGCAGCGCTTTATGAACGGTCGATTTCTGCCGGTCTCGGTTACTATGGTCGCAACACCGATTTGGCCGGTCTGGGCCTAAACTGGGCCGAAGCAAGAGGCATAGATGGCGATCAGTTCACGCTTGAAGCTTTCTACCGCTTTTCAATCTCACCCGGACTGCAGATCACGCCATCGGTACAATTCATTTCCGACCCGCTTCTAAATCCCGATCAGGACCGGATTACCCTGTTCGGTCTAAGAACCCGGATCGTTTTCTAATGCGGGGTGAAGGCAGTCACTAAGGGGTGTGCCAAAGGGCAACTAAGAGAGATCAAGCGCGTGCCGGAATTTTCAACGCCGGTCGAATGAAGTTGGGAAGCAAAGGAACAATCTATGAAGATTGCATACGGAATTCTTGCAGCCTTAGCAGTTGTGTTTTTCATCCTTGGAGGCAGCGATGCCCATGCCAAAGACAACAAGGGTAAAAAGCCGAACAAGGGGGGCAAGAACGGTGATGTCAGCATTCAGATAGAAGACAAACCCGGCAAAGGCCCAAAAGCTGTACCACCTGGACAGATCAAGCGCTACACGCGCGGTGCCAAGCTCCCATCTGACCTGGAGTTCGAGGATATTGGGGACCTTTCCAAATGGAAGCTTGGGGAGCCGGGCAAAGGAAACCGCTACATTCTGGTCGATGACGAAGTCCTCGAAGTTACGAATGACCTGTCTACCGTGGTCGATGCCGTCGGCATCGTCGGTGATCTTCTAAATTAGGCGAAAGTACGATGTTTCAGGGCAAGAACTACCTCGTTTGCCCTGACGCTGGCCGGGGCGATCATTTGTGAACCCCGGCCCAAGTTCAAAACCCGGATCCGAGGCGCTACGATGATAAAGGCCCTTCTTGTTCTTTTTGCGCTTGCTACCTTTTCGTCAGCACGCGCCCTACTCGCTCAGGAAAACGGTGCAACTGAAGTCCCGCAAACAATACGCTTTGAGGGCTATGTATAGCCCAGTCGCGAAGCAGAACTGTCGCCTTTGGTGGAC
>NZ_WQGD01000045.1:0-5226 GCF_013034475.1 Ruegeria sp. HKCCA6837
GGCGTGTCATGCGCATTTCCCAATAGCAACCTTTTTTCGAATCTATCAAGTTCGGCAGTAGTGTGCCAACTTTCGAGAATGTCCGCTTCGGGCTGCCACCGGTCATTAATGTGAAAAGTAACGAAAGGCGACAACAAGCCCAATGCGGGCTTTGCCAACCTTTCAAATCAGCATCATCCCCGACCATTTCAGTTCGAGTTTCAATCCCTAGCGGGCAAGGCAACCTCGCCTTCCCAGTCAGAAATACGGTGCGGTAGCGCCAGGAATTTTGACGCCACACGTGTTTTGGTCGTTCCACTTCCAGTCATCCCCGAATATTTGCCGGTGGAGGAAACAATCCGCCAGTTGTTGACGCCGAAGGCAACAACCTCCCATCTCATGGTGAACGTGTCCTCTTCTTCACCATAAACACAGACGCCACCGCCGCTGACACCGCTGGGTCCGCCGAAACCCGAGCCCACGCACCGGACAAAACCAGGATCGATTGGTCCCTCGTCAACGGTATAAGTCCCATAGTTGTCCTCTTTCCAGAACACGTCCTCGCCCGCGGAAATTTGCTCTTGGTTGACGACATAGAAGTTCGTTGCCGACACTTTCTCTGCAGCAGTCAGACAATGAGGCGCAAAGAGAACTGCGGGGATAAGCATTGAACGCAACATGTTGTTTCCTTCGACAGTGGGGCAAAACCAGCATGATAGAGACTACGAAATTTATTGCTAGGAAAGGAACGCATAGCCGGACCTGAAAAGTCAGCTTCGTCCCGCATCTCAGAGATTGCAAAGCTTAGTGATGAAGGTCCGCTTTGGGCTGACTGCGGTCCTTTGGAGTTAGAATGCGGATGGCCGCAAAGTCTGCATTTCGGAGTTTGCAAAGCTCGACGATGAAGGTCCGGTTTTGCCTCGCTCCGGTCACTTATGTGAAAGGCCGCGACAGACACCTCCGAGCCCATTTTGAGCGGGCAGGACTACCTTCCGAATGCAAGTGCAGTAGGGCTCATGGTCTTGATTCGTCGTGACTTTATCAACTACGGGTGTATCTGCACTCATAGAGCCCCCAACCGAAATTGACACCGATTGGGGACACGAATTATTGGGTATCAGCTTTCTCAAAAAGCGATCACCAAATCTGTTGGTACAGCACCATAAGTCATTAAGATTTATGGTCGCGAACCAATTTTATGATCGTTTCGCTATGCGACAAGCCAAGTCGGGCACAAAGCGGGTCAAGTTCAGTGTGACAAAGCCATTCGTCAACCGCAACCAAAGCTGGTTTTGTCAACCAAGTGCCCCCCGGCCGAAATGGCTTAACTTCTTTTGGGCTCCAGACGACCGTTTCATATGGAAGCACGAGAGGCCCCAGAATGATTTTTCTATCTGATATTTCGCTCATAATAGTATCCCTATCGCTGTTGCAAAAGTGAGCGCCCGGGATATTCCCATAACTCCTGAGCACAGCGCTGGATGGTGAGCCGCCAGCCTGTCGAATAAAACATAACTAAAAAGGTTCCAATACCCGTAACAATTGCGGGGTTTCGGTAGCATGGGCCCCTGCCCCGACGGTGATCGTAAATGGATCACCCAGTCGTTCGAGGGCAAAGAATTACTTTTTGAGGCCGACACCCTCAAATTTCCCCGATTTCTTTTGAACAGTCTTCGCCTTGGAAAGGCCGCTCGCTGTGTCAGCTGCTGTTCACTAATCCGCTGGATGATTGTCGCCGCCAGCTGGTGTTTCATTTCATCGGCGCGTGAAAGGGTGGAGAGTTCCATGTCATTCTCTTTCTTGTCTTGGCCCAATTTGGGACGCCCAAAAAAAAGAGAGAACAATCAAGGCAGGTTTATTTCGTCAGGTTCCAGCGACGGTGGCCATGATTACCACGAGGATCACTCGAAGGCTGGTTGGGATGAAGATGAACATGGTGATCACTCCTTCAATGAGATCTTCTCCATAGTCTTTGGGTCTTTCTCGATCATCGAGAGATACTTGGCAGTGGGGCCCGATGGCGTGCGGCTACCATCCTCGTACTTCTGAAAAGTCTTCACCTCAAAGCCGTACGCAACACAGAATTGCTCCTGAGTATAGCCGAGGCGCTTCCTCAGCCGCGGGAGATTCACACCCTTGTCCGGCGTTGTAGAGATTGCCTTGATGCCAGCCTGCTTCAACTCGGCTAGCAGTTCCTGCAAATCGGAGATTTTAGGTAGCAAGATCAAAGCAGTTGTGCCTGTTGCAGCAACCTGCTCCACAGCGCGTTTAGCCTTGAGAAGTGAGACACCACACTTCGCAAGCGCGCGAGAGGCCTGAATGATGTCAGGGTCTTTTGATGCGCTAACCAGGGCGATTGAGCCTTTTGATCCGGATTTGTTTCGGACGACGTCCTTGACTGGCCCCAGTTGTGCGGCGAGCGCCTTCAATGATGAGTTCGTCATAGTTCACAGTCTCCAATACATAACGGCCAATTGTTCTTAGCCGCGCTACACCCAATCGGTTCGCCTTTAAGCCTTGGATGTGAAAACCACGAAGGATTATGATTTTCTCACGGAGCTCGGCCTCAGCGATCACCGTAATGAGTCCCTCGGGAACCCAGATCGAAGCAATAACCACATCACCTTCACTGTCGTCCCACTCGAACTCAAATCGAATGCTAGTCATTTATATACCCCTCTGGGGGATAACTTCAAGGTATCTCTGTTTTGAGAATGCGCTTCCACAGTACCTGTAGTGCCCTTCATCCAGCCGCCAAGTGCCCTACCCCACCTTCTTCGAGACGGTTCCGTCATCCTCGACTTTCACAAAGGCAACAGTTTTATTGAAGCCGCCCTTGGGCAAGAATTTTACTTTCAAAACAAACCCTCAAATCAATCTCGGTTTTCTCAACTATCCAATCACCGCCCTCACTCCGCAAGTAAATCCATAAGCTCATAACTCTTTTGCCCGACAGAGACGGAAATATCTTCGCCTTGTTCGATGAAATCAAAGAGAGAAATCGGGATGCAAGGATGAACATCTGATCGAAGCCGTCGTAAGTGCGGCCTACGCGCATCGGGACAATTTCGAAATCGCAGTTGCAGATCGACTGCGTGGTCAACTGTTGCCTGATATTTGTTCTGGGCTTGGCCTGAATCCCACAATGACAGCTTCTCACGTGGAATTCACTGGCTTGAATGAAGTCTACAATATAAGTCGCAGGAAAACGGAGCAGTACAAACATGCGCACAACACATAATACCAATGGCGTTACCCCCTTCGCCAATTCCAATCCTGGCAGCGGTCGAGCGCTTGCGGCGACAATCAGTGCTGGTGTTTGGCCGGAACATGATCCTGACATCGACACTCAACTGAACGGCCAAATCGAAGAGAAGGCCTACGAACTACTAGAGGCTCGAGAGATCGAGGCATTTGCCGATTTCAACAGTGACGGTGATCGCACATATTACCAGCTCGAGAACGGAGAAGTCGGGGTTCACTGGGTCGCCGCCCAATTCGTTGAAGCTGGCACGGTCGAAGACCTCGCCGAGCACGTCGTCAGTGAATTCCATCGGTGGGCCGAAGAAAACAAAGAGGTTTCCGGCCTGACAATGTGAAAAGACATCTAGGTTTTCAGCGAAACCCCGTCACACCCGGCGGGGTTTCTTGATTTTGGTTCCAATCATTAATTGGCTTGAGAGAGCTTTGACTGATACTGCCCTGCCCTTCTCAGATCGCACAAGTCAATTTTTCGTTGGCAACTCACATATGCATTTATATGAAAAGTTTTTTTATAATGTAGTTAGCTGCATAGCCGCCGAAGCTTCACCGCGTTCCAGAAAGCGACCCCAAGCCGGAAAATTTGCGGTCCTCTAAGTTGAAGTTCGCCGCTGCGGGAGCTCGCTGGGTTCGGAACCATAGGTCTCTTCCGCGGTCACGGAATCTGGGATTTCATCCCGCTTGAACTTTGTAATTCCAATACCAATCAGAACGACGGGTGTGATCCAGAGCAGGACGGCGTAAGGCGCTATCGAAAGAACGCCTATGCCCATTGTGCCCGCCACAAAGGCGCCATGAACGTTCCACGGAATCAATGGTGAAAAAATGGACCCTGATCCCGCTATTGCTGCTGAGGCGACATATGGTTCCAGACGAGCCTTTATATAGCGTTCTCGATAGGTCGCTGAATTGAGTATTATCGACATGTAAGGATCTGCCGTTGCCGCGTTCAAGCCAATACCAGTTACCGCTGTAGCGACAATCAGACGTGCGCCACCAGTGGCCCAGGCCAACAGCGGAGCAAGCAAACGCCTAAGCATCCCGGTAAACTCGACCAGCGCTCCAAATGCAGCGGCAACGAGTATCAACCAAATAGTCGGCAACATGGACACAACGCCACCGCCTACGAACGTAGAATCGAGTGTTTCACTCCCGCTGTTTAGTGAAAACCCGTTGCCCAATACTTCAAGTGAAAGTTTAACCCAACCTCCTAGCGCTCCAAGGCCCTCGTCGACCATTAACGCGTCAATCAGATCCTGCTGTGTAAATGCAGCGAGTAATGCCGCAGTTATTGCTCCTGCCATCAGAGACAAGAACGCGGTCGTCCGCGCGGACAGCACGAGAACCAAGATGAGTGGCAAGAATGAGATGAAAGACACGGTAAAATGCTCGTCAATAGCCTGGAGTATTTGAGCACTGTCATAGTTGTCAGACATACCGTGTCGCCAACCAAGAAAAAGGAAAAGCACTGCGCTAGCAATCCAGCCAGGCGCAAGGACAGTACGCAGCGCGCGCGCGTGGTCCTTAGCTTCGGCACCCACCACCGATGCCGTGAGAATGAAGGTATCCGAAATTCGACCTAGGCTGTCCCCCGTAAACGCTCCACAAACGGCAGCGGCTGCTGTGACCAGTGGAGAAACTTGCATAGCTGGTGCAAGAGCTACAAACGGCAAACCCACGGCGGCTATCGTGGTGAATGAACTTCCAATCGCATACGAAAGACCAGATGCGACCACAAAGACGATTATGTACAGAAAGCGCGGCGAACCGTATTGAGCTCCGAAATAAATCACTGAAGCAATCGTCCCAGACATAAAAAGTGCTCCAATTAGAGCACCCACCGCAATCAGCACAAAAATTGTTCCCAGAGCTGAATTGATACTATCGGACATGACCGCCGCGAGGTCTTCGGCGGAATTGCCAGTCGTGATTGTCTTTGCCCCGTAAAATTGGGCCACTACTTTGGTCGAGAGGGGGGAACAAGGG
>NZ_WQGD01000046.1:0-4826 GCF_013034475.1 Ruegeria sp. HKCCA6837
ATGGTCTGTACGGTGAGATCTTCTACGGGAACATAAACGCAAAACGTGACCTCTCAGGAAATTTTGCGAGAACAGATATTGACGGCGAGAACTTCACCGTCGCGATGGGTTACCCCGTAATCCGAGATGTAGCCCGATATGGATACTTTCTGCTGGATTATCGCCTTTCAAAAGCGGACTCAGTCAGTGGCGGCGTTCCATTATCCAGTGACGCGAGTGTCGTTGGCCTTACTTATCTTTACGGGCAAAACTATCCAAAGGGACAAGCTCTGGAAGCGGGGCTAACCTTATCTTTTGGCGATAATGACAATGAAACGACAGACGCGAATTTTGACGACGGGGACTCTTCGTTCTGGCATCTACGGGGCGGCA
Source organism: Ruegeria sp. HKCCA6837 (assembly GCF_013034475.1). Classification (NCBI taxonomy): domain Bacteria; kingdom Pseudomonadati; phylum Pseudomonadota; class Alphaproteobacteria; order Rhodobacterales; family Roseobacteraceae; genus Ruegeria; species Ruegeria sp. HKCCA6837. The sequence goes on from NZ_WQGD01000046.1 coordinate 373, forward strand.
TCGGATACGAAAGCCCACTAACGGGCTTGTCGCCCAACACAGCTTGGCGCACCGAGATCTGGGGGCAGTACACAACAGACCGGCTGCCCTCTGTCGAAGAGTACTTCCTTGGTGATCGCTACGCTTTGCGCGGATATCGTTTTGACGAAGTGGATGGTGATTCCGGGATTTCCGCGATTTTCGAAGTGTCTCATTCCTACTTCCCCAGTTCCCAGAGCATCCATCGCTTAACACCCTTTGCCTTTTTCGACGTGGGTTACATCTCGAACAATGACCCTGCGAGTTTTGAAGTTGACAATGCTACACTGGCATCGACAGGTCTCGGGTTGGACATTGAGTTTAAGCAAAATCTATTCCTGTCCGGATATGTCGGTGTCCCTTTGAGAGACGGCCCTTTGACCGACTCTGGCGATCCTGGCGCGTATCTTGCTCTGACAACAAGTTGGTGAGGATGTTATGAAACTGAACCGAATTGCTGTACTTACCGCAACTTGTCTAATTGCAGAACTGGCCGCTACTCAGGTCTTTGCCCGCGGAAATCACTACGGGTGGTGCCGAGGCGTAGGGAACCCACACCAGTCGAGCCAAGGATGCGGGCAGGCTGGTGGGCAAGGGGCAGGTAATCAAGTTACTGGCCCAACTCAGCCGGTGGCAAATCAGTTGCCGCCTAAGGGAACGCAGCAAACGCCAACGTCCGTTACTGTTCCAGTCCTTGCGCCGGGCGCGGTCCCGAACGCAGTTCCCGGTCAGGTTCCTATTGCGACACCAATAGCGGTTCCTGGTCAGGTTCCCACGCCGGTAGTAGCGCCGACCCTAACTCCGCCCCTGGCACCAAACGCGACACCAAACCGGGTTCCGACAGCTGTTCCAAATCAGGTTCCGCCATTGGCTACTGGTCCCACCGCGGTGCCCCCGCAAGTTCCGACTGCAACTCCCAATCAAGTTCCGGTCGCTACCCCTGGCCAGGTTCCGCCTCAACCCACCGGCCCAACAGCGGTGCCGCCACTTGTGCCCACCGCAACACCAAACCAAATACCAGTCGCAGTTCCTGGTCAGGTCCCACCTCAGCCCACTGGACAAACTGCTGTGCCACCGCTCGTCCCGACTGCAACACCAAACCAGATTCCGGTCGCAGTGCCCGGCCGTGTTCCGCAACCCAGCGGTACTACGGCGACACCACCGCTTGTCCCAACCGCAACCCCCAATCAGGTTCCCACGGCGGTTCCTGGCCAGGTTCCACAGTTGACACCAAAACCGACGGCAACTCACGTGGCCGTCCCAGGACATCCGAAACCTCAAGGCGTCGTGACAATCATGCGCCCCAAGCCGAGGCCGACAACCGGTACTGTCCAGCAACCTGGCACAACACAAGTGACCCACCATGTAACCCACCAAAGTAATGCGAAGAAACACGATCACGTCGCAGCAACACCTGGACGACATGACCCGCACGACCTACCGAGATTCCGCGACGCGGCAGCCAAGGAAGACTGGGAATGCGTAGCCAGCGGATTTGGACAGCGCCGGTATGATGCTGGACGAGGCGTGTTGCTGAACAACGGAGCGTTGCGGCACCTCGGAAACGTGGACGCAATGGCACGGGATGTACCTGCTCGGCATCCCAAACACTCTGGCTGCATTATTTCGGTCAAACGAAAGCAGCAGTAGCGCCAGGCACATCTTGAAGCCTTAGAGGAATTCTTCCGAGTGGGAAGCTGGTTTCCAACCAAGGTTAAGTTGACGAATAGACATCAACCGAAGGTGTCATCTCTCAGAAGGTTAATGAGGCATACAATATGCCTTTCTGAGTGCTGTTTGGGCATCCGGCTCGAATCATCGGATGCCCCAAAAAACCGACTAGGAATTTCGCAAAAAAGCGAAACCTCTACGAGAAGGAGTCCTCCATGAGTGCTAGATTGGTCCTTCTGCTTGCTGCCGTCGGCCTCATGCCAATCGCGTTATCATACGGTCTGATGCCAAGCAGTTCGATCCCAGTTTTGCTGGGATTTTCGGTGGAAGGAACGAACCAGACGCATGTCTTCCGTGCGATTATGGGACTTTACCTGGCAAACGCTTTGTTTTGGTTAGCGGCCGTGGTGAAACCAGATCTACAACGACCGGCGCTTTGGGTTCTTTTTCTGTTTATGTCGGGACTGGCCGTTGGACGCATACTAAGCATTCTTATCGATGGAGTTCCGAACGGGATACTTCTCTTTTATCTTGCGGCCGAGATAGCTTTTGCAGCTCTGGCGGCGGTTTCTCTAAAAAAAGTACAATGAAACAGGAAGTGATAAGGTGCTGAGGTTTTTCTTTGTTCTCTCGATGATTGCAACTTCATCAGTTTCGACATCCGCTCTGGCACAATCGTCATCTGCCCAGAGTGCGGTGGACGAAAACTTCTTAGTGCTTGAGACTGCCGTTGACGAAGCGGGAGCTACTCCAATCGCATCGATAGATCATTCGCGTCTGGCCAAAGCCGAAGACGTAGAAACGCCAGCGTCCCGTGTGCTCATTTTCTCTGATCCAGAGATAAACACGCCCATTCTGAAAGAGAACGTGCGAGCAGGTCTGGACCTTCCTTTTCGAGTTCTTTCCTTCGATCAGGATGGTCGTCCACAGATCGCCTACACAGACTCTCAGTTTCTCAAAGTGCGGCATGGTCTGAATGTCACCCAAGCGTTAAATGCATTTGAGAGCAAGATGCTCGAAGTTCTAAACGACTTGGATGCAACACCAGCGCCAACCAGCGGATTGTTTGCCGACTATGGGGTCATCGAACTGCAAACTCTGCTCAGCGTACCAGAGGCAGTAGAACGTCTCAGGACAGCTGTGATGGGGCAGGACGATACTGTGTGGTTTGGGGAAATCGATTTTGCGACCGAAGCGTCCCAACTGGGGGTGGACCTGCCGGAGGCGGTACTTTTACTGTTCGGCGGACCAGCACCCGGTGGCGTAGCTATGGCGGGCTTTCCGGCAATTGGTTTGGATGCCTTTTGCCAAAAACTACTAGTTTACGCGAATGAAGAAGGCGGCTCCGTAGTCATTTTCAATGACATCGCTGCATTGGCGGAATTGCACTACGGTTCTTCAGCCGAACCTCATTGCGGTTTGAACAAACGGCTTACATCAACATTTCGCACTGCAATTGAGTAGCCGCTGGTTGGAAGTCACAATTTTTCTGAATTGCTATATTCCGTATTTAGCTGCCCATTCTGGGCTGGGTACAGACCATCGCTACACTTAACCCCTAACGGCAATTTGCGGGCAATGTTGCCCTGGGCGCGAGTATACAGTTTCCATTCCAAAACAACGCAGCACGGCCTTGACCATACTCAGTTGCACATTTAGTCAAAATTGATCTGCCCGCTGGGACGACCCGGCTAATTACCGGCGTATATTCAGGACGACCTGGCAGATTAGAGGTCGAACATGACAACTAAAACCAAACAAGCCAGGAAACTGATCGAGGGTAGACCTGCCCTAATCGTAGTCGACATTCAAAAGAGCACGTTTATTGATGACAGCGAAGTACGCTCCATCGACAACATGCCGGGCTACAAACAGCGCATGATCGCTGCGCGTGACTTGGTTGACGCCGCGCATGAGAACAAAGTGCCCGTCATCTTTGTTCAGGAAGTCCATCGTCCCGATCAGGTCGACTTCGGAAGGGAACTGGATGGTGACGAAGACATACATTGTCTCGAAGGTGATCCAAGAACGGAAGTTGCAAAAGATGAGATGGGATATCGCAAAGGTGACTACATCGTACCGAAGCGACGGTATTCTGCATTTTTTGGCACCGATTTCGAAATCCTGCTGCGCGGTTTAAAGGTAGACACACTTTTGTTGTGCGGCGGGCTGACAGATGTTTGTGTGCACTACACATTCGTCGATGGCCACCAATCAGACTACTTCTGCCGCGTAGTAGAAGATTGCGTTGGCGGGTCATCTGTCCAAGCCCATGAAGCTGCTCTCAAAGCAATGGAGTATCTACAAACCGGCGCTGTTCAGAACCGAGAAGCAGTGATCAAGGCCATCTCGTCGCTCTAAATTGCAATCGAACCGCTAGTACCAGTTGGGGTGCGGAAACGGGCGGAGATTTTTTGTCGCTTGAGAGCCTTGGACTTGCTCGTTTGATGCAGAAGGAAGCGGCAATTTCAGTACAACCCTTTGAGTTTGCGACTATGGCCCTTTAAAACCTCGATTGCACCGCAATCCAGCCGTCGGCGATTTAAATGCGAATATGACTATAGATAGTGAAGCTAACGCTTAGACAATCGCTGATGCCCTGACCTCTGCCGAACAGATTTCCAAACTGTCTTCTGACGCAGATCAGCTAGCGCTCCAATCTGTCATAGCCAGCAGATTAGAGCGCTAGCTGATCTGAGCAAGAGAACGTCGAAAAAGCCGTAGGCTCACTAGTAACAAAGCAATTCCCAACAACGTCATCCAAA
>NZ_WQGD01000047.1:0-4673 GCF_013034475.1 Ruegeria sp. HKCCA6837
GCCAAAGCACCCGGAAGCCACTGACATCAGCTTCGGCCTGCAGGGCCTGCCATCCAGAGAAGGAAGACTTGCCAACGGCCTGACCTTGGTAAACCAGGCCCAGGTTCAAACCACCTGCATCCAACACGTAAAGGCCCTGAGCCGCATGCTTGAGCGTTGTACCCTGAAGATCGATATCTTCAGTCAGCTGCATCGCTGCCTGAATATTGCTCCTGGTGTAAGTCTGGTTTCCGTTCAGGAAATGAATAGCCTCAACATCGCTTTCAACGGTAAAGGAAACACGCGAGACGACATCGAGAAACACATAAGACGTCCCGGTATCGAAGAAAAGGTAGTTGCTGATGGCGCTGACAAACCTGACAGTATCCCATTCGGATCCACCAGAAAATGAACCATCATTCACCGTGACAACAGCGAGGTCCCTCCCTTCGTTGCCAAACACCTGGTCAGCGCCGGAGCCATGGGCAAGATAGAAGGTGTCGTTGCCGCGGCCTCCGTAGAGTGTATTGTCGTTGGCCCCATTGGACTTCGATCTGATAACGTCGTTTCCGTCGTTCCCCCATAAAATATTCTGAAAAGCGTTGCCGATAATGGTATCGTTGCCTGATCCGCCGGATGCGTTCTCGATGACAACGCCATGCGCAATTGTAAAACCGCCCTGTATTCCGTTCACGTAAGAGACCAGTCCGCCACCACTTGCGGTGTAATCCAGCGTAGCGGGCCTTAAGTCGATTCGAGCACCCGAGCTGCCAACATGCCGAAGTGTGTCGTTGCCGCCTGCGTCCCAAATCGCCTCGTACCCGGTACCCGCGACATTGGCTGAGGGCAGAACATAGACGTTGTTACCCGTGTTATAGTTCATATTCGCGCCGTACATTGCCTGCAACGCGGCAATATCAAGTGCGCCATAGCCCGTGGATCCGCCATACGTAGCGTTAACATCCAGATACCCGAACCGAGACGTCCAACCATCATTATACGACATCACAGTGAACACGCCCTGATTGAGGTTCCCAGTGCCAAACGAGTCGAACGGTGAGGTGACGCCGTTCAAAATCGTTGTGCCCAGTCCGGTGTCGTGCGGGTGGCCCAACCCCAATGCATGACCCAATTCGTGGATCAGAGTGGAGAAGAAAAACCCGCCCGGATCCCCGTTGCCACCAAGGCCAGAATTGGCCTTCCAATACGCAGTGTTGTAAGCGCCCTGCGATGGGCCAGGGAAAGGTGTATAGTGGTAGCCAAGGGTATTGGCGTTGTGGAAATAGCTCCTAGGCGCGATGACTTCAACTATGTCAGCATTTGCGGGGCCGGTTTCCACGAACCTTATGTTGGCAACCTTCTCTATTTCAGCCAAAGCTGCGCGAAACTCGGCTTTGTAGGCTGCTGTCCAAGCTTGCGAACCGAATACCGTAGAAAATGAGTAATTAATATAAGTGACCGTGGACGGATTCCCGTCACCGTATGCCACACCGCCTTGAATCGAACTGACGGGAGAACTGGAAGGGGGTTTTGGTATTGTCGTTAAAGAAGCCATGTCAAGGCCTTGAATTTCGCTGACTCTGTTCGCGCTCCAGTTGCTCGACCAAGTTGTTTTTAATGTGGCAAGCCCCAAACGCGCCTAAACTTTTTAAGGAGCTCACGTCGCATCCTAAGAGCAGCCCCTTGTGCATCAGAAGACCTTTCTATCAGGAGGCTCGTCGCTACTGAATACCATATGTTCAGCTTCGATGAGTTTTTTGCGGCTTTGTGTTGTGAAGCGGCGAAAATTCTCAATCCGATCATAGCCGCAAGTGCCAAGATAGACTTTTTGCAAGCGGCTCACCTTGAGGCGAAAACCATCTCGAGTTCTTCAATCCCTGCCTAAAATCGCGATAGTCGGGTGCTGTGCGATCTGGTCGAATTGACACCGCCTTGTGAAAGGCGCGTATCAACACAATCCGCGAGATCCTCAGAGGTGACCAGTGCTGATATGGCATCAACAACGGCCATGGTCGAAAAACCACTATTTGGGTGATGTATTTGCTGTCTCCGCATCCAGTCGATTTGCGCTGTTGACTACTGGCTCCACCCAGACGGTAAAGAAGGCAAAGCAGTACTCTGGTGGACTACCCGATTTTTGCCTCGGCTTAAAACTGAGGATAAGCAACTAAGTGTATGCGGTTTGTGATCGCACCCCTCCCAGCTAGGAAAAAACTTAACACGTGGCACACTGCTCAAGCTGTGCGGTGAGATTGGAAGTGCACCAAAAACATAAGTCTCTAGTTTGTATCTCGATTACATATCACTCCTTTTGCTTGAAACGTAAGTTGGTGGCATACTTTAAGTACTTCCAAAGGTATTTTCTTGCCTTGTCGCGTCTGGCCACCCGATGCTTCTGCAATGACTTAGCTACCGAGTAACAATAAAGTGCTCTGATTGCACTTTTATGTTGACTAATCCAATTGAATGAAGAGCCCTGAGCATGCAAGTAACTGCAGATCACTCCTAGGGTATCGTCATCCAATTTTTGCAAATCCTTGGCTTTTGGGATGGATGAGGCAGGCTTCTCATAAACAACCCCAAGTTCCTTCTCTAAAAAGTTATAGTCGCCCGGAAAGCAGTGTGGCAGGAAGTCACTCTTGGTTAGCTTGAAACTGTCTTGGAATAAAGCTTGAACCAGATTAACAAAATCCCAATGCGCTTGCTCGAATTCGGCTCCAAATCTCATTGAGCCATGGGCGTCGTTGTGAATACTTAGCACCTTATAAGCGCCTGAACGTAATGACACATTATAGTGCCGAGGCGCGTAGCCAATAGGTAGCTTTAGGTCTAAAGCACTAAAAAAAAGACGAACCACATCGCCGTCGAACAAGTCTCTATCCTCATACTTGATTATAGAGATTTCTTCATTCTGAAAAACTCGACCTAAATTCCGATATCGCTCACAAATAGCAGGATCGGTTCTAACGAGGCCTCCGTGCTTGACAGTTTCTTGCATGTTGCTCATCGCCCAAGAAAGTGGATCTCGCACAAACACTACCACTTTGAATTCCGAGCATACACGCTCAAGTGCAACGCGCATGCGCCTAAGCTCTTCAGCATCCAATGAGGAGATGTTCTCACCACTGAAGATTATCCCGTCTTGCTCACACCGCAACGCTGCGGCAAGGCGTTCTTGATAATGTTTGCGTTTCTCAATTGGACACTGGCCTAGTCGCCTCCAATGTCCCTCCATCGAGTGCGGTAAAAACAGTGTTTGAAATGGAATGCTATGGTTTACTTCGCCCATGTCTGCATAGGCGTATTCCTTCGTTTTGTAGCCGTTCAGCACTCCCTGAATAGAAGCCGAGCCCGTCTTGTGAACACCAACATGGATAATGCACTTCAAAGTATGTGCCTCCATTGGACTGACATTCCCCAAATCACCTTTGAGTTGAAATCGATACCGACATTTACGCGAGCAAACAAGCGTTTCCATGTATATGTGGGGTGAACTGACCCAATTCTGTCTAACCCCCATGTTCTGTGCCATATTGGACTGGAGTTTCGGGGATTGGTGGGCGCATGTTGAGGGCCTGATGCGGTCGGGTGTGGTTGTATTGCCTGAGCCAGCAATTGATCACGATCTGTGCCTGCTTGGTCGTTGTGAACCATTCGGAATTGAGAACCTCGCGGCGGAGCGTTCCATTGAACCTCTCGTTGTATCCGTTCTCCCAGGGAGAGCCCGGGTAGATCCGGATCGGGTTCACACCGACCTTCTCGAGCCAACTCTGGGTCGCCCGTGAAGAGAACTCTGGGCCGTTATCGCTTCGAACGAAATCAGGCTTTCCGTGGCGCAGGAACAGCCCGTAGAGAACCTCCAGCACATCTTCAGAACCCATGCGGGTCCGAACTTCCACTGCAAGCGCCTGGCGGGTGTATTCATCCAAAACCGTGAGCATCTTGTAGCTCCGCCCATTGCTCAGCTTGTCGTGAACGAAATCGACGCTCCAGACATGGTTGGGATGCGTCGGTCGGAGTCGAATGATCGAGCTGTCCTTGTGGTACAGGCGACGCTTCTTCTTGTGCCGCTGCGGGAGTTGCAGACCTTCCTCCCGCCACAGCCGTTCTACCTTCTTGTGATTGACACGCCAGCCCTCGACCCGAAGTAGCTGCGCCACCTTACGGTAGCCATACCGGCCATAGCTCTTGGCCAGACGGATCATGGCCAGTCGAAGAGCATCATCGTTCTTCTCTACGGCCTGGTATTGCATGGAGCTGCGTGCAAGGCCGACCACCTTGCAGGTGCGACGCTCTGATGTGCCGAGCTTCTGGCGAGCATGAATGACGGCCTGACGAAGTTGGCTCGTCGTCAGGCCCTCGGTTTTAGGTAGTTCAGACTTTCTTTGAGGATCAGCTTGTCCAGTTCCAGTTCGGCCACGATCTTCTTCAGCCGAGCATTTTCTTTCTCCAGGCTGCGCAACTCCGACAGTTGCGACTTGCCCATGCCACCGAACCGACGCCGCCAATTGTAGTAGGTCGCATCGCTGACACCGACACCACGACAGGCTGTCCGAACATCATCGCCATCTGCCAGCTTCAGTTCAATCTCACGCAGCAGCTTCAGAATGTCTTCGTCCGAGTATCGCTTCCGAGCCATCCCTTGTTCCCCCCTCTCGACCAAAGTAGTGGCCCAATTTTACGGGGCAAAGACA
>NZ_WQGD01000048.1:0-4526 GCF_013034475.1 Ruegeria sp. HKCCA6837
AAACGCACTCCCTTGTATTCGTTGCATGTTGAGTTGGGAGGTAAGTTGGTTGATTTTGCTGGCTGGGAGATGCCTGTTCAGTATCCTTTGGGGATTATGGGGGAGCATAAGCAGTGTCGTGAGAAGGCGGCGTTGTTTGATGTGTCTCACATGGGTCAGGTGATTTTGCGCGGCGAGAATGTGGGTGAGAAGCTGGAAGCTTTGTGCCCTCAGGCTTATGCGACGCTGAAGGAAGGCAAGGCGCGGTACGGGTTCTTTACGAATGCGGATGGCGGGATCATGGATGACCTGATCGTGTCGAATGCGGGCGATCATTTCTTTGTGGTTGTGAACGCGGCGCTGCGGCATCAGGACATTCCGCATATGCGCGCGCACCTCGAAGGCGTCGAAGTGACCGAGATCTTCGACCGGGCGCTGGTGGCGGTGCAGGGTCCCAAGGCCGAGGATGTGGTGGGGGAACTTTGCCCTGCTGCCCGCGATCTGAAGTTCATGGAAACCACCGTGGCCGATATCAACGGCGTTGAATGCCGCATCTCGCGTCTGGGCTATACCGGCGAGGATGGTTACGAGATCTCGATCCCCGAGGACAAGGCGATCGAGATCAGCAAGGCTTTCCTGGCGCATGAAGATTGCGAACCTGCGGGTCTGGGCGCGCGCGACAGCCTGCGGCTTGAGGCGGGGCTGTGCCTGTATGGCAATGACATCGACCAGAGCACCTCGCCCATCGAGGCATCCCTGGGCTGGGCTATTCAAAAACGCCGCAAGGAAGAAGGCGGGTTCCCAGGCGCGGATCGCGTGCAAAAGGAACTGGCCGAGGGCGCGGCGCGCAAGCTGGTGGGCATCAAGCCCGACGGCCGGGCACCGGCGCGTCAGGGCGTTGAGGTGCAATGCCTTGAGGGCAACACGATTGGTCAGATCACCTCGGGCAGCTTTGGCCCCACGGTGGGTGGTCCGGTTGCGATGGGCTACGTGTCGAAGGGCCATGGTGAGCCCGGCGAGAAGGTGAACCTGATCATTCGGGGCAAGGCGCAACCGGCGCAGATCGTGGCGCTGCCCTTTGTCACACAGAATTACAAGCGTTGAAGTCAGGAGAGAGACAAGATGGCAACCTATTATTCCGAAGAGCATGAATGGCTGACCGTTGAGGGCGATACCGCCACGCTTGGCATCACCAAGCACGCGGCTGAACAGCTGGGTGAGGTGGTGTTTGTCGAGCAGCAGGAAGCGGGAGACGAGTTCGAGAAAGACGGCGAGATCGGCGTGATCGAATCCGTCAAGGCCGCGTCCGAGCTTTATGCTCCGGTGGATGGCGAGATCGTTGAAGTGAACGAAGCGCTGGCCGACAACCCCGGCGCGCTGAACGAAGACCCCGAAGGCGAAGCCTGGATCTACAAGATCAAGATTGCGGACGCATCGCAGCTTGAGGACCTGATGGACGAGGCCGGATACAAAGCCTTCATCGGCTAAACCAAACCGGGGCCCCGCGCCTGGGGTTCCACCGCTTTATCCGGAGCTTCTGCTTTTGGGGCTCCGCCCGCTCGGGCCGGACTGGCCCGCCTTCCACCGGAGATCTGCGCGGTCTCTGCCGGACCTGACTTATTCATAGGAGCGCTGCAATGGCCTTCAAACTGACCGACTACGAAGCCTATGACTTTGCCAACCGCCGCCACATTGGCCCGTCGCCCACCGAGATGCGCGACATGCTCAAGGTGATCGGCTTCAAGACATTGGACGAACTGATCGACGTCACCGTCCCGCCCGCGATCCGGCAGAAAGAGCCGCTGGACTGGGGTCCGGCGATGACGGAACGTGATGCTCTGTTCCACATGAAAGAGGTGGCGAGCAAGAACACCGTTCTGACCTCGCTGATCGGTCAGGGCTATTACGGCACCACCACACCTGCACCGATCCTGCGCAACATTCTGGAAAACCCGGCCTGGTACACGGCCTACACGCCCTATCAGCCCGAGATCAGCCAGGGTCGTCTTGAGGCGCTGCTGAACTTCCAGACCATGGTCAGCGACCTGACCGGGCTGGACGTGGCCAACGCGTCCTTGCTGGACGAAGCCACGGCGGCTGCCGAAGCCATGGCCATGGCCAAGCGCGGCGGGCGGTCCAAGGCGAACAATGCAGCCTTCTTTGTCGACAAGAACTGCCACCCGCAGACCATCGCGGTCATTAAGACGCGTGCCGAGCCTTTGGGCATCGACGTGCAGGTGGGTGCTCCCGACAGCCTGGATGCGGGCGCGGTCTTTGGCGCGATCTTCCAATACCCGGGCACCCATGGCCATGTGCGCGACTTCACCGCCGAGATCGCGGCACTGCATGAACATAAAGCTATCGCCATTGTTGCCGCCGACATCCTGTCGCTGGCGCTGCTGAAGTCACCGGGCGAGATGGGCGCGGATATCGCCATCGGCTCGACCCAGCGCTTTGGCGTGCCGATGGGCTATGGCGGCCCGCACGCCGCTTACATGGCAACCACCGACAAGCTGAAGCGCTCGATGCCTGGCCGGATCATCGGCGTATCCATCGACAGCCGCGGCAACAAGGCCTACCGCCTGTCGCTGCAAACCCGCGAGCAGCATATCCGCCGCGAGAAAGCCAACTCGAACGTTTGCACCGCGCAGGCGCTGCTGGCGGTCATTGCCTCGATGTATGCGGTCTATCACGGCCCCGACGGCATCAAGGCCATCGCGCAATCGGTGCACCGCAAGACCTCGCGCCTGGCCGCTGGCCTGGAAGAGGCGGGCTTTGCCGTTGAGCCGGAAGTGTTCTTCGACACCATCACGGTCGAGGTCGGCCATCTGCAGAAGACCGTCATGGAAGCTGCCGTGGCCCGTGGCGTCAACCTGCGCAAGGTCGGCGATACGAAAGTGGGCATCAGTCTGGACGAACAGACCCGGCCTGAGACCATCGAGGCCGTCTGGGGCGCCTTCGGCATCGACCGCACCGATGACAGCTCGAACAAGCAGTACCGCCTGCCGGACTATGCGCTGCGCGAAAGCGCCTATCTGACCCACCCGATCTTCCACCAGAACCGGGCCGAGGCCGAGATCACCCGCTATATGCGCCGTCTGGCCGACCGCGATCTGGCGCTGGACCGGGCGATGATCCCGCTGGGGTCCTGCACCATGAAGCTGAACGCCACGATCGAGATGATCCCGGTCACCTGGCCCGAGTTCGGCAATCTGCACCCGTTCTGCCCCGAAGATCAGGCGCAGGGCTATCACGAGATGATTGCCGATCTGAACGACAAGCTGTGCCAGATCACCGGTTATGACGCGATCTCCCAGCAGCCCAACTCGGGCGCGCAGGGCGAGTACGCGGGCCTTCTGACCATCCGCAACTACCACTTCGCCCGCGGCGAAGGGCAGCGCAATGTCTGCCTGATCCCGACCTCTGCCCATGGCACCAACCCGGCCTCGGCCCAGATGGTGGGCTGGCAGGTTGTGCCTGTGCTGGCGGATGAGAATGGCAACATTGATCTGAACGACTTCCGCGCCAAAGCTGAGAAGCACAGCGATCATCTGGCCGCCTGCATGATCACCTATCCGTCGACCCATGGCGTGTTCGAGACCACCGTGCAGGAGGTCTGCCAGATCACCCATGACCATGGAGGTCAGGTCTATATCGACGGGGCCAACATGAACGCCATGGTCGGCCTGTCGCGTCCGGGGGATATTGGCGGTGACGTCAGCCACCTGAACCTGCACAAGACCTTCTGCATCCCGCATGGTGGCGGCGGCCCCGGCATGGGTCCGATTGGCGTCAAGGCGCATCTGGAAGAGCACCTGCCCGGTCACCCGGAATACGGCACCGCCGTGGGCCCGGTCTCGGCAGCGCCCTTCGGCTCGCCTTCGATCCTGCCGGTCAGCTGGGCTTATGTGCTGCTGATGGGCGGCGCGGGTCTGACGCAGGCGACCAAAGTGGCGATCCTGAACGCCAACTACATCGCGGCGCGGCTCAAGGATGCCTATCCGATCCTCTACACCTCGGAAACGGGCCGGGTGGCGCATGAATGCATCCTTGACACCCGTCCGCTGGATGCCGAGGCGCATGTCACCGTTGACGACGTGGCCAAGCGCCTGGTCGATTCAGGCTTCCACGCGCCGACCATGAGCTGGCCGGTGGCCGGAACCCTGATGGTGGAGCCGACCGAGTCTGAGCCCATGGCCGAACTGGATCGTTTCTGCGACGCCATGCTGTCCATCCGCTCGGAAGCGCAGGACATCATCGACGGCAAGATCGACGCGGAAAACAACCCGCTGAAAAACGCCCCCCACACCGTGCGCGATCTGGTCGGCGAATGGGACCGCCCTTACACCCGTGAACAGGCCTGCTTCCCTCCGGGCTCCATGGGCGTCGACAAATACTGGTCCCCCGTCAACCGCGTCGACAACGCATATGGCGACAGAAACCTCGTCTGCACATGCCCCCCAATGGACGCATACGCAGACGCCGCAGAATAAACCCATAACAAAACCCCGCCAAAACATAGGCGGGGTTTTCGCCAATCGGAAACT
>NZ_WQGD01000049.1:0-3760 GCF_013034475.1 Ruegeria sp. HKCCA6837
CTTTGAGGGCTATGTATAGCCCAGTCGCGAAGCAGAACTGTCGCCTTTGGTGGACAATGTGGTCAACCGGACTTTGCAAAGTCTGCTTTCTGCGTATTGCTGATCTTCGTGCCCCAAGCACCACTGGTAACTTTGGGCTCGATGCTAAAGTTCGCCTGAATATCCTGAAAGGCCGCTATGCGGGACAGAGTTGCCGTCCGCCTGGATAGCCCGATTGTCCGGTGATGAATGCTGATGATCAAAATGCAACAAAGCACCCATGTTTCCATGGGCGCTTTGGTTAGTATGAAGGCTCTTACCGTGCCAGTTGGTAGCGCTTCATCGACATAGAAGATGCATCGATCATGCTCATAAACTTCTCAGCAGCCGGAGCAGAGGCAAAGCTGTCCATGGATGCTTGCGCTGCCTCCGCGCTTTCCCAATTGACGACAACCGCCCATTTGTCGTCTGCGAAGGCGGCTTGCCGGGAGATGAAGCCAGGCTGTTTACTGACGTACTCGTCCTCAATGGCCTTGTCGACCGGTTCGAACGCTTGAGCTGAAACACCCTCGGCAAGGTCCATTGTCACAATCTCGATTACACCAGCATCTTGAGCCATAGCCGCGCCTCCCAGCGTCATCATTAAGGTGATCAGGAACGCTTTCATATTGGCACCCGATCAAAACTTGCCGTTGTCATGAGCCATTTCCGCAGGGATATCGGCGATCACGTCCCAATGCTCAACGATCTTGCCGTCTTCGACGCGGAACAGATCATAGAACGCTGTTGGTTTGTCAGCGAACGTTCCCTCAGAGGCGGTGAAGACAAAGTTACCCTCGGCCACAACAATGTGGACATCCGTGTAGATCATCTGGATGCCTTGCTCGGCCATGCCAGCAAGAGCAGCACCTAAACCGTCCAGACCGTCAGCAATGTTGCTGTTGTGCTGGATGTAGGTCTCCGTGGACAGGAATTCGGTGATCCGGTCAACGTCGCCATCTTTCAGGATGGTGTTCACAAAGTCTGTGACCAGCGCTTTGTTCTCAGCGGTCTTGTCCAGATCTGTGATCTCAGTTGAACCATCGGTCTGAGTATGCCCCGAAGGATTTGGCGGTGTAATTTGGGTCAGGTTGTCCCAGTGCTCTGCAACCTTTCCGTCCTCGACGCGGAAAACATCGAACCCCACCAGAGTGTCAGCACCGAACGCCTGAGCGTTGTTGTAGGTCGTATGCAGGACAACCATGTTGCCTTCCGCGATCACCCGGTGGATATCCACCTCGATCCCGCTTTCTTTCAGACCAGGAATGAAGCCAAGGATCGGCGCAGCCCCCGTGGGGACGGCTGGGTTGTGCTGGATATAGTCCTTTGCCAGAAGCTGTTCGGCGGCAGTTGCGTCGAAGTTGACAAAAATGGCGGCTACGGCCTCCATTACGAGTTCTTTAGGTGTCATTGTTGTAGTCCTCTCTTGGTTTGATTTGACGACATTCACGCGGCGCAAGCCTGCACTGAGGTGATCGTGAATTCTGTGCCCCAGGGATCGACCTTCTGGCCGGGCGTGAGACTTGCGGGGTCAGCCAACAGCTCAACACTCGCGAGACCTGTGGTTTCGACAGAGCGCGGGCCTGCCCCCTTTGATTGCCAAGCATTCGCGGCAAGATGGTGATGGTAGCCACCGGACCCGAACCAGCGGGCTGAGGGCAGCTCAAATGTCTGAACCATACTCAGCTCGTCAGTAACGAACTTGGCTGCCTTGCTGACATCACCGACACGTAAATGAACGTGTCCGATGACTGTGCCTTGCGGTGCGCCTTGCCACTGTGTGGCATCCTCCGTTAGTGATTTCAGGTCGAGCGGGTGCGTTGTCATGTGGATGGTATCGCCTTGGCGTTTCCACGCTTCGCGAGGCAGATCACGATAGATTTCGATGCCGTTTCCTTCGGGATCGTTCAGATACAGCGCCTCGCTGACACCGTGGTGGGATGCGCCATCCAGGCGAACACCGCGCTCATCCGCGTAGATCAGCCATGCGCCGAGGTCTTGTTTGGACGGCAACAGAAATGCGGTGTGAAACAGCCCCGCCTCTTTGGGAAAGGGTTTGGCATTGCGGTCCTGGCGCAGCTCGATCAGCGTGCCGGCCTCGGTGCCGAGGCGGGCGCTTTCACCGTTGCGTTCGACTAGGCCAAGGCCGATCACGTCTTCATAAAAGGTTGCGGTCTTATCCAGATCGCGCACCGTCAGGGCGACCTGACCTATTGAGATGGGGGCGTCTGACGTTGCCATGTTCTTTTCTCCTGCGATTCAGCTTGAGAGGAACTTAGCGATGGTCTTTTCTCCATGAAATGGCGATAAGAGCGAGTGTGTATCGCACAAATGGAGACAATGCTATGGACCGGATCGACGGGATGCAGAGCTTCGTGGCTGTTGTGGAATCCGGTTCTTTTGCCGCCGCCGGACAACGGCTTGGCATTTCAAACAAGCTGGTCAGCAAACGTGTGGCCCAGCTCGAAAACATGGTTGGGCTGAATCTTCTCCATCGCACCACCAGGTCTATGTCGTTGACCCACGAGGGGGAGCGATATCTGGAAGGAGCGCGACGGGTGCTGGCTGAATTGGAGCAGTTGGAGACTGAGTTTGACGCTTCAGAGGGCTTGAAGGGCATCGTTCGTGTGGCGGCGCCCCTTACCTATGGCGACACGGCGGTGGCTAAAGCAGCAAGCCGTTTCGTAGAGCAACACCCGGACGTCACAGTCGAATTGGACTTGTCGGATCATTATGCTGATCTGGCCAAGGGCGGTTTCGATATCGCAATACGGATCGGCGCGCTCAGCGACTCCAGTTTGGTCGTTCGCAAGCTCGGTGAAACGCATATGAAAGTCGTCGCGACTCCTTGCTACCTTGAAGAACATGGCACACCTTCACATCCTGCGGAACTCTCGGACCACATTTGCATTCGAGATGCGAACAACCCCGATCCAAACCGCTGGCCATTCCAGATCGAAGGGCAAACCGTGCAGGTGCCTGTCTCTGGCCCATTTCTGGCAAACAGTCCTCCCGCCTGCCTCGTACCGACGCGTGCCGGGAGCGGCATCTTCATATGCCCAGATGTGTTTTTGGGGGACGACCTTGAAACCGGACGTCTTGTGCAACTCTTTCCGGAGTTCCATTCCCGCACTTTGCCGATCCAAAGCGTGCAGTTACCTTCGGCCTTTCGAAAGCCGCGTGTAAGGGCCTTTGTGGAGTTTATGCGTGAAGAGATTCGGGCGTAGGTCGGCTCGAAAGTGGCCATTCGTGCAGTGTGCAGCATTTGGTAGGTATGGGCTCAAGTCAGTCATCTGAGTCGTTAAGTCAGATGACGGCTTAGGAACGGATAGCGGTCATTGTTGGTGGTCATTCCGAGAAATTTCGCCTGAACGTCTGCATTGAACGGCGCTGGACGTTCTTTGAAATCTGCTGAACGGCAGAGTTTCGGTCAAAGCAGACACGGGAAATAACAGACCGCGTTGCCTTGTTTGAATATCGCACTCGATCTGGCCACTCACTCGGATAAACCAAAATTCGTTGCTTTCTAGACAACGCCCGCACCAGTTTCGGCGGGCTAACCAAAACCTTGATGCTTGAGGCGAAGAGACAAAAAATGACGAATAAATGACCCCGCAAACTGCGGGGCCACAAAGGGTTTGACGAAAAGGCGACTCAACTTTTTTGAGGTTGAGCGACGGCCTAAGTTGTCTAGCCCCCGTGTTCTGGGCCATTTCGGACTAGAGTTTCGGGGACTGGTGGG
>NZ_WQGD01000005.1:0-271432 GCF_013034475.1 Ruegeria sp. HKCCA6837
CCCTTGTTCCCCCCTCTCGACCAAAGTAGTGGCCCAATTTTACGGGGCAAAGACATAAGCAGTTGGATCTATCAAATATCCAAATTGGATACATAAATAGAGCAAGCATCGAAATATCAGAATGTTTCCCGTAGTGAGTGCGGGCGTCATTTGATTACCTAGCACTTTCCTACAGCCCCGCGTTGATCCTATCCCAGGGTAATCGACGCGGGGCAACAGATAGAATCACCTCTACAAGCAAATAGTCTGCAACTTTGTCATTGTTCCAGTTCACTTTGTTTCTTGATCCTAAAAGAAAACGTATAAAGTGATCGAACTAGGTTAGCTTCCCGCCCTACTCGGGTTGGACGCGGTTACTCGTCGCATCCAACCTGAACTTAAATTTGTGAGCAATGCAGACGCCAACGGCTTGCTTTTGCAGACGACCATTCAAGTATGACCGGAATTCCTTTGGCGATAGTCAGAGGGTGCCAATCCCGTTACCTTCTTAAATGCGCGGCTGAAATTATTTGCGGTTTCGTATCCTAGCATGGAGGAGATACTGGAGACTGTCTCGCGCGTATCTGTAAGGAGTTCCTCGGCCCTTGCTACCCTGATATCGTTGACGATTTCGCGAAAACGAACCCCTTCGCTTGCTAACTTCCGTTGTAGTGTGCGAACGCCAAGATCGAGCGAACGCGCGGTGGCATCAATCGACATTTCCTCCCGATGAAGTTGTTGCCAAACCACCTCCTCGACTTGTCCTCTAAGTGTTTGAGGTGGGCCGCCCAATCGTTCGCGTGAAATATCTCCGACAGTTGTCGAGCCTCCGCTAAGTTTTTTGGGCGCGGCTTCGGAGCTCAAAGCCGAAGCTTCAAACTCAACCCCAAGGCGGGTGGCGTTCCAGATTACAGGACAAGCGTAAGTGTCTTCTGCCTCGACAAACCCAGGAACTTTCGGGAAGTCCAAGAGCACGGCCGATGGCTTCCAATCGTTTCCTAAATACGCGCGGAATATGCTCAGAAAAACCCCAACGGCCGAGAAACCGATGTCCGGATACGCGAAATGCGAGCGAAGTCCAAAACGATAACAGTAGCGCGCGCTAGTGCCCGAAGTTTCAAGCCACGCGCGATCCGTGGACGAATGAAATGGCATGACGGCAGAAGCTCGTATTAGCGCTGCCCCCAGCGTTGGAGCAGAAAGAACGTAACTCCCCCAGGCGCCGTAGTCAGCGACAGTGAGATACGGTGACCACAACAATCCGATGTTTTGTTGTCCCGTGGATCGTGCGGCTTCGTGCACAAAGGTCGCCAAGGCATGCTCCGAGATGTAACCGCCTCTTTCCTCAATGAAGTGAACAGGAAGATCGGCAGAGTCAAAAGCACGCAACAAGCGTCTTTCCCCAGCGGCCTCAAGCACAAACTGGGGCATCGCGCCCAAGGCCTTGGCCGAAATCATCGGTGGTAGGTTCAATCCGTCAACCCGCTTGTTCGCCCGCGTGTCGTGAAATGATACGCATCGGCTGAACGGATGTGCAAGCTTTCCCTAAACAGCAGGGAGCATTGCAATATGAAAATACTTCGGCCATTACACGGCGGTTTTTCGATGCATTTTTTGGGAATGGTGCTCGGCGCAGGTATTTCTGCTTCACCAGTTTTCTCCCAGTCCTTCAACGACACGGGCGACATCCTTGCACGATCAGCCGAGGTCGAGGACATCGAGTACAAGATTATGGTGCAGCGTGCCACCCAGACGGCCATTTGGGGAATGCCTGCCGCCGGTATGATCGATTTCCTCAAGGGCATTCGCCGCGACCTCGGTGGCGACTACAATGACATCATTTATCTCAACAAGCCGTTCGACTCCAAACATGGGTTTCTTACGGCCAACGATGTTACGGCCTATGCTTGGGCTTCAATGACCTCCGAACCCGGTCCCCTTGTCATTGAAGTGCCCGCTGCCACCGACAAGGTGAACTACTTCGGTACAATCGTGAATGCTTGGGATGTTCCTATTGTGGACGTAGGTCCCGATGGTTTCGATGAAGGTGTCGGCGGCAAGTACCTCATGCTACCCCCAGGCTACGAAGGGGAAATGTCGCTGGAGGAATTAACTGAAGCGGGATACCTTCCCTTTGAAACAGATACCTACGAATATGGTTTTTCGTTCCGGCCAAAACTGACGAATGGCGGAACGGACGCCGATGCGGCCGAGTACGCTCAGACGATCAAAGTGTACTACCTGTCCGAGGCCGACAATCCGCCACCCAACAACTATCTCGAAGCGTCAGAAGTGCCGTACGACTCGCTTCCATACTACAACGAGACATTCTTTCAGGACCTGAACGATTACGTTCAAAACAACCCGATCCGTCCACAAGACAAGGTTATGGTGAATTTTCTGAAAGATCTCGGGATCGAGAAGGGAAAGCCTTTCGAACCAAGTGAACTTCAAATGCAGGCAATGAACGAGGGATTGTTGCTCGCGTACGCCTCGATGCAGAACTACTTTGTGACGCCCGGGAAAGCCATGATCCCACTTTGGGTCGACGATAGCGGCGAGATGAGGAGCCAGTGGTTGATTTGGGATTTCGCGGATGGTCAACCCGAGGCTGGTTTCCCCTATGAGACTGAGACCGAAGTCCTTGTGGATGCGCGTGCGGGCGGCAGTTATTTCTGGATTACATACCTGCCGAAACAACTGGGCGGAGGTACATTTTATCTGACAGGCCTGCGCGACAGCGACGGGGAAATGTACGATCACAATCAGACCTATAAACTGAACGTCCCAGCGGATACACCTGCCGACGATTTCTGGTCCGTGATTGTTTATTCGATGGAGACCAAGAGCTTCATTCGGAACGTTGATCCTGTCGGTTTGTCCGAGCGCGACACTGATGCGATGCAGGCTAATGAAGACGGTTCTTACGACATCTTTTTTGGACCAGAAGCACCGGAAGGCATGGAAAGCAACTGGATACCAACCACAGAGCCGTACTTCCTTTTGTTTCGTCTATATGGGCCGCAAGACGGATGGCTGGAGAGTGGCTGGATGCTGGGCGATCTAGAAAAAGTAAACTGATCAAAACAAACAGTAATTCCCAATGGAGCGAACAATGAAAACAAAGTCGTTAGCTGTGCTGACTGCCCTGATACTCGCATCGCATTCTTCAGCCCAAGAATTCAAAGCCGACGTTCCTGAGAATGTTCTTACACCAGACAAGGTCGAGACCCAGACGCTTGGTGATCTGGAATTCTTCGATGGTATGCCATCACCTGAGACGGTGGAGAAAGTCTTCGACAACCTTGATCTGATCAGAGCAACGACGGCTTTCCTGGATGGCATGAAGATCGCTTCGCTTCGAGCTATGTTTCAGGGATACGAAGACTTGGGCGTCAATCCCAATGACGTCGTGATTGCAGAAGACCTGCTGGACGCGCGGTCCATCTGGCTGACGCCCAATACAACCACAATCTACATTGGTTCGAATGTCGATATCTCGGATGGCCCGATGGTGATTGAGGTTCCGGCAGGCCTGCTTGGGTTGCTTGATGACGCCGCGTTTGACTATGTGACGGATATCGGGGCGCTTGGCGCGGATAAGGGAGAAGGTGGCAAGTATCTACTTTTGCACAACGACGATGAAACGCCGGTGCCCGAGGGCTACTTCGAACTACGCACAAAGACATATGAGCACTGGTTGTTGCTAAGACGCTCGCCAGACGCAGACGGAGATACGGCTGGCCCTGTTGCCGAGATCAAGGCGGGTCTGAATATCTATCCGCTTAGTGAAGCGGACAATCCTCCCGCGGAAATTTTCCTGAATATCTCCGGTGTTCAACACAACACTGTTCACGCGAACAACGAAGACTTCTTTGAAGAGATCCACGTCGCACTCGAAAACAATCCAATTGGTGCGTTCAGTCCGGAAATTGTAGGAACGTTTGCTTCCATAGGGATCAGGAAGGGCGAGCCCTTCGAACCCGATGCCCGTATGCAGGCCATTTTCAAGGAGGCAGCAGCAATCGCAAACGCCACGGCGCGAGCGATCACGTATGCCTCGCGCGATCCGGGAGTTTTCTTTTATGAAGACCGGCAATGGAACTCACCGTTCCAACGCCAGAGCTATCTTTTTCTTGAGGACGGCGCGCGCATCCTCGATGATCGGTCGTACTTTTTCTATATGGCAACGGGCATAACGCCTGCGATGACCTCGCCACCGGTCGGGACGGGGTCTGTCTATGCGATGACAGCGCGAGACAGCAACGGACAGTACCTTGACGGCTCAAAAACCTATAAGGTAACGCTACCGGCGCCGGTTCCCGCCAAAAACTTTGCGTCGTTTATGTTGTATAGCGGACAGACTCGGTCAATCCTTGAAACTGACCAGCAATCCGGTGGTATCGACTCTAATAGACCGGGGATAAAACCTAATGAGGATGGGAGTACCAGCATCTATTTTGGTCCAGAAGCCCCAGAAGGTTGGGAGAACAACTGGGCGCAAACCATGCCCGGGCAAAGCTTCAACGTGATGATGCGCCTCTACGGCCCGCTCGAGCCTTGGTTCGACAAGACCTGGCGTCCCGGTGATCTGGAACTGGTAGAATAAAGCGACAACCGCGACTATCGGGCGACGCTACTTTTTGGCGTCGTCTGACATTTTTTCGGTGTCCGCTTCGGGCTCAATGCGGCCATTCGACGAAAAACTACTAATGACAATTGTGCGGACAAAACGGCGGTTCGCATTCATCGTCGCAGAGTCCGCATCCAGCCCAAACCGGACATTCGATACTGGAATTCGCAACGCCAGAGATGCAGGAAGAGGTACTTATCCGAAAGTCGCTTAGAGGGGAATTTTGCACTAAGCCACACATGACCCTTTTAACACCGATCTAGCGACGCCGTTCCTGACATCCGACAAAAAGCGGTGGAACTGCTAAGTGTATTCGAGTGTTCGAAGATCGGATGAATAACTAAAGGTGCTGCGGGAGAACGATTAGTCTTTGTTCGATACTTTGTTGCTCTTGATTTCGTAAACATCCGCAGATACTTCCAATCCGGCGTTCAGCAGCGCTTCATGGATGTTTGTGTACAACTCCTCCCGGCCTTGGAACATGCTGGGATAGTTAGGGAAAAATATCCGCCGTGATCATTGTCGCGTTGGCGATCTATGTAAGACACATCGTCCGCACTGCTGGAAAAGATCGCGAAGTCGATCCAGAGCAAGTGCAAAGGATCATGCCTGATCTGGACTACAGCCACCTGGACCGAGTGATGAACCGGCGAAGGAAGGGGTAGCGGGATGTTGAAGGTAGTTGTCTATGTTGGTGATCAAGAGGTCGCCCGAGCTGTGGCCGAGAACGATTCAGAACTCGCGGACGTGTCCGACTACAATATCCGGATGAACGAGCGTGCTGCCGAGCAGTTTGGCATTCAAGAAAGAGGTCTCGGCGGCCGGATTAAAGGCCACCCTAGAAATCAAACTGTTTGGTCGCTTGTTCGCAAGATCGCAGACCTTTGGCTTGCAGGGACTGGTGCTGGTGAAGAAAGCGCTCAGGCAAAGCTGCTGTCGTTGATCCGTGAGTCCATTCGCGAACTAGATGAGAGGGTCGAGAAGGAATCGAACCAAAGCGAAGATTGGAATGCTGTGATCAAGCAGATTTCTGATGACGAGCCGTATTCCCTGGGCTTCTACGCTGACAAATTTGAGTCGTGGACAGCGGACGAGATTGAAGCTCTTCGATGTGATGTGGTTGAGACAGCCACAGAGGAAGAACTAATGGCCGAGGTCGAACGCCGGCGAAGAGCTGGTCTACTGCCCAAGGAGGCCTCGAATGATGGCTTCTCAGATATGGTTGATGATCTCTGGGGCAAACTCGATACAGACCCAGACCGCTAGCACAGCGTACCTGCCGTCATTACCGAATATTTAACATAAGCTGTCCCATTGGCGCTGAAGTCAGACAGTTTTACTATCCGCAATCGCCCTCGCAGCACTCGTTTTACTCTGGCTATGAGTTTTGCTTTAAGATGTTACTCAGCCTCTTCTTCAATTTCAGAAACCAATTTGGTCAAAGTAAGACCCAGTGCACCACTGAGAAGTTGCAGCGTTCCCAGTGTTGGTTGATGCCGGCCGGATTCCAGAAGTGAGATGTATTGCATGCTTCGGTTCGCATGGGTGGCAAGCTCTTGTTGCGAAAACTCCTTGGCGAGCCTGTGACGACGCAAAACTCTGGAAAATGCTGCTAGTAATTGGTCTTCTGGTGCGTTCGCCATGTTTTGACAAATCGCCCACGCAACGCTAGTCGTCTATACAGTATACTTTGAATCTCAGAGTAAATTCCAACAGCACAAAGGTTTGGCAAAAAGCGGGGGCCGTTACATGGCGGAAAGAGTTCATCTGACAGAAGCCCAGATGATTGAAATACTGAACAGACTGGAAATGCGCTTCTTGGAGCGAATGGCTCTCGACAAAGACCACAAGACTTTTGTCAAACCGCACCTTGCTTCGGGTGAAATGCCAGCTCGAAACGGTGGTAGGCCACGGTCTCAATATGTTGGGCAACTGCATCTATCGATTTTGGAAGAAGATGAAGCCTGGTTCAAAATGACTGCACAAGCCAACAACCTTCAGTACGGAAAGTTCTTCACGTACTTACGACAAATCTTCGAGCAACACGGTTAGGTTCGTAGTGGAAGAATGCAAAAAGCCAAACTAGCTTTTTTGCTTAGAACAGGCGCGGGCGTCTAAAGGGGTATTCAATCCAAACACTCGTTAGTGATTCGCAAGGATAACCGCACTGCAATCTGGGGCTGCGATGTTTGATGTCTCCGCCCCAGATAGCAGTGCTATGTCGCTCTTCTTGGCATTCGCCAGCCCTCATCACCACTCCAAAGGCAAGTGACCTGAGTCTCAGAGCTGGTTCATAGACTCGGTTTTAGGTCATACCAAGAATTTCTTTGTACATTTCCAAAACCGCCTCTTCCTCGGCGATGTCATCCTTGTCCCGCTTTCGCAACGCGATCACCTTACGCATGACCTTGGTGTCGTAACCCCGCGCCTTGGCTTCGGCCATGACTTCCTTCTGTTGCTCGGCCAGGTCCTTTTTCTCGGCATCCAGACGTTCAAACCGTTCGATGAACTGGCGCAGCTCGCCTGCGGTTACGCGATAGTTGGCGGCGGCCTGATCTTCGGTGATATCTTCCATATGCGTCTCTCCCAAAGGCTGAAAATCTGATGCAAGATGCCGGATACAGTGCTGCCGCCCGGGTCGCAAGCACCCAATCCCCGGTCGCACTTGTACGATCTGATTCCATCCGTTAAGCGCGGTGTCAGTTCACGATGAGATGTGGGGAACCATGTTCGAATTCATCACCTGGGGCGGTGCAGCCCTTTCCCTTGCCGGGCTCTTTGGTCTGGTCTGGTGTATTCTTCGCGTGATGAAAGCGCGCAAGGCCGGTTTGTCGGATGACGAGTTGCGCACGGTGGTTCAGGGCGTTCTGCCCTGGAACCTGGCCTCTTTGTTCTTGTCTGTGATTGGACTGATGATAGTCATCTTAGGAATATCCTTCGGATGACCCCCCCTTGTCAGATCGGCAGGTTGTCGAACTGCGCTTCCATAGCGTCTTCACACAACGCCGCATCCAGACGCCGCAATCGAGATGGCACATGCATCCCCTGCTGGCGCATACGATCCACAACCTTGCTTACACTCGGTTGAAGCGCCAACCGCGTGTCCAGACACGCGCCTTCCAGTTTCTGCTCAAGCCGTTCTGCTTCGGAATACAGATTAGTTGCTGTCATAACCATCCTCCCAAGTGTTGCCAGTATTCCAGATATAGGTAACGGGAATACGACCCACAGATATTAACCTGAACTTGTGCGGGAATTTGCCTGACGTACTCGTAATTTCGGCAATTCGGCGCAGATAGGTTAAAGTTTAAGCCAATTTAACCGAACCTGCCTTGACGGGCATCAAATTCAGATTGGCAGTTGTGTCACATTCCAAATTACATATATGATATACACAACGGAAACGGAGGACCTCATGACGCCCGCAGTGAAAGCGTTTTTCGACGATCAGACCTTTACGGTGTCCTACGTCGTTCACGAACCACAAGGGCGCGCCTGCGCCATCATCGACAGTGTTTTGGATTTCGATCATGCCTCGGGTCGAACAGCGACCACATCTGCAGATCAAATCATCGACTATGTGCGCAGTCGCGATCTCAAGGTCGAATGGGTTTTAGAAAGCCACGTTCACGCCGATCACCTGTCTGCGGCCCCCTATCTGCAACAGGAACTTGGAGGCAAGATCGGGATTGGTGCCCAGATCGTTACCGTTCAGGACACGTTCGGCAAGGTCTTCAATGAAGGAACCGAATTCCAACGCGATGGCAGTCAGTTCGACGCGTTGTTCTCGGAAGGTGACAGTTTCCACATTGGCCAGATGCGCGGCGACGTGCTGCACACTCCGGGTCACACACCTGCCTGCCTGACCTATGTCATTGGCGACGCCGCCTTTGTGGGCGACACGCTGTTCATGCCTGATTTTGGTACAGCGCGCTGCGACTTCCCCGGCGGCTCTTCGGCAACCTTGTATGAGTCGATCCAGAAAATTCTGGCCCTGCCTGATGAAACGCGAATCTATGTGGGCCACGACTACAAAGCCCCGGGCCGCGAAGAATACGCCTGGGAAACAACGGTAGGCGAACAAAAGGCGCTGAACGTGCACATCGGACAGGGGCGTAGTATCGAAGAATTTGTGGAAATGCGCGACGCACGTGATGCGACCTTGGCGATGCCGCGCCTGATCTTGCCCTCCTTACAGGTGAATATGCGCGCAGGACAGATGCCTCCGGCGGATGAGCAAGGTGATGTCTTTCTGAAACTGCCGGTCAACAAGCTCTGACGCGAGTTAAAAAAGGATATAACTTATGGAAATAGAATGGGTCTGGGGCCTGTGCGGCGGTTTACTGATTGGGCTGGGCGGCGCAGTTTACCTGCTTGGGAATGGCCGGGTTATGGGCGCAAGCGGCATTCTGGGCGGCCTTGTTGACGGCAGCGCCCGCGATACGAAGGCCGAGAAGTTGGCCTTTGTTGCAGGCCTGATCGGCATGCCTCTTCTGCTGCGACCGCTGATCGCGCCCGAGGCCCAAACGCATCTCACCAGCAACTTGGGCCTTGTTGTCATAGCTGGTTTGCTGGTTGGCATCGGCACACGTATCGCCAATGGCTGCACATCTGGTCACGGGGTCTGCGGCATCTCTCGGTTCTCACTCCGCGGCATTGTGGCCACCGTCTTCTACATTCTCGCCGGGGGCGTGACCCTTGTTCTGCTACGCCATATCTGGGGATTGATCTGATGCGCCTTCTTGTTGCCCTAACGGCTGGATCACTATTTGGTGCCGGATTGTTGATTTCTGGCATGACCGATACGACAAAAGTTCAAGGATGGCTGGACGTATTCGGCAACTGGGATCCGACTTTGGCGTTTGTGATGGGGGGCGCCATTTTGCCAATGCTGGTCGCATGGCGACTGACGACCGGACGCAAGCCTTTGACCGGGAATGAATTTCCGCCTCCTGCGAAGCCCGAAGTGGATCGTAGACTGGTTGTGGGTTCAGTCCTATTCGGCATGGGTTGGGGGCTGGTTGGGCTCTGCCCCGGACCGGCCATGGCCTCGCTGAGTTATGGTGGGCTTGGAGGACTGGTTTTTCTGGTCGCAATGGTGGTTGGTATGTTCCTGGCCCCGACCTTTGGCGCGCAACTGGACAGAGCAGCAAACGCAGCCTAAGGAATTGGCATGGAGATTCGACCGATCACCCCCCGCTATGCCGTCTCACCGCAGATCACAGTTGATGATGTGCCAGCGATAGCTGCTGCCGGCTTTGTCAAAGTGATCTGCAACCGACCCAACGTCGAAGTTCCACCCACAATGCAATCCGACGCGATCGGTGATGCAGTGCGCGCTGCAGGCATGGAATACGAAGTGCTTGAGTTGACCCATCAGACCATGACGCCCGAGAATGTGCGGCGTCAGCGCGATATGGCGGAAAATTGTAGCGGACCGGTCTTGGCCTATTGCGCTTCGGGCACGCGATGTTCAGTGATTTGGGCTTTGGGTCAATGCGAACATATGAGCACGGATGACATCCTGACCGCGACCACAAACGCCGGATACCAGTTGGACGGTCTGCGCCCTGCTCTCGAGCAACTTCGCAGTAAGGCTGGTTAGACCTAAAGCGTTATTACTGTTCACCCAGCCCTGGTTCTGATGCGTTCAGACCGGCCAGCTGCGAGATTTCCGCCACCATCTGCTCAGAGTCGCCAATGACCAAATCCTCCGCAAGGATCCCGCCGGTCTCGGCCAAGGGCACCGGGGGCATGATTTCAACGGCGCTGTCAATTGGCGCGTCCAGGCTGCCCTGAAGGTTTAGCCCTGCCCGGCTTTCGATAAACTCCTGGGCTTCTGCTCCGCTCAGCGCTGGTAAAGCAGCATGCTCGTTTAATCGAATGGCCCTTAGACCACCGCACTGCCCCAAGCGACCAACACCTGCTCGCGTTCGTTCAATCGTCAGAACCTCAGTTCGATCCAAGCGCGCGCCGCGCAACGGCAGGACATCACCAACCTGCATCCCAGACAACGCGGACAATGGCAACGTCATCCGACACAAGGCCGCATTCAAATCCGCCCTTACCATACCCGAAGACTGTTCAATGCGGGGGCCTGCAGGGCTTGGGGTTTCCTCCACAGCTTCTGGCGCAACCGGTGCTTCGGGTAAAATGACCGAAATCTGCCCTTGCCGTACCCCGTTGGCCAAATCGACGGTCAGGTCGAAGATGCGATACTCATCCTCGGTCATGGTCAGAGACAAGCTCTGCAAATCTGCCGCGCGTGACGAATACTCGTTCCCCTCAAGGCAAACTTGTTCTGTCGTCGGGTCGATTAGACCCGCAGATCGAGCCAAAGCCGCTTCAACCAGTGGCGCGACCATGGCCGCGTCGGTATCTGTAAAGGCCCGTGGTGTTGGCGCGTCCGACATCACCTCACCGATGGTTTGCGTTTGAACGATGGCGGACACCAAGTGCGGGTCCAGGCACGTGGCTGCACGTCCCTGTGGCCCATCAAACACCAGTAGCAACCAGTCTTGACCAATCGCTTCAACCAGATGTTCAGCAGACTGACTGGTTTGTCTGGCCCCGATCACTGCAAGCGGCAAGTTCAGGCGATCCCCCGCGGCCCGCGCGAACCCCAAGCGCAGCGCCCGCAGAACCGAGCGCGGCCGGTCGTCCAAATCCTTTTGCCCAGCTGACAGTTTGCGCACCAATGCGGCATTGACGGGTTCTGACATAACGCCTGATCACCAATTGTTTCAGCAATTGGCAACAGGTTTACACCGTCGGACGTTACGAAGTTCTTTATGACCGCTTCACTGAGCGGCCTGTCGGTGCGCCAATGGCAGGCTGACTCGGAACGCCGCCCCGCCCTGCCCCGGTAAATAGCTGATCTCGCCCCCCAACCGCTG
Organism: Ruegeria sp. HKCCA6837; assembly: GCF_013034475.1. NCBI lineage: Bacteria > Pseudomonadati > Pseudomonadota > Alphaproteobacteria > Rhodobacterales > Roseobacteraceae > Ruegeria > Ruegeria sp. HKCCA6837. The sequence goes on from NZ_WQGD01000005.1 coordinate 11,509, forward strand.
CATGATTTCGCGGCAAATTGCCAAGCCCAGACCTGCCCCTCCGGCCTTGTCGCCGCCGACGCGGGCAAATTTCTCGAACACCATCGAGCGCGCGCCGGGCGGAATGCCACTGCCATTGTCGATGAAATCTATGATTACGCGCCCGCCAACATCATATGCGGAAATGGTCAGAACGGGCTCGTCCGCGTCACAGTATTTCTGTGCGTTTGAGATCAGGTTAATGAACACCTGCCCCAACCTGTCCAGATCCGTGTGCAAGACAATCCGTTCGGCCGCACGGGCGCGACGCACGCTTATCTTGCGCCCAGCACCAGCCAATGCGCTGGACACGGCCCGATCCAGGACCGAGCGCAGACTATCATCACCTAAGTTGAGATTGACTTGCCCGTTTTCCAGCACGCTCAGATCCAACAGATCATCCAGCAGGCGGGTCAAACGCAGCGCTTCGTCATGGATGATCGTCGCGTATCGGGTCTGCTCATCCCTGCTCAGCCCTTCGGTATCGCGCATGATTTCAGAAAACGCGCGGATCGAGGTCATCGGCGTCCGCAACTCATGACTGACCTGACTCAGAAAGTTGTCCTTTTGCGCCGAAACCTGCGTGAGTTTGGCATTTGCTTCGCGCAGTTGCCGTGCCGTCCGGCTGAGTTCAGAGGACTTCACCTCAAGCTGACTGGAGTATTCCAGCAATTGCGCTGACTCATCCGCAACAGCCAAAAGGTCCTCGACCGAAACCGACGAGCCGCCGACGATCTGCCCAATCATGGCATGAGCCGTGGCCGTTCCAACTGATCCGCTCAATTCGCGTTCAAGGCGGCCCAGGAATGCTGGCGTGGGCTCGGGCAGATGCGATCGACCTCCTTGTTTCTCGGCCTCGGCCTGGAAAAACTCCTGCGCGGGCCCGGTGCCCAGAATCCGTTGGGTCATGATCATCAAATCTTCGCTTTGCGCGACCGATCCGGACCAGCCACGCGGCGCGACCGAATGATCGAATACATTGACAAATTGCGCGCCCTGCAACCGTTCCAACGGGCTGGGAAAACTCAGCAAAGAAGCCACACAGAACGCGATTGTGTTCAGCAACAGTGACCACATCACGGAATGGACCATTGGATCGATCCCCTCGATCCCGAACAAGGCCTGTGGGCGCAGCCAGCTTATGCCGAACAACCCGTTCTGCAGCACCGACTCCGGCATCGACGCGCCGCTCATGCCGGGCAACAACAAGGTGTAAATCCACAAAACAAAACCGACCGTCAGCCCAACCAGAGCCCCGGTTCGCGTGGCCCCGCGCCAAAACAGACCGCCGACCAAAGCGGGCAAAATTTGAGAAATCCCCGCAAAAGCGATCAATCCGATTGAAGCCAGCGCTGCGCCGCCACCGGACAGGCGGTAGTAGAAAAAGCCCAACGCCATAACAGCCGCGATGGACACACGACGGGCCATCAAAACGATATTGCGCACATCGCCAGAGACCGAGCCAGTACCTTCTTGTGTGTTCAACCAGATGGGCATGACAACATGGTTCGACACCATCGTGGACAAAGCCATGGCTGTTACGATCACCATCGAAGTCGCGGAAGAAAACCCGCCGATAAATGACAGCATCGCCAGCCAGTCATTGCCTTGCGACAAGGGTACGGTCAGGACGAACAGGTCGGGGTTGGCCCCTTGGGGCAGCAGGTCCAGACCCACTACGGCAATCGGTACTACAAACAAGCTCATTAACAGCAAGTAGAGGGGGAAAGCCCAGGCAGCAGTTCTCAGATGGCTTTCGTCGTCATTCTCGACCACCATTACCTGAAACATGCGCGGCAGACATATAAAGGCCGCCGCCGACAGGAATATAAAGGTCGTCCACCGCCCGGCATCAACATGCCATTGCCCGATTTCCGACGCGTCGATCCGCTCCATCATCGGGCCGATACCGCCAGCGATGCCCCACACGACAAAAACGCCGACCGCAATCAGCGCAAACAGCTTGACTATAGCCTCCACCGCAATGGCAGTAACCACCCCATGATGGCGTTCGTTCACGTCCAGATTGCGCGTTCCGAAGAGGATGGCAAAAACGGCCAAGCCAGCCGCAACCCAAAACACGCTGGACCCTTCGCGATACAGGCCCGATGGGTCAGCTTCGGCAAAGATCGAGAAAGACAGGGTAATCGATTGCAGCTGTAGCGCGATATATGGCGTTCCGCCCAATACCGCCAGAATGGTTACGCAGACCGCCAGCGTGTTTGATTTACCATAGCGAGACGACAGCAGGTCCGCGATTGAGGTCACTCTTTGACTGCGCCCCACACGCACCAGTTTGCGCAGCCCCCACCACCAGCTGACCATGACCAGTGTCGGGCCAAGATAGATCGTAACAAACTCCAACCCTGACCGCGCGGCGTTGCCCACGGCGCCATAGAAGGTCCACGCGGTGCAATAGATCGACAGCGACAAGGTGTAGATCAGCGGCGAGCGCAACCATTTCCCACGTCCAGCCGCAGCCATGCGATCCGCAGCAAAGGCGACGGCAAACAGAAAGACGACATAGCCCAGACAAACCAGAATCAGAACGTTTACGGTGGTCATCACTCGGCCCCTGTTTCAGGGTCCTCGGGCGTGCGCATACGGCGCGCGGCAAAGCCGAAGACCACGCTGATCAAGATCAGCGCGCCCCAGCAGACGAAGATGTAGAAAATTGCCGAAGAAAGCGGTACGGCCGCATCTCCGCTGGACCGATCCGGCCAAAGAAGCGGCAGTGCGAACAAGAGCGCCCCAAGAAACGGCAAAAGCCGGGCCGCATCCGTCAATCTGCGTCGGCGATAGCTTTGACGTTCCAGAAAAAGCGAGGGTCTGGCGCTGGATGGCTGACCTTTGTCGCTCTCGTCTGACATTACATTTGCGTCGCCTGCGCGTGAAGATCACGCACAGCCGTCAACACTTCGGCGTTGGAAAACGGTTTGGTCATAAAGCGGCTAACGCCTGCATTTTCTGCCATTTCCCGGTCGCGCGACTGCCCGCGCGCCGTCAGCATCAAGACCGGAAGGCTTGCCAGTTCTTCCATCTCTCTGAGATCGCGCAGAATATCCATGCCGTTTTTACCCGGCAACATAACATCCAGAATAACCAAGTCGGGCTGAGCCCCCTGGATAACCTCAAGCGCATCGGTGCCATCGCCATGAATCTCGACCTGCCACCCCTCGCGGGACAACAGGAACCGGATTGCTTCGGCAATGTTCGGCTCGTCCTCGATCAACAGAACCTTGCGGCTCATATTTTCTGTTCCTCCCCAAAACCGGTCGTCCGTCCCGCAACCGATTAGGATCAGATTAAGCGTTCTGTCAGGAAAGTGTCAAAAACCTTCGCTCAAAATCGACGGTTCGCGTCGAGCAGTGCATTCTTTGCGGGGGCAGACCCGGCAGTTCGGCCCAACTTGCGTAACCGGTGCGTCACCGGCTTGCTCTTGAACCGGCCGTACCAGCATGACAGATCGATAAGCCGGATCCTGATCATAGCCGGGCACCGCATGGGGCCACGCATAGGCAAAGCACTCGAACTCAGCCGAAGCCCGCCCGGTTTGCTCGACTTGCTTACGCACCGGAACCAAAGGTCGGTTCAGCGCCGTGAAAACAGGCCAAAGCGGACAAGCCTCGCCATGTCTGGGCATGGCAAATCCTGGTGTTGGTTTCAGAAACAAGATGCTGCCGGATGCATCGCACAACACCAACCCCGCCGGTTCAGAAACAACACTTTCTGGCAAAAAGGCCAAACGCCGCAGCACGGTCGCCATGTCGACAGAAAAATGATGGGCCAAATCAACGGGGTCTGGTTGGGCGCCCCGAACACGAGCGGCGACAGCATCCAGTGGCATTGCCCGGGCGTCAGCCCTGTAAATCTCCAACATCTCGCGTGCCAAGGTTTGGGCTGCTGTGGTATTTAGGCTGCTCAGATCGACGGCATCCGTAGCGCCCCCCTCTTCCAGTTCCGTGAAACTATAATCGCGGGCCTGGAAAAACGCTTCGACCTCCTCCAACGGAACGCCACGCGGGTCGACGGCTGCGTCGCTTTCATCCAGAAAGGTCACCAACGCCTTGGAGCTGTCCGCCAACCGCTCGGCATCCTGGTGCAGGTTTTTATGGAACCGTTCGCGCCATTCAGCCTCGATGTCTTCAGTATCCGCAAGAATCGCGGCCGTAGATCGAATCGCTGCCGCGGTCGACAAAACCTCGTGCATCGAGGCCGCCAGATGAGGGTCATGAGTCAGCCGGTCCGATAGGATCTCAACATTTCGTTCCAGCGAGACGACACGGCGATGCATCTGCGCCAGAACACCTGCCCAGCCGGTAAAGCGCCCGGCGAACTCCTCCAAGCTGTCCAACTCTGCATTCTGGCCAACCGCATCATCTGCCGCTTCGCGCAAGGCCGACACCAGCGTGGCTTCTATCCCTCGCGTCAACACCGATGGTTCAACCGACAGGGCCGCAGCAATATCCACCAGCAACTTACCCCCGATCCGACGGCGATTGTGCTCGATAAGGTTCAGGTAAGAGGCCGAAATCCCCGCCAAACGGGCCAGTTCCGCTTGCTTAAGCCCGGCAATCTGCCGCCGCTCGCGAATGCGGCTTCCAGTCAAAGCGTCACGCATGTTAGTTGCCTCCTGACCCGCGACAAGCTAAGCACCCCAAGTTATTTTCGAAACATACTATATTTCTCATTTAGTTAGGTCAAAATTTTCTATTTCGATTTACATAGTTTACACAATCCAGCCACACTCCACGACAGCGCAACTTGTCATCATCATGTAAGAAGTTGCTTCACCCCTTCTCTTCCGTGCTGTTTCCCGGCACGATACCCACATGAGCGACCCCGCCTTTGAATACGCACCCATCGGCCTTGTAGAGCTGGAAAACCGGATTATCCGGCGCTGCAATCTGCAGTTCTCGCGCACGTTTGGTGGTGAGGAAGCTGACTATCGCAATATGCCTTTGCTGCACCTCTATCCCTCGGTCGCCGATTGGGAGCGGATCGGAGAGCGCAGCCTGCAAGTGATGCGCGACACCGGATACTACACCGATGAACGCGTCATGCGGCGGCGCAATGGCGATCTGTTCTGGTGCCGCGCTCGGGGCCGCTCACTCACCCCTGATGACCCGTTCCGACACGGTATCTGGAGCTTTTCCGACATCTCGGAAGAACGACCTCTGGTTGAGTTGACGGTACGTGAACGCGAGGTGGCCATCCTGTCGTGTCGCGGCTTGTCGGCCAAGGAAATCGGTGGGGAACTGGGGCTGAGTTATCGGACAATCGAAGCCTATCGTGCCCGCTTGCTTGAAAAGTTCGGCGCTCGAAAACTTTCTGAGTTGGTCGCAAAGCTGTCGGGAATGCCATTGTGACCCATTCGGCCCCTTAATTTTAGCGGCAAACCAGTTCGCGATGGTGCGAGTCGGCGCTTTTCATGCACGGCTGCTTGGCCTATAACGCTGCGTAATTTGATTAGAGCCCGCAAAAACAGACGGGCCAAAGGGGAACCGTCGAGGACACTCATGACAGATACCAAACACGAAGCGGATGTGGCATTCATCAAGGCTCTGGCTGAATTGCTGCGCGAAAACGACCTGACGGAACTGCAGGTCAAACGCGAATATGGCGAGGAAGACAGCCTCAACGTGCGCGTCAGCCGCATGACACAGGCCGCAGCCGCTCCGGTTCAGGTCGCAGTACCCGCCGCGGCCCCTGCACCAGCCGTCGCCCCTGCGGCTGCCCCTGTCGCAACCGAAACCCCCGCAGCGCAAGAAGACCCGGCCAATCACCCTGGCGCTGTCACCTCGCCCATGGTTGGAACGGTCTATATGCAGCCCGAACCCGGCGCGCCTGCATTCATTAGCGTCGGTGCTTCTGTTTCTGAAGGCGACACACTGCTGATCGTCGAAGCGATGAAAACCATGAACCACATCCACGCCCCCAAATCGGGCTCGATTAAACGCATTCTGGTTGGCGATGGCGACGCAGTGGAATTCGGCACCCCTCTGGTCATCATCGAGTAAGGCGGGCCCATGTTCGACAAGATCCTGATTGCCAACCGAGGCGAGATCGCCCTGCGCGTCATCCGCGCCGCCCGCGAGATGGGGATTAAGACGGTCGCCGTCCATTCCACCGCTGACAGCGACGCGATGCACGTGCGCATGGCAGACGAATCGGTCTGCATTGGCCCCCCGCCTTCACCGCAAAGCTATCTGTCCGTACCGGCGATCATCTCGGCTTGTGAGATTACAGGTGCGCAAGCGATCCACCCGGGCTATGGCTTCCTGTCAGAGAATGCCGAGTTCGTGCAGATCGTCGAAGATCACGACATCACCTTTATCGGCCCCACCGCGGAACATATCCGCGTGATGGGCGACAAGATCACCGCCAAGGACACGATGAAGGCGCTGGGTGTGCCCTGCGTGCCCGGCTCGGACGGTGGCGTTCCCACGCTGGAAGATGCCAAGCGTATCGGTGAGGAATTCGGCTATCCCGTCATCATCAAGGCCACCGCCGGTGGCGGCGGTCGTGGCATGAAGGTCGCGATGAACGCTGATGAGATGGAAAGCGCCTTCATGACCGCGCGCGCTGAGGGAAAGGCCGCCTTTGGCAATGACGAGGTCTATATCGAGAAATACCTGACCACTCCCCGCCATATCGAAATTCAGGTCTTCGGCGACGGCAAGGGCAAAGCCGTGCATCTGGGCGAACGCGACTGCTCGTTGCAGCGCCGCCACCAGAAAGTGTTTGAAGAGGCCCCCGGCCCCTGCATCACCCCCGAAGAACGGGCCAGGATCGGGAAGATCTGTGCCGACGCCGTGGCCAAGATCAACTATATTGGCGCGGGCACAATCGAGTTCCTCTATGAAAACGGCGAGTTCTATTTCATCGAAATGAACACCCGCCTTCAGGTGGAACATCCTGTGACCGAAGGCATCTTTGGCGTCGATCTGGTGCGCGAGCAAATCCGTGTGGCCGCAGGCGTACCGATGTCATTTGGGCAAGAGGATCTAGAAATCAACGGCCACGCCATTGAGGTTCGGATAAACGCCGAAAAGCTGCCGAACTTTTCACCTTGCCCGGGTAAGATCACCGCGTATCACGCGCCGGGCGGTCTGGGCGTGCGGATGGATTCAGCTCTCTATGACGGCTACTCGATCCCACCCTACTATGACTCGCTGATCGCCAAGCTGATCGTTCAGGGCCGCGACCGGGCCGAAGCACTGGCGCGTCTGGAACGCGCGTTGGGAGAGTTGATCGTGGACGGCATCGATACCACAGTGCCTCTGTTCCATGCCTTGCTGCAGGAACCCGACCTGCACAGCGGCGATTACAACATCCACTGGCTGGAGCGCTGGCTTGCGGAGAACATGGAATAGTAACCTCCAAGAACCGGAGGGCGCACGCCTTCCGGTTCCCTCTTACCCAAAATGAGCCTATCCGCTGAACTTTTGCTGCACGGGTACTCCATCGGCATTTTCCCGATGGCCGAACATCGAGATGATCCCGAGTTGTTCTGGGTCGATCCAAAGTTTCGCGGCGTCTTTCCGTTGGACGGGTTCCATGTCTCGCGTAGTCTTTCACGCCGCATCCGCAATTGCGGGTTCGATATCACGATCAATCAGGACTTTTCAGGCGTCGTGGATGGCTGTGCCGACCGGGCCGACACCTGGATCAACGCAGAGCTGCACGATCTGTACCGCCAATTGCACCAAACAGGCTATGCCCATTCTCTTGAAGTCTGGGACGGAGCCGCACTTGTGGGCGGTGTCTATGGTGTAACTTTGGGGGCTGCATTCTTTGGGGAAAGCATGTTCTCACGCCGAACGGATGCGTCGAAAATCGCCCTTGCCTATCTTGTGGACCGCCTGCGACAAACCGGATTCCACCTGTTCGATACGCAGTTTCTAACCGCACACCTGGCCTCATTGGGTGCCATCGAAATTCCACGCAGCGCTTACAAAAAGGAACTGGAAGAGGCTCTGAATCTCAGCGCCGATTTCACAGCATCAATCGATCAGTCCGCAGCAGGTGTAATACAGCGGATCACCCAGACATCATAACGCGCATGGTCCAGCGCGTTCAGGGCCGGGGATGTTGCAATCATCCAGCCGTCAAACAACTGATCAGCTTTCCCCGTTTCCCAAATCGTCAAATAGGCAAACGCGTCACCCGTCGGGTTATCAACCGGATAACGACAATCCCCCAGGGCAACGTCCAAGCCAAAAACGGCTTCGGTCTCACCGCTTTGCATTTCAACATCGACGGTCTGCCCGCTGACTTTGTCCAGCCCACGCAACATTGCCCCCGGACCGGACTGGACCTTTTGCTGAGCAACAGCACTGGTCCCGACCATAAGAAGGGCAATTAAAGCAGCGCGGATCATTCGCTGCCATCTCCGGCCACAAACTTGACCAGCAGAGAGATCAGACTGACCGCGCCTTGCGTATCCTCAATCTCGTCTCCGGGTTCGAAATAGAATGGTGACCCGCCGGGCATTACCTCGACGAAATTACCGCCCAGCAGCCCCTCGGACGAGATCATAATGGCGCTGTCATCCGGCACCAGGACGCCATCGGCAATGGTGAAGGTCGTGTCTGCGCGATAAGTATCCGCGTTCAGCGTCACGCCGGTCACGGTTCCAATCTTGACACCTGCAAGACGAACATCCGTCCCGACACCGACCCCTTCCAACGATCTGAAAGACGCGCCAAGTTCATACCCGGCCGCGCCCTTCGACAGGCCCGTCGATTGGCTGGCGTAAACACCAAATGCCAGCGCACCGGCCAACACGACGCCACCGACAACAACTTCGGTCCAATTATGGCTCGACATCTTTGCCTCGCTTATTCCGGGCTCCAGGCCTCATAATCTTTGCGCTCAACCGGTTCGGCCCGACGCAGCGATCCGGCCGGCGTATAAGCCAGCGCAGTACCTGTCAGGTTTTCCTGATGTGGTTTTTCCCAGGATTTATGCGGTAAAGGTTTGTCCGTCGGAGGTTCGTCCCAGGTGCGGTGCAACCAGCCGTGCCATTCCGGGTCAACTCGACTGGCTTCGGCCTCGCCGTTGAAGATTACCCAGCGTTTGCTGTCGTCCGCTGTGCGATAAAACACATTGCCTTCATTGTCTTCGCCGACTTTGACGCCTTTTCGCGAAGTGTAAATCTGCGTGTTCAAAGTGGACCCGTTCCACCAGGTTACGGCTCGCAAAAGACTGTTCAGGATTCCCATCGGGTGCCTCCGGCATTTCGGTCGAGAAAAGGTATGGACCAAAGGCTCGCCAAGGTCCAGTGCCCCTGGTGCCGCAAGCGTCACTCCGGCAGAAACGCGGTCACTTCGATCTCGATCCTGTATTTCGGATCGATCAATCCACATTCAATCATGGTCGCTGCCGGAGGATTTGCGCCGAAAGTGTCCGCCAGAATGAGCCAGCAAGGCTCAAACTCTGTGCGATCCGGCAACATGTATGTCACCCGAACCACATCCTCGAGTCCTGCACCTGCCTTTTGCAGAGCAGTTTCAATGATGCTCAGAGCGGAGCGGCACTGCGCCACAATATCTTCACCCTGCCCAACCGTTCCGGCCACGTGAACCCAGCCGCCCGCGACAACCGCGCGGCAGTAACCAACTTTTTCCTCAAATTCGCCGCCTGATGAGATCCGCTGGATCGCCATATCGCTCCCTCTTTGTTGTTGGCAATCCGCAAACCGCCATGCCCATCGCAGGACCCCTGCGTTCATTTGGCCTGACTTTTTTCCGAGAAAATCAACTGCGTCGGCGGGGGCAAAGCCCCCAACCGCATTGTCAAAAACAATAGCCGCGACAGGGCAGCTTACCCAGCAGAAGCTGATTCAGGAGCCGCATCCGCATAGATGAACAAAGGTTGAGACTCGGACGCGACGGCCTCTTCGTTCACCACAACTTCGCTGACATTCTTCATGCCAGGCAGTTCGAACATGGTATCCAGCAGGATGTCTTCTAGGATCGACCGCAGTCCCCGTGCACCGGTTTTGCGCTCGATGGCCTTCTTGGCAATCGCTTTCAATGCGTCATCGGTAAAGTCGAGTTCGACATCTTCCAACTCGAACAGGCGCTGATACTGCTTGACCAAAGCGTTCTTGGGTTTTGTCAAAATGGTGACCAGAGCATCTTCGTCGAGATCCTCCAGCGTTGCCAGAACTGGCAAACGCCCAACAAATTCTGGGATCAGACCAAATTTAAGCAGATCCTCGGGCTCCAAATCCTTGAAAATCTCGCCAACGCCACGATCATCATTGTCGCGCACATCGGCTCCGAAACCCATGGCCGAGCCTTTGCCACGCTGCGCGATGATCTTATCCAGGCCCGCAAACGCGCCGCCGCAGATGAACAGGATATTGGTGGTATCCACTTGCAGGAATTCCTGCTGAGGATGCTTGCGCCCTCCTTGCGGCGGAACGCTGGCCACGGTGCCTTCCATCAGCTTCAGCAGCGCTTGCTGCACGCCCTCGCCCGACACGTCGCGCGTGATCGATGGGTTTTCGGACTTGCGCGTGATCTTGTCGACCTCGTCAATATAGACGATGCCGCGCTGCGCGCGCTCAACGTTGTACTCACTGGCTTGAAGGAGCTTGAGGATGATGTTTTCGACATCTTCGCCCACATAGCCAGCTTCGGTCAACGTCGTTGCGTCAGCCATGGTGAACGGAACATCCAGGATGCGGGCCAGTGTTTGAGCCAGCAGAGTCTTGCCGCAACCGGTGGGACCGATCAGCAAAATATTCGACTTCGCCAGTTCAATATCGCTGCCAGCTTTCTGAGCATGATTCAAACGTTTGTAGTGGTTGTGAACCGCCACCGACAAAACACGCTTGGCTGTGGCCTGACCGATCACGTAATCGTCGAGAACCTCGCAAATATCCTTTGGCGTTGGAACGCCATCAGACGACTTCAGCCCGCTGGCCTTGGTCTCTTCGCGGATGATGTCCATGCACAGCTCGACACATTCATCACAGATGAATACGGTCGGGCCTGCGATCAGTTTTCGCACCTCGTGCTGGCTTTTCCCGCAGAAACTGCAGTAGAGCGTGTTCTTACCGTCGCCGCCTGAATTCGTCGCCATGATCTACCTTTCGGGCCTCGTCCCTGCACCCCGTCAGGGATGCGCTTACGCCTGTTTGTGCAGCTTAGGCCAGCACTCTGGCGGCTACAATCTCAAAATGAACCCCGCGCCCAAGGCGCGGAGTGTCGGTCTCAGGCCTCATCTGTGTCCATTTTTGCACGGTTTTCGACGATTTCGTCGATGTGGCCCCAGTCTTTCGCCTCTTCCGGGCTCATGAAATTGTCACGGTCCAGCGCTTTTTCAACCGCCTTTTTGGTCTGCCCGGTATGACGCACGTAAATGTCATACAGGCGATCCTTCAGCTTTTGCGTCTCGGCTGCGTGAATCATGATGTCGCTGGCTTGGCCTTGGTAGCCACCGCTGGGTTGGTGAACCATGATACGGCTGTTGGGCAAGGAGAAACGCATTCCCTTCTCGCCACCAGCCAACAAAACCGACCCCATCGACGCCGCCTGACCGATCACCAATGTGGAACATTTCGGCTTGATGTACTGCATTGTATCGTAAATAGACAAACCGCTTGTTACTACACCACCAGGCGAGTTGATGTAGATCGAGATTTCCTTGTTCGGATTCTCGGCCTCAAGGTGCAACAGCTGCGCGACGACCAAATGGCTCATTCCATCATGAATCGGGCCGTTGATGAAGATGATCCGCTCTTTCAGCAGACGTGAGAAAATATCGTAAGCGCGTTCGCCCCGGCTGGTCTGCTCGACGACCATGGGAACGAGCGTATTCATGTAGGTATCTACGGGATCGAACATTCGGAACCTGCCTGCTTTGCTATGGATCGGGACACTACCCCAACAAGTATTACCCAAGTCTTAGTGTTGGCTCGGGGGGGCTGCAAGGGGGGGCAAGCGAGAACGATGAAGGAATGTAGGATGACACCAATTCCGCACAGCTCGACCCGTTGTTCGCGATCCGGAATACTTTTGAGCCACCGCCTAAACCACACAGCCTTAGTATACGGGGGAAAGCGGCGAGGGTTCCCCTTTCACTCATCACGGTATTTTGATTTATACATATGGAACAAAATGCACGAAACATGTAGGTGAGTGAACGGCGTAGTTGCGCCGTAATATGATAACGTTACCCATTGACGGGGTTAGCAAGGAACTAGAACGATGGCACTTCCACAGTTGTCCCAGGACATGCCCCAAGAAGACATGTATCGCATGGTAGAAAACGCCGCGCTTGCATCTAATTTTCTAAAGGCAATTAGTCACGAAGGACGCCTGATGATTTTGTGCCATCTGGTATCTGGTGAGAAGTCCGTCACAGAACTGGAAGGGCTTTTGTCCGCGCGGCAAGCCGCCGTATCCCAGCAGTTGTCGCGTTTGCGCCTTGAAGGATTGGTCGTACCTCGGCGGGAAGGCAAAGCAATCTACTATCGTTTGGCAGACGATCGTCCACGTCGGATTCTTGAAGTTGTCTACGAGCTATTCTGCGACAGAGACGCCTCCTAACTACTGGTCTGGTCAGTAGAAAGCTGCTACCGAAAATTTATCGAGCACCAAGGAGACGACTATGATCCGTGTATTTCTGATTGGCCTGAGCCTGTTTGCCCTGACCGCCTGCGAAACTGCAAAAGGCGCTGGCAAAGACATCGAAAAAGCCGGGGATGCCATCCAGAACGCTGCAACAGACGTGCAGGAAAACCTGTAAGCGTTTCTGACCCTGATCACCAAGCATCGGCATTTCAAGAAAGACGGGCTCCGGTGTCACTACCAAGCATCCGCGCTTGGACGCTTGGCCCTACGACTTGATCACAAGCCAAATACCGGGGCTCTTTTGTTCGCGCAAAAGAGCCCCGTTCCCGTTCAGCAGAGGGGTGAGTGGTAGCCTGTATGAAACCGTGATCCGGCAAAGGAAAAGGCGTCAGGTGCGCAGACGCGGTCTTTGCATGTACCCTTTCGGATACGCCTGACGCCTTACCGGGTCGGCGCGCCCCGAGGGACGTTCCGATCCTTTTGCCTCAGCCCCACCAGGGGCTTTGGCGATTGCTGAGAATCCATAGGGAAACACAGCATGCATCGGTAAACCAAGAGGATGATCAACTGACGTGGGCGGGCTGCCCGCAATCACCTGACCTCAACGGTAAGTCTTTGAAGTTCAGAGAAAATCCCAAGACCCTCTCAATCACTCCAACCCTCCGGCCCTTTGCGTACCGCCTTTGGCTCCGAGGATCCTGGGCGGTGTCAGGACTTTGGCATTCCGGCCGGCTTCGGACAAGAAAATAGCACTGCAGCATGAAAAATTGACGGGGATAAAATGTTGATATCCGCAGGGACATTTCTGTGGATAATCCGAGAAAGCGCGGCACTGCGCAGGGTTGATGGAGCATTTGCCAATACGGGTAGAAACCGCACTTTTTCCGCGCAATGCTGCAAGCGCGAACGCCAACATGCACTCTGCCGGGCGAAAAACACCAGGTTTGACAAGTTCTCTGCGCCTCAAACTATCGAATCGCGCACTCCGACGCGAGAGAAACACACTATCGCTTCACCTGGGACCGGATGGCGCGTAAGTCACCGCACGCAACGCCACGCTGAAGGTCCGCGAGGTCCAGACGCCCGTGGGTCGAGGAACACCGCATTCTGACCAAAACCAACTGAACCCTGTCGCGGGCAATGCGCGCCACCCGGCCCACCTCCCCCGGTGGAGACTATGGTTTCTCTACTGAGAAGCGGCCCGGCCCGGCTGGCTAACCTACACCTCCGCCGCGCAGACAATCGGGCGGCGGTCCATACCCCCTATTGTCCGACCGGGCCGGAACCGCTTCAGTTCACCTGACGTTCCAGAACGGTGCTGTAGGTCGTTCCATTTCGCAGGCTACGGAAATCCGCATAGATCTTGCCATCCTCATACCGCGCATCGATCAGCGCATTGGCCCCGATCACCAGCGGTGAGGTTTCAACGATGCCAATAGACCCTGAGCCATCGAGACTTATGGTGCCGGTGGCCTCGTACTCATTCCATTCTGTATCGCCATCACGGCGCCACTTGCTGGGCCCCCAGAAAACATTGTCTTCCTGCATCTGGACGTCGAGCATCCATTCGGCCTGATCGAACCGGGGCTGATCGCCCTTGTAGTAGTGGCTGGGCTGGACGGTCGTGTAAGACCCCAGCCACGTGCCGCGCAGGTCGGGCGTGGTATCGGCCAGAGCGGCCGTTCCAAGGGTGAGTGTCGTGGCCAAAGCGGCTGCTCCGGCAGTCATGTATCTGGTCATGGGCTCTCTCCTTTTTGTCTGGTCAACAGATTGGGAGGGCGCACACAGGTTACAACTTACCTAAGGGAAACTTCATAATTGGTTCACCGGGGGCTTAGAATGGGGCTTCAGGCCCATGCCAGAGCTGTCCCGACAATGACCAGCGCGATGCCGACCCCCTCGCGATAGGAAAAGTTCTCGCCAAACAGGAAATATGAGGCGATGGCGATCAACACGACCTCGGCCCCCAGAATGCCGGTATAGATGATGCCCAACCGTTCATTGCGCAGCGCGGCGAGTTCCAGTGTTGCGGCGGCCAGCAATGTGGCGACGATCAGTAGGGTCAGGCCAACACCGGGGATTTTCCACCAGAACTTCATCGAGATCATGGCCACGGAATAGAGACCCGCCGACCCAAGGGCGATGAGGGGGAGCATGGATATGGACATAGGGGCCTCCTGCCGAGGTTGCCGTTGGGTCAAGTTTAGCAGGAGGGCGGGTTTGGGGCTGTGAGGTTGGTCACAGTTAGTCGGTTATTTGAATTGAGGGCAGCGCCGGCCCGAGGGGGTGAGCGGCGTCTTGGAATTCGTCCAGTGGACGAATTCAGCCGCGAACGGGCGGATCCCCGGGCGCAAACGCGCCGCCCGTTTTGCCGGAGGCAAACCTTTGGTTTGACAGGGGCGGGTCGGCGCGGCCCGGCGGTGCCGCCGAGCGGGCGGGTTGAAACTACAGCGGGAAAAAATAGACGGTTTCAACAAGTTCATACGGCTGCTAAATTTTTCATAACCGACAAGTTTTTTTACAGATCCAGTTTGAGCAATTGTATGAAAGAACAATTTCCTGAAAGAAGCACGGCTATAGAGGGATTACTTCCAAAAGAGTTCGTTTTTGATTTGGGCCTTTATCTACAGACCTGTGCTCATATCGAACTTCTCGCTAGCGCGTTGATCGTTTGCCTGAAGGGGCTGACCCCAGAAAACAAAGATTGGTTTGAACAGTACTGCCAAGTCAGAAAGCTCTCTACCAAAGAACTCATCAAAGAATTTAAGGAAGCTAGCAAACTCGCGAAAAATTTCGGGTTCGATGAAGACTTGTCGGCATTGTCAGATTGGATAAAACGGTTTGTTCAAAACCGGCATATGGCTGCACATGGCGCTTTTTTTGGATCGCCATACGGCTTTCTACGTGTTGACTATGTGACGAATACTGGTTCCAAAAAGGCGCCCAACTTCAAGCGTGCCACTAGTGCCGTGACGCGAGAAAACATCGGCGAGGCGCTCCAAGACGCAGATCGAATCTACCACATTGTCCTTGGAATGATTGGCCGTATCCGAGAAGATTTGCCTATTAGAGTTTATCAAGCGATCGTGCCGATAGTAGAACACCCTTCTTAGGAAGCTCGGTTGCTCTCCCTATCCACCGAGTGGGGCCCCAGTTGGCTGCACCAAACGCTTTCGCGCACTCGCACTTAAAATGGATTAAGAATCCATTTTAAGTGCGGAAATAAACGCTTCCTGCGGGATATCGACCTTCCCGAACTGGCGCATCTTCTTCTTACCCGCCTTCTGCTTGTCCAGCAGTTTGCGTTTCCGAGTCGCATCCCCGCCGTAACACTTCGCGGTCACGTCCTTGCGCAGGGCCGAGAGGGTCTCGCGGGCGATGACCTTGCCTCCGATGGCGGCCTGGATCGGGATTTTGAACATATGGCGCGGGATCAGGTCCTTGAGCTTTTCGCACATCGCCCGGCCCCGCATCTCGGCCCGGTCGCGGTGAACCATGGTCGACAGCGCGTCGACCGGTTCGTCATTCACCAGCACCGACATCTTGACCAGATTGTCCTCGGTATAGCCGGTCATCTGGTAGTCGAACGAGGCATAGCCCTTGGTCACTGATTTCAGGCGGTCGTAGAAGTCGAAGACGACCTCGTTCAGCGGCAGGTCATAGACGACCATGGCACGGCTGCCCGCATAGGTCAGGTCCAGCTGGATGCCGCGGCGATCCTGGCAGAGTTTCAGCACGTCGCCGAGGTATTCGTCAGGCACCAGAATGGTCGCCTTGATGCGCGGTTCCTCGATATGGTCGACCTTGGACGGGTCGGGCATGTCGGCGGGGTTGTGCAGCTCGATCATCTCGCCGTCTTTCATGTAGACGTGATAGATCACCGACGGCGCGGTGGTGATGAGCTCGATATCATATTCGCGTTCGATGCGGTCGCGGATGACCTCAAGGTGCAGAAGCCCCAGGAAGCCGCAGCGGAAGCCAAAGCCCAGCGCGGCCGAGGTCTCCATTTCAAAGCTGAAGCTGGCGTCGTTCAGGGCCAGCTTGTCGATCGCATCACGCAGGTCTTCGAATTCGGAACTGTCGACGGGGAAGAGGCCGCAGAACACCACCGGCTGCGCGGGTTTGAAGCCGTCCAGCGCAACCTCGGTGCCGTTGCGGTCATTGGTGATCGTGTCACCGACGCGGGTGTCGCGGACCTGTTTGATCGATGCGGTCAGAAAGCCGATCTCACCGGGACCGAGGCTGTCGACCATCTCCATCTCGGGCCGGAAAACACCGACACGGTCGACGTGGTGCAGGGTGTTGTTCGAAATGAACTTGACCCGCATCCCCTTTTTCAGCGTGCCGTCCATGATGCGGACTAGAACGATCACGCCGAGATACGCGTCGTACCACGAATCCACCAGCATCGCCTTGAGCGGCGCATCCAGATTGCCCTGCGGTGCGGGCAGCTGTTTCACAATGGCTTCTAGCGTTTCGTGGATGCCCTGCCCCGTCTTGGCGCTGACCTGAATGGCATCAGTCGCGTCGATGCCGATCACATCCTCGATCTGTTCGGCCACACGGTCACAGTCGGAGGCAGGCAGGTCGATCTTGTTGAGCACCGGCACGATCTCATGATCGGCGTCGATGGCTTGGTACACATTGGCCAGCGTCTGCGCCTCGACCCCTTGGGTCGAGTCCACTACCAGCAGCGATCCTTCGACCGCGCGCATGGACCGGCTGACCTCATAAGCAAAGTCCACGTGACCGGGCGTGTCGATCAGGTTCAGCACGTAATGCTCACCATCATCCGCCGTATAGTCGATGCGGACCGTGTTGGCCTTGATGGTAATGCCACGCTCACGCTCGATATCCATGCTGTCGAGCAGCTGTTCCTTCATGTCGCGATCCTTGACCGTTCCGGTCTCTTGGATGAGCCGGTCAGCAAGGGTGGATTTGCCATGGTCGATATGCGCGACGATGGAGAAATTGCGGATATGAGCGAGGTCTGTCATGGGTTGGGGATATGTAGAGGAATCGTGGGTTGGTCAAGGTGGATTGAGTGCGCCGACGATACTATACAACGTCCTTCGACTTGTTCACCTCGGCAAGCCGTTTGACAATTGCTTGAGCCTACGATGAATTCCCGCAATCTGAAGCCAGCTTATAGTCCCGCTCTCGATCAAGAACGCCACGCCAATCAGCTTTCAAAATTAGGTCCCTAGGCAAAGGAACATGGCAAGTTCGATCCCGAGCATAGAAGTGGCGCCGGTTAATCACGAGGATTGGGAATGGTGTTTCATCCCCCTCAAACTCCGCCGTCAATACGGTTAGAAAATTGTCTTCATCATTACTTTGAAAGTCGCTTTCGACAAATCCGAGCGCCCTTACGATTTCTTCATCGAGAGCCTCAAAAAAATGGTCGGTAAAAATTACCATAAGGTCAAAATCAGAAAGTTGTTTTGAAGGATAGTTGAAGTCGATCTTCTGATTGAAATCCCCGCCGGTTACTTCAGTGGCGAGTTGACCGGAGATGCCTGAAATGAGCACTCTGACAGGTCTATCCAGGTCGTCTGATCGATCTTGAGCAGTGCTTTGCTCTGCCATGCCGAACACAAACATCAAAGTCGCGATTAAGAATAGTCCTGTTGTTTTTAGTTTCATTAAAACTTCCGCGTTCATAAACTTGAGTGTTGGAACAACCGTATAGCCAATAGTCCAGCAATCAAGCTATGTCGCGATGGGTGCGGGTTACACTCTTTCAGATGAATGCCGAGTTGAAGCCCGCCCTGCGGGCTAGGCGTTTCCGACTCGTGCAATCACTTTTTTGCAACGTACGATTGATCCGTTAACCACTTTGATTCATACTCCCGCTCAGACTGAGAGGGGCACAAGATCCCTCAGGGCAGGCAAAAACGAGGCATGAGCATGAAACAGTTCCTCTTAATCGCTTTCTGTGCCGCAACGATGACGGCCATCGCTCCGCAGGTTGAGGCCGCGCAGATCAAGCGCGCCTGCCTGGCGTCGGATCGGGCGGCGGCCACACGTGATCGGTGCAGCTGCATTCAGCGCGTGGCAGATCAAGCACTGACGCGCAGTGACCAGAAGACCGTCTCGAAATGGTTCGAAGACCCCCATCAGGCGCAAGAATTGAAGATGTCGAAGACCGCGCGTGATGATGCGCTGTGGGATCGGTATCAGAACTTTGGCCAGATGGCGCAGGCGATCTGCAGTTAACGCACCGCAAATCCTTGACCTGATGCAAGCTGCGCCCCAGAAAAGGCGCAGCGAAAGGTGTGTGCGATGGTGATGAAAGGGCTGACCCTGCGGGGCCTTGAGGTGTTCGAGGCTTTGGCGCGGACGGGATCGGTAGCGCAGGCCGCCGAGATCACCGGGCTTAGCCAACCATCCGTTTCTCAGCAATTGCGCAATCTGGAAAACGCGCTGGGCACCGATCTGGTCGATCATGGACGCCGCCCGATGCGACTAACGCAAGCCGGGCGCAGTTTTTTGGAACGGGCCGAGGCTGTTTTGGCCGAGTTGCAGATGGCGCAAAGCGAATTGTCGGTCATGGAGCTGGGGCACCTGACCACGCTTTCCATCGGGTTGATCGACGATTTCGACAACGATCTGACCCCACGGCTGGCCACGCTGCTGGCGGACAGCCTGACACGGTCGAATTTCAAACTGATCACCCTGTCCAGCCTGGATCTGTTCGAGGCACTGGCCGAACAACGGCTTCATATGGCTGTCACCGCCCATAGCGGCGAAGTGCTAGAGGGTGTGGTCGAATATCGTCTGGTGCGCGATCCATTCATTCTGGTGGCCCCGAAGGGATCTGGCGGCGTGGCGGCGGTGCAAGACGGTTTACCGTTTCTACGCTATGCCCGCGAGCAACTGATCAGTCGCCAGATCGAAGTGCATATGGCGCGTGAGGCGCAGGAGTTCGAGGAACGGTTTGAGATCGGGTCGCATATGGCGCTGATGGCCATGGTCGCGCGTGGCCTGGGCTGGGCGATCACCACGCCGTTGGGTTTCATGCGTGCAACACGGTTCCATGATGGCTTAGAGGCCCACCCTGCCCCGTTTGGAGATTTCTCTCGCACGATATCGCTTTTGGCCCGCACCGATTGGTCGGATCAGGTGCCGCAGGAGGTCGCGGGAATGACACGTCGGCTGATGCAGAACCAAATCATCGAACCGGCACTGAACAAACTGCCTTGGCTGAACGGTCAGTTGAAGGTGATCGGCGGCTAGCGCTCCAGATGAGAGGCCAAGCCAGCCACTGCTGCTTCGATCAGATCCAGTGCACCATCGAAATCCCGCGTGTAGTAGGGGTCAGGCACATGGTCCGACTGGGATTCATGGGCAAAGTCCGTCAACAGGCGCACAGGCGTGTTATTGCCTGCAGGGCGCAGGTCTTCGATATCCGCCATGTTGTTTGCATCCATACCGATGATCAGATCGAAACGTTCGAAATCGGCCGCCGTGAACTGACGGGCACGCAGGTCGCTGAGGCCATAGCCCCTGGCTTTGGCGGCGGCCTGCATCGGGCCATAGGGCGGTTTACCCGCGTGCCAGCCCATGGTTCCGGCACTGTCGGTTGTGTGATGCGGCGCGTGAGAGCGAAAGACGCCCTCGGCCGCGGGGGATCGGCAAATGTTGCCGAGACAGACAAAGAGGATACGGTGTGACATGGCAAAGCTGTACCGTGTGGAGGGGATATGGAAAAGATCGTCATTCTGACCGGAGCCGGAATTTCCACCGAAAGCGGGCTCAGCACCTTTCGCGATGAGGGCGGGCTATGGGCGCAGCACCGGATCGAGGATGTGGCCACGCCCGAAGGATTCGCCCGCAACCCGGCTTTGGTGCAGGGTTTTTACAATGCCCGTCGCGTTCAGGCCGCTGGCGTAGAACCAAATGCCGCCCATAAAGCACTGGCCCGGCTGCAAAAGGACTGGCCCGGTGAAGTGGTGATCGTCACTCAAAATGTTGACGGCCTGCATGAAGCTGGTGGCGCGCGAAATGTCATTCACATGCACGGGACACTGGCAGGTGCGTTGTGTTCAGCCTGCGGACATCGCTGGGGCGCTCCACCTGAGATGGCCGTGGGCGAACCCTGCCCATCCTGCAACCGGCCAACAGCCCGTCCCGATGTGGTCTGGTTCGGAGAGATGCCGTACCACATGGATGAGATTTACGACCATTTGGCCAGCGCATCGCTTTTCGCCGCCATCGGAACATCAGGTCAGGTTTATCCAGCAGCAGCCTTTGTGCACGAGGCACAAGCGGCAGGCGCGCAAACCGTCGAGATTAATCTGGAGCCAACGCTTGGGGCCTCGGGGTTTGACACATATATCCTTGGCAAGGCGTCAGAGACGGTGCCTAACTGGGTTGAGCAATTGCTGGCACGACCCTCATAAGATGCAGACAACACTATATTTTTTTGCTTAGATTGCGCCCGAAACGATTGGAGGATCAGCCATGGCCGACCAAGAACCCAAAACCGGCGAAATCCTGGAGGATGGCAGCATGGCCCAGCGCGACTTGCTGGGCGAGCAGCTATCCAATCTCTGGTGGACCTTTTTACTGCGTGGAGCGTTGGCGGGGATTGTTGGCATTGCTGCTCTGTTCTGGCCCTCTGGCAGCATCGCCGTGCTGTTGCAACTGGTCGGAGTACTATTGATCCTGGATGGCGGCCTGACTCTTTTTGGGGTTGGACGCCGTGGTGTTTTAGGAGGTGCCGCGATCGGCGCGCTAGTGATCGGTCTGATCCTGCTGATCTGGCCGGAAGGCACGGTCAAGCTCGCCTTTTTCCTGTTGGGTGCATGGGCGCTTATCATCGGGATCGGTTCACTGGCCGCCGCTCAGCAGATGCACCAGCGAGACCCGCAACGCGGATCAATGCGGGTTTCGGGCTTTGTTGCCCTGGTTGTCGGGCTGGTTCTGATGATCTGGCCAGCGGTGGCATTGGTGGCGCTTGGGTGGGGTATCGCCTTTTCGGCGCTTGCAATTGCTGCTGTCATGTTCTGGCTGGCCTCCCGGTTCCGAAAAGCGGGTGATCGGGTCGGACTAAAGACCGTGAATAAATAAAAGCCACCCCCTAAACAAACGTACTCAGGCCGGGCAATGCCCGGCCTGATGCATGGAAAAGGCGCAACGTGGCGCAAAGACAGGCGCGCTTTAATCCGTGCTCTCTCCGTGAGATCCGTGACCGCCATGACCACCTTTGTCTTGACGTTCCAGATCAACGGGTATCTCGATCTCGACCTCACCGGCATTCTCGAAAATCAGAGTGACGGGCACCATTGCGTCTTGCTCGAAAGGCGCTGTCAGGCCCATGAACATCACATGAGCCCCGCCGCGTTTCAGCATGTAGGTTTCGCCAGCGGGAATGACAAAGCCTTCTTCCACATGCACCATCTTGGCCACGCCGTTATCGTCGACCTCGTGTGTATGCAGTTCAACACGGGCCGCGGCGTCCGAGGTTGCGCCGATCAGGCGGTCATCTGCGACGCCCTGATTCTCGATCATCATAAAAGCGGCACCAGCCTTGGCCGTTTTGCCCGAAGAACGGGCATAAGCGTCATCCACCTTGATGGTGCCATCGGCCAGAGCGGGAATGGCCAGCGTGACTGCGGCCAGGGTTGCAAGCAGTTCGGATTTGAGGGACATCGCGCCTCTCCTTGTTGTTCAAAACTTTAGAAAAGATGGGTTTTCAAACAACAGAAGGCGGCGCGCGGGCCGGAGCGCGCGGCACCGGCAATGCGATCTGGTTGCCCACATCTCGCAATGGCGCGGGTTGCGCAAGTTCCGGCGCTGCGGGCAATGTGGGATGGGTCGCGGCAATTGCCCCCATGAGGGACAGCGCGTAATCCGGGCAATAGTGCGGTGGCGCAGTAGGTTGCCCACTTTCATCCATGTAGACAACGACCGGGCCATTTCCGGTGCACAATACCATCTGGCCAACAGCACTATTCATGCCGCGCGACATGGCAAGACCCTGCCCGGTCAGCACCAGAAGCAGGGATAAAACAAACGGCAGAATACTGGCGGTCTTAGGTCTCATCCTGACCTTGGTATAGGTCAGCGTGCAAAGGCGCTTCAAGCGCTAAAGGGTCGCGCTTGAAGCGGTTTTCAGTAGTCCACCCCAGGTCGTTTCACTTCGCTTGCAGTAAAGCTGGTGTGCGACCGGTTCACTTTGCGCTGCATCTGCGCACAGGCTGCAATTGCCTTGCGGAGCACAGCGGCCAGAAACAGAAAAATGTAGAAACTTTTTAACGACATATTCGGGCCCCCGCCTGATGAATGACCTAACGTTAAGTCAGATTCGAATCTCTGTATGTGAAGAAATTCACCAATCGAAAAAATTATTTCGAATTCGGGAACAATGCGAATTGCCGCCATATAGCCACAGGACAAAAAAGCCCCGCACCAAAAGGGTACGGGGCCTTAAATTACTTAATAGAATAAAGGCTTAGGCCGAGGCTTGCGCCTTGGCGATTTCCTTTTTCACTTTCAGAGCGTTTGCCGACAGCTCTTCGTCCTTGGCTTTAGCCAGGAACGCGTCCAGACCACCGCGGTGGTCTACCGAGCGCAGCGCAGCTGCCGAGATGCGCAGTTTAACACCGCGACCCAGGGTCTCGGACTGCAGGGTGACGTCGTTCAGGTTCGGCAGGAAACGACGTTTGGTTTTGTTGTTGGCGTGGCTGACATTGTTGCCAGTCATCGGGCCTTTTCCGGTCAGTTCGCAACGGCGCGACATGGTTTCTTCCTTTGTTTCTGGAGGCCGGGCTTCAGACCCTTGGCCAAATCACAAGGGGCGCAACCCGAAGTCGCGCCCGAAAACTGGTTGGATGCGTGTAGTGGGAATCGCCGGGAGGGTCAAGACAGGCCGCGCGAAATCTTTTATTTTGCACAGCCCGTAGGCTCCCCGACCAAACCCGACCATCAGGTCAGTGCACCGAGCAGTTCCTCTGCCGCTTTTGCCGGGTTCAAATGCCCGGCTGAGACTTCGGCGTTCAGACGCTCCATCTCGGCCTTGGCCTGCGGTGTGTCGAGGCGCGCAAGAAGAGCATGACGCACCTCTTGGTCGAACCAATACCGTGCTTGCGCCGCGCGATTGGCTTCCCAAATGCCATTGTCCCGACGCCATTGGGTCAAGGATTGCATTTCGTCCCACGCCTGCTCCAGCCCATGTTCTTCAACCGCTGATACGGTCATGGCCTTGGGAAAACCCTCGGGATCTTGCGGACGTTTACGCAGCAATCGCAACGCGCCCGCATAGTCCGCGCAGGTGCGTGTGGCAGTGGCCTTCAGGTCGCCATCAGCCTTATTGATCAGGATGACGTCGGCCATCTCCATTATGCCGCGCTTTACACCCTGCAATTCGTCTCCGCCTGCAGGGGCCAATAGCAGCAGAAACAAGTCCGACAGTTCGGAAACAACCGTCTCCGACTGCCCCACACCGACCGTTTCGATGAGCACCACATCATAACCCGCCGCCTCGCACAGGGCGATGGCCTCACGGGTGCGACGGGCTACGCCGCCAAGGTGGCTTTGGCTGGGAGAAGGCCGGATAAAGGCATTTTTTTCCCGACTCAGGCGTTCCATCCGGGTTTTGTCGCCCAGAATCGAACCACCCGAACGTGCCGAGCTCGGATCGACCGCCAAAACAGCCACGCGCAGTCCTTGCCCAGTCAGCATCATGCCGAAGCTTTCAATAAAGGTGGACTTGCCGACCCCGGGTGTCCCCGACAAACCGATCCGCAACGCCTGACGTCCCGATCCCGCAAGCTGAGTTAAAAGCTCGCTGGCTTGCGCCCGATGATCAGCACGATTGCTCTCGACCAGAGTGATGGCACGCGCCAGCGCACGACGCTCGCCGTTCAATATCCTGTCACTTAAACTGTCTGTCTGCATGCTTGTCCCGTTCCCTGAGGCAGGAATAGTTGCCGTGGTCCGGGGGTATTTGTCCAGACCGAAGGGCATGAGAATTGCGCGCAAAACAAATCCTGCGGCATTTCGTTCATGGCCTGCAGCTTGTGCAAGTGCGGGAACTGGACGCCGCCAGCACGATGGCGGATAAGGTGCGCATGACCAATCGCCTGCCCATAGATGACGCCGTTCCCGCCTTGCTGAATGCCTTGCGTGCCCGTGGACGCGCTGTGCTGCAGGCACCGCCAGGCGCAGGCAAGACCACGCGGGTGCCGTTGGCGATGCTCGAGGCCGATCTGTGCGACGGCAAGATTGTGATGCTGGAACCCCGAAGGCTGGCTGCGCGGGCAGCGGCAGAGCGGATGGCCGAAACTCTGGGAGAGCGCGCGGGGCAGACCGTGGGTTACCGCGTGCGCGGCGACGCGAAAGTGTCCAAAGACACGCGGATCGAGGTCGTCACCGAAGGCATCCTGACAAGAATGCTGCAATCAGACCCTGACCTGCCCGGTATCAGCGCGGTGATTTTCGACGAATTCCACGAACGCTCTTTGAACGCTGATCTGGGGCTTGCCCTGTGCCTCGAGGTGGCAGGTGCGCTGCGGGATGACCTAATCCTGCTGGCCATGTCTGCCACCTTGGATGCCGAGCCCGTTGGCCAATTGATGGACGCCCCGCTGATCACGTCCGAGGGGCGCAGCTTTCCTGTCAAGACCCGCTGGCTGGATCGCCCCTTGGGGCTACAAGCACGTCGTTTGGATGCGCTGGTAGAACTGGTGGTGCAGGCCGAACGTGAAACGCGCGCCACAGGGGGTGGTCTTTTAGTGTTCCTGCCCGGTGAAGGCGAAATCCGGCGGGCCGAGACCGCCTTGAAAGCCAGACTATCTGAAGCCTGTGCCGTGCATCCATTGTTCGGGGCAATGCCCTTTGCCGCCCAGCGCGCAGCGATTGCCCCCGCTAAAAGCGGGCGCAAAGTGGCGCTGGCGACGTCGATTGCCGAAACCTCTCTGACCATCCCAGATATCCGCGTGGTCGTGGATATGGGGCAAGCGCGGCGGGCACGGTTTGATCCGGGCTCGGGCATGTCGCGGCTGGTCACAGACCGCGTAACGCGGGCCGAAGCGACGCAACGCGCGGGTCGCGCGGGCCGTGTGGCCAAAGGCGTGTGTTATAGGCTGTGGTCAAAAGGTGAAGAAGGCGCTCTGGCTGCCTACCCGCCTGCCGAGATCGAGGCAGCTGACTTGACCGGACTGGCGTTGGAACTGGCGTTGTGGGGCGCGGACGCCAATGATCTGGCCTTTTTGACACCGCCGCCCGACGGAACACTGGCCGAGGCACGGGCATTGCTGACGATGCTTGGCGCACTGGACGATAAGGGGCGGATCACTGATCACGGGCGAGCCTTGGCCGCGTTACCTCTGCACCCCCGGCTGGGTCATATGTTGGAAAGCGCAGGTTCGCAAGCTGCGCCATTGGCGGCACTTATGGCTGAACGTGACCCCTTGCGCGGCGCCCCGGTCGATATCGCGCTACGGCAAGAGGCGTTGCGGGATGTGCGGGCGTTTCAGCGTAACCGCGTATGGCAGGTGAATATGGGCGCCATAGACCGTATCCAGGCCGAAACCAAAAGACTGCGGGCGCAGGCCAAGAACGGGTCCGAGCGCCTGAGCCCTGCGGCCATGGTCGCCCTGGCCTACCCTGATCGCGTCGGACAGCGGCGCAAAGGAGAAGCACCGCGCTATGTGCTGTCGGGCGGCAAGGGCGTTGTTCTGGATAATGGTGACACGCTGGCGGGCGCGCCTTACTTGGTTGTGAACGATACGGATGGCAACCCGCGCGAAGCAAAGGTACGCATGGCCACGCAGATCTCGGAACAAGAGATCCGGGATTTGTTTTCCGATCAAATCGCCTGGGTTGACAGTTGCACGTGGTCGAAACGCGAACGCCGGGTTGTGTCACGACGACAGGAACGGTTCGGTGCGATCACCTTGGATGATCGTATCTGGAAGGAAGTCCCGGATGAAGATGTCGCGCGGGCCATGCTGGACGGGGTCCGCGACCTAGGGCTGCGACTCGACGGGGCCGCCGGTCGACTGGCAGCCCGGGTCGAACTGGTGCGCGCAGACGGGACCGACCTGCCCGATTTCTCGGTCGAAGGCCTGATGGCCGACTTGGAGGATTGGCTGCTGCCGATGCTCTCAGACGTCAAAAGCGCGGAAGATTGGAAGCGTTTCGACCTGTTACCCGCCCTGCGCGCCCGTTTGGATTGGGCACAGACGCAAGAACTGGACCGCCGTGCACCGGGATCGTTTGAAACCCCATTAGGACGCAAGGTGCCGATTGACTACAGTGCAGCGGTGCCAGAAATCTCGGTCCGGTTGCAGGAATTGTTCGGCGTTTCGAGTCACCCGGTTGTCGGGGGCGCGCCGCTGAAAATTACCCTTCTGTCACCTGCGCAACGTCCGATCCAGATCACCCGCGATCTACCCGGATTCTGGGCTGGCTCTTACGCGGACGTGCGCAAGGATATGCGGGCCCAGTATCCAAAACACCCGTGGCCGGAAGACCCAACACAAGCCGACCCAACGCTGAGGGCAAAGCGCAGACGCGGCTAAGGCAAGATCGACCGGGGCTGAAACAGTGTTCAGCCACTCGAACCGAAAACCGCTCACGAATACGGAAAATCTGAAGATTTAATTGAAATTCAACATTTCCACTGTTACGTCCCTTCAGTTCCGATGACAGGATATGGTTGATACGCTGCGGATGGGTTCAAAACTGCGAAATATCTGGGAAGAGGTTGGTCGGCCTTTGTTCCTGCGCCCCAGACGGGTGCAGTTCGCGGCTTTGTGCACCCGAAAACACAAAGGGCAGAATGAGGTTCTGTTGATCACCAGTCGGGATACCGGGCGCTGGATCATTCCAAAGGGCTGGCCGATTGACGGTCTGGACGGGGCCGAAACGGCGCTGCAGGAGGCTTGGGAAGAGGCCGGAGTGCGGGCGGACAAGGTGGACAAGAAACCCATCGGTCACTTTACTTACGACAAAATCCTCAAGGACGGGTCGACGCAACCGGTGCTGACCAATGTATACCGGATTGTGGTGCGCAAGCTGGTCGAAGACTTCCCCGAAGCCCATCAGCGGACACGAAAGTGGTTTTCACCGGCCGAAGCCGCCACGCAGGTGCAGGAACCTGAACTACAGTCGCTGCTGCGTCAAATGTAACAACTTCGCAACAAATTGATGACATGCGGCTTGTCCTTGCAGCATCGAAACGTTAGCTGCGGGCCGTCTTTGAAAAACTGATCAAGCCCATGTCTGACACAAACCCCAAGCCGCGCTGGCAGGCGCTGGACAGCGACCTGCATCGCATTTCTCGCGTTGAAAACGCCAACATACACGTTTCCCGTCCTTTGTTGGCACCGGGAATCGCGTTGGCGTTCATGGTCGTTGCAGGACTGACAGCGGCCGTTCTGTTTGGTCAGGCCGATGGCAGCTACATCGTGGTCGCCGCTGCCGCTTTTGGGGCCTATATGGCGATCAACATTGGCGCAAATGATGTGGCCAACAACATGGGTCCAGCCGTTGGTGCAAACGCACTGACCATGGGCGGGGCCATCTTGATCGCGGCCATCGCCGAAAGCGCAGGTGCGTTGCTGGCAGGTGGTGATGTGGTTTCGACCATTTCCAAGGGGATCATTGATCCTGCGTCTGTTCAGAACAGCAGCGTTTTCATCTGGGCGATGATGGCAGCACTGATTTCGTCTGCCATGTGGGTCAATCTGGCAACTTGGGTCGGCGCGCCTGTGTCGACTACGCACTCGGTTGTCGGAGGCGTCATGGGGGCCGGGATTGCAGCAGCGGGGCTAAGTGCAGTCAATTGGGGCACGATGAGCGCAATTGCGGCCAGTTGGGTGATCTCGCCTGTACTGGGTGGTTTGATTTCCGCCGGTTTTCTGGCGCTGATCCAGACCAAGATTCAAAATCAGGATGATAAGATCGCGGCGGCCCGCAAATGGGTGCCCATCCTTGTGGCAGTGATGGCAGGGGCCTTTGCCACTTATCTTACCGTAAAGGGGCTTAAACGCATCGTTAAAATCGAACTTGAGATGGCGCTGTTAATCGGGTTGGGCGCAGGTCTGCTGTCTTGGTCCGCCACCGTCCCATGGGTGCGACGCAAGTCCGAAGGGCTTGAAAACCGAACGCGGTCACTGAAAGCTCTGTTTGGCTTGCCGCTGGTCATCTCGGCCACGTTCCTGAGTTTCGCCCATGGCGCAAATGACGTGGCCAATGCGGTTGGCCCTCTGGCCGCGATTGTGCACGCGGCAGAATTCGGGGATTTCGCGTCGAAGGTCTCAATTCCGCTTTGGGTAATGATTATCGGCGCGTTTGGGATTTCCTTTGGTCTGTTCTTATTTGGCCCCAAACTGATCCGGATGGTCGGTAGCCAGATCACCAAGCTGAACCCTATGCGGGCTTTCTGTGTCGCCCTTTCGGCGGCGATCACCGTGATCGTGGCCAGTTGGCTGGGGCTGCCTGTCAGCTCGACCCATATCGCAGTTGGCGCAGTTTTTGGTGTGGGCTTTTTCCGCGAGTGGGACTCCGAACGGCGACGTAAACGCGCCAACCTGCTGCGTGCAACAGGGCATAATCTGGCACCCGAAGAGTACCGCCGTCGTAAACTGGTGCGGCGCTCGCATTTTATGACCATCGTAGCGGCCTGGGTCATCACCGTACCTGCTGCCGCGACCATGTCAGCCATAATCTTTTGGATGCTAACTGCTTTCGCCTAAGGGGTCTTACAACCTGATCTGATCCGGGGTCAGCGGGTGATCAGGCGCGTGTTTGATCAGGTCGGACACTTGTATGCAGATGGGCGTCGGCACCCCGGTTTCATGGCCCAACCGTATTATGTGGCCTTGCAAACTGTCGATTTCCGTTTGTCGTTCAGCCATCAGATCATAGGCCATAGACGTCCGGGCACTGGGATCAATCGTCAGCATCCGGGCGGCGACGCGGGTAAACAGCGGAGTCGGCAGCCGCAGGATATGCGGGGTCATCCAAACCGGAAGCGGCGTGGTCGATGCCACTGGGTGCCCCGCCGCCTTGAGAACCAAAAGCGCCTCGGCCATCTGATCCGCAACAAGTAAACGCCAGTCGCGGCTTTTCAGTTGATCCACGATCGTCAAACCCGACAGCGCATTCAGCGCGTTGTTCAGATTGATCAACAGTTTGCCCCATTGCACGGCCTCGATCTGATCACTCGCCAAAACAGGCAGATCCGGGCTGCTGAGACGCTCGGCCAGATCTCCGGGCCCATTTTCGATGACGACTTCGCCCGAGGTGGCCCGGTGATAGGTAGTAGGTCCACTAGGCACCACGTTAAAGGGCACCATTCCGGCACGGACATCTCGCCCCTGCAAGGCAGCACGCAAGGTCGCAGCGTTTTCGATCCCGTTCTGCCAGGACAGAATCGGCGCGTCCGACGGTGCCTCAGCAGCGATCTGTTCGGCCATATCCGCAGTGGCACCCGATTTGACAGTGACGATGACCAATTCTGCATGAGCCAAACAAGTTGGATCTTGGCTGAGGTCTGGGGTATTGGCTGGTGCTGTGTAATTAAGCCCATCGAAATCCGTAACCGTCAGCCCGTGTTGGCGGATCGGGTCAAGCACACGGGCGCGGCCCAGCAGGGTGACGGAATGGCCCGCTCGAGCCAGTAATGCTCCGCAATAACAACCAATGCTGCCCGCACCTGCAATTACGAGTTTCATAATGCCCCCTCAGAAATACCTGAAAGGATCACCGCAAACGACCTGTTACACAACCCCGCCGCTTTTCGGGGCACTTGTCAACGTGCCAACCGAGGTTTGGTCCGTTCAAGCTCTTCAGAAATAGGGATAAACTCCTGATCGTCACCCGGTGGCAAATGGAACGCACCATTGGCCCAATCGGCGCTTTTCCACTCACGCGTTGCGGTTTCGATCTTTTCTTTCGAAGAGGAAACGAAGTTCCACCAGATATACCGGTCCTCGTTCAGCGTCGCGCCGCCCAGCAGCATCAGCCGCGCACCCAAGGGGCCCGCTTTGACCGACAGCTTGTCGCCGGGGCGGAAAACCATCATACGGCCTTCTTCAAACGTGTCGCCTGCGATCTCGACCGAGCCTTGAGTGACATAAACGCCGCGATCCTCTTGATCATCGGGCAGCGGGAACGAGGCACCGGGTTCAAGCTGCACGTCCAGATAGAAGGTTTCGGACAACATAGTCACCGGACTGGTTTCGCCATAGGCCGAGCCCAGAATCAACCGGGCGCTAGCACCCGCGTCCTGAAGATGCGGCAGCGCGGCCTGTTTGTGATGTTCGAAATCAGGGGCCATATCCTCATGCGCTTCGGGCAAGGCGATCCACGTCTGGATTCCAAAAAGACTATGCTTTTTACCACGCGTTTCGTCGCTTGTGCGTTCGGAATGTGTAACACCTCGCCCCGCGACCATCCAATTGACCTCACCCGGATAGATCATCTGGTGGGTGCCAAGGCTGTCGCGGTGCTCAAACTCGCCCTGATACAGATAGGTCACTGTGCCCAGTCCGATATGCGGATGGGGGCGCACGTCGATACCGCCTTCGGTGATGAATTCGGCAGGACCCATCTGATCGAAAAAGATGAACGGGCCAACCAATTGTCGTTTCACTGAAGGCAATGCGCGGCGCACTTCGAACCCGCCCAGATCGCGGGCACGCGGGATGATCAGCGTGTCCAGCGCCGGGTTTTCCGAGACGCAATCAGGATTATGGGTCGGATTCCAACTCATTTCAGCACTCCCTTGGTTGCAGATGGCAAAGCCATCCATCGTTCGCTCAAACAAGAGATAGACGCTTATTCCGCCCAATAAAGTGCGCAAACGCACAGATTGGGTGCATTGCCCCCCCCCCGCTTAGCGGGGCCATAAGCGGGGGAAAAAGGGGCCGTCGATCTTATCGCCTTCGCCATAACCCGCGGCTTCGAA
Source organism: Ruegeria sp. HKCCA6837 (assembly GCF_013034475.1). Classification (NCBI taxonomy): domain Bacteria; kingdom Pseudomonadati; phylum Pseudomonadota; class Alphaproteobacteria; order Rhodobacterales; family Roseobacteraceae; genus Ruegeria; species Ruegeria sp. HKCCA6837. Next base: position 43,042 of record NZ_WQGD01000005.1, read on the forward strand.
CTGCGCGCGCTCGTCTTCGGCCCAGTCGCCGCGGTATCGGATGACTCCATCTGGTGCAGTCATGCGAAGGGTGAAACGGCGGACCGTTTCCGACGGGGTCGTCGCGGATAGCCCGCCATGTAACGTTCGCATATCGAAAAAGATGCAGTCCCCAAGCTCCAGATCCCATTGCAACAGGTCATACGCTTCGGGGTCCGCGTTTACATCAGGTGGCGGGTGATAGGTTTGCCCGGCAACTTCAGTCGGTTCATAACTCGGATGCCCATCAGCAAAGCGCACCCGCATGAAAAGCTTGTTCCAGAGGTGTGATCCCTTGACGAAGGCGATACCGTTTTCCTTCGTCACCGGCTCCAGCGGCAGCCACAGCACGCACATAGTGCCCTCAAAATCGAAGTAGGACAGATCCTGATGAAAAGGTGGGCGCGAGGTTGATCCCGCTTCCCGCAAGAACCAGTTGTCCATGACAAGATTGACAGACGGAGCCCCAAGCAGTTCAGCAGCAAGTGGTGCACAGGGAGAGTGATGAACGAATTCGGTAAATTGGGAAATTTTGTTCCAGGCCCAGTAATCCTCGAAATAGCCGGGAGCGCTTGGGTCCTTGGTATGGCGTGTGAAATTGTCGGTCGGATTTTCAAGGTCGGCGTCGATGCCTTCACTCAACAACGACAGCCAGTCGCGCGAGAATTTGGACCTCAGAACAACTGCACCGTTGCGCCGGAAGGCAGCTATGTCCTCGGCTGAGACTTTATCCGCTTGTGTCATGGCACGACCTTTCGTTTCAGACACGATGAATACAAACATCGCACCTTGTAAAACGAAACGTCAAAGAGATTCGCTGCCGCTGCCCCTGTCCGTCTCACAGAACCGTGAGAGTAGGATTTTATGATCCGGTGCGCCTCGGAATCCATCGGAACCATGCTATCTTGAGTATCGTTGTCGGACCGAAAACGGTCGCGGATTGGAGGTTTCTCAATGGTTGACGCGTTGCTCTCCCGTCGTTCACTGATCACCCAAAGTGCCGCTGTTGTGGCAACTGGGGCCTCGGGGCTTTTGTTTCCAGCACGCGCGAGCGGGCTTGCGCCAACGCCATCTATGCGAGGCGGATCGAACAATTACCGTTCCGGAGCACCTATCGTGAACCGGATCGGTGGCGGTGGCTTCTGGATGACCGGCACGGTGCGGCGTGCAGGCGACGGAGCCCCCCTGCCCGGCCAACGCATTCAGATCTGGGCGCACACGACCGAGGGGCACGAGCGCGATCCGCACAGCCATGGCGCGACGTTGACGGATGCGAAGGGTGAGTTTCGGCTGGAGATGCCGCAGATCGTGCCCGCCTTCGGTCAACCTCACGGGCATTTGGCCTATGACAGCGGGGAGTTCGAGACCGTTTTCCTGCGCCCCGTGATGTCGAGTGCAGATGACAAGACACTAGCCGCGCATTTTGTATTGCAGCCGCTTTAAGAAGTGTTGAGGCGCAGTTTGATCTGGGTGCTGTTAAGTGCCGCGCTTGCTATCCCGATCATCGCAGCGGCCTATAGCCCTTATCTGGCGTGGCGTGATCCGATCTACATTCTCGCCGGATTTGCGGGCATTATCGGAATGTGCCTTTTGCTGCTGCAACCGCTGCTGGCCGGGCACTGGTTGCCTGGACTTTCCCCTGTGTCCAGCCGCCATTGGCACAGGCGGTGTGGATTGGCCCTGATCGTGGCCATATTGATCCATGTGGGAGGTCTATGGATCACCAGCCCGCCAGACGTAGTCGACGCCTTGCTTTTTGTTTCAGCCACCCCGTTTTCGAATTGGGGTGTCATCGCGATGTGGTCAGCTTTTGCAGCGGCTCTGTTGGGTGTCATGCGCCAACGTTTGAACCTGCGGTTTCGCCTTTGGCGACTTAGCCATACCGGTCTAGCAATGGTGACGATTATCGGCAGTGTTGTTCACGCGATGCTGATCGAGGGAACGATGGAAACCATGACCAAGACCACGTTATGCGTTCTGGTTCTATTGGCGAGCGCACGGACGCTCGCCAAGCTAAAGGTTTGGGATATCCGCCGACGAGCCTAAACGCCCAGGCACCACCGCATGACAGCCTTTTGCGCGTGCAGGCGGTTTTCGGCCTCGTCAAAAATGACCGAGTTCGGACCATCCATCACCTCAGAAGTTGCCTCTTCCTCACGGTGCGCGGGCAGGCAGTGCATAAACAACGCATCCGGTTTGGCGTGTGACATGAGTTCTATGTTGACCTGATAGGGGCGCAGCAGGTTGTGGCGGCGTTCTTTGGCAGACTGGGAATCGTGCATCGAAACCCATGTGTCCGCGACCACCAGGTCCGCCCCTTCAACGGCTTTGAACGGGTCGCGTTCCACCACGATTTGCGAGCCCTTCTGGCGGGCAAAACCCATGAATTCTTCTTCGGGATCAAATTGCGCCGGACCTGTGAACGTCAGATCGAACCCGAACTGGCCCGCCGCGTGCAGGAACGAGGCGCAGACGTTATTCCCATCTCCGGTCCAGACCACTTTTTTACCTGCGATGGGGCCGCGATGTTCTTCGAACGTCAGCACGTCGGCCATGATCTGGCAGGGATGCGTGCGGTCGGTTAGGCCATTGATCACCGGCACGTCCGAGTATTCTGCCATCTCGGTCAGGATCGTTTCATCAAAGGTCCTGATCATGATCATGTCGACATAACGGGACAGCACGCGGGCTGTGTCGGCAATCGTCTCGCCATGGCCCAGTTGCATGTCCTTGCCCGAAAGCACCATGGTCTGCCCACCCATCTGGCGCACGCCAACGTCAAAGGATACGCGCGTCCGGGTCGAAGGCTTTTCAAAGATCAGCGCGACCATCCGGTCTTTCAGCGGTTGCTCCTGATCAAGTGCTGCCTTGGGTCGACCTAGACGCGCCTGCTTCATTGCACCTGCCTGATCAATCATGGCCCGCAGGTCGGCGGCGTCGGTTTTATGGATGTCGAGGAAATGGTTCATTTTACTTCGCTTTTTGGCTGATGACGGGTGGGGGCCAGCCCCCACACCCCCGGAGTATTTGGGAAAAGATGAAGCTTAGGCCGTCGCAAGCTGGGTTTCGATTTGTTTCGCGGCCTTGTCGAGGCGGATCATGGCCTGTGCGATGTCATCCTCGGTCAATGTCAGTGGTGGCAAGAGGCGGATTACGTTGTCCGCGGCGGGGACGGTGATGACCTCGTGGTCATACCCCGCATTCACGACATCGATGTTGGGTGCCGTGCACTTGAGACCAAGCATCAGGCCAGAGCCGCGAACCTCTTCGAATACATCAGGGTGGTCGGCAATCAGACCTTCGAGTTTTTGACGTAGAAGGCCGGCCTTGCGGTTTACACCTTCGAGGAAAGCTGGCGTTGCGACCTGATCGATCACAGCGCAGCCCACAGCGCAGCCCAACGGGTTGCCGCCATAGGTCGAGCCATGGGTGCCAGCCGTCATGCCCGAGGCGGCATCTTCGGTTGCCAGCACCGCGCCAAGAGGGAAACCGCCGCCAATGCCTTTGGCGACCATCATGATATCGGGAGTGATCCCGGCCCATTCATGCGCAAAGAGCTTGCCGGTACGGCCAACACCACATTGGACCTCATCAAGGATCAACAGTAGACCGTTGTCGTCGCAAATTTGACGCAGAGCTTTGAGTTCAGCATCAGGCACCGGGCGGATGCCGCCTTCGCCCTGAACCGGCTCGATCAGGATCGCTGCGGTTTTATCGGTTATAGCGTTGGTGACGCCGTCAAGATCGCCGAAGGCAAGATGAACGAAGCCGGGCAGCAACGGGCCGAAGCCTTTGGTCATCTTTTCGGACCCAGCGGCGGCAATACCAGCCGAGGACCGGCCATGAAATGAGCCGTCAAAGGTTATGATCTCGACCCGCTCGGGCTGACCTTTCTCATAGAAATGCTTACGTGCCATTTTCACGGCCAACTCGCAAGATTCAGTGCCGGAGTTCGTAAAGAACACCGTATCGGCAAAGGTGTGTTCCACAAGTCTGTCGGCCAGCGCCTGCTGCTGTGGGATGTTGTACAAGTTCGAGACATGCCAAACGGCATGCGCCTGTTCGGTCAGTGCGGCCACCAGTGCCGGATGCGCGTGGCCCAGCGCATTCACTGCGATCCCCGCCCCGAGGTCCAAGAAACGTCGGCCATCCGCCTCGGTCAGCCAGGCGCCTTCGCCCTTCACAAATGTCAGGGGCGCACGGTTATAGGTCGGCAGAACGGACGGGATCATCGGATCATCCTTTTCGAATAGCTTGAGCCCTGTGAGTGATACACGAGAGCCTTGGTCGTCAACAGATTTGGTGGGGTTTGCGCAGATTTTGAACGCGCAATAGATCAAACGGGCCGGTTACGCGGTCAGGCGTCGGCGTCGGAGTCGCATGATATGTGCGGTTTTGATCATGCCGGTCGTATAGCGGCGTAAGTTCGATCTGGGAACCCTCTAAATGTATCGTCGATAATTATCGCCACGCGATGCTCGAATCAGGATTTCCTTCTTGTCTTTCGCGCCTATCTGCCGCACCGCTGAGACATGACGCATGCACGCCAAAACCCCGCCCTTGCAGCCCTGTTGATCTTTGCCGCCAGCGCTCTGTTGGCTGGCACAACACTGCTGGCAAAGGCGCTTGGGACGGATGCGTTGGGCCCGCCGCTGCACCCTATGCAGATCAGCCATGGGCGTTTTTTGTTTGCTTTTCTGGTGATCATCAGTGCGGTCGCGATTTTGCATCCACAGCTCAAACGCCCGCATTGGGGATTGCATATCGGGCGCTCCAGCTTTGGATGGTTGGGAATTACGCTTATGTTCGCATCGGTCGCGTATATCCCGATTGCAGATGCCACCGCGATTTCCTTCTTGAATCCGGTCTTCGCCATGGTTTTGGCGATCCCGCTTCTGAAAGAGGGGGTCGGTACCTGGCGTTGGCTGGCCGCAGCGGTCGCCCTTGTAGGCGCATTGATTCTGTTGCGCCCAACCCCTGCCAGCTTTCAACCTGCTGCCTTGTTGGCCTTGACCGCGGCCGCCGTGATCGGAATGGAGCTGATTTTCATCAAAAAGCTGTCTGGCCGCGAAATTCCCATCCAGATTTTGCTGGTGAACAACGCGATGGGATTGGCAATTGCCTCTGTCGCGGTGATTGCGGTGTGGCAGGCGCCAACTTCGGAACAATGGGCAGCATTGGCTGGAATCGGTGCTTTGATGGCCTGTGCGCAAGCCTGTTTCGTCAACGGCATGGCCCGGGCGGATGCCTCTTTTGTGGCGCCGATCAGCTATGCGACGCTGGTTTTTGCAGCGTTCTATGACTTTTTGGTGTTCGATGTGATCCCGGACCGGATCAGCCTGATCGGGTCTTTTACCATTCTGACCGGAGGGTTGATTCTGGTTTGGCGCGAAGCGGTTAGGCGCCAAAAATGACCGGTAAAAGACAGTTTACACGGGGGGTTCTGTTCAAGCCTTCAATCTGTACCCTGTGCGCAGCATGTGCCAGGTGATCACTCCGATCACAAGGGTTGCAAAGGAACAAACCACCATACCCAACCAGGGTGAGCTGTCTGAGACTCCGATCATGCCATAACGCAACCCGTCGATCAGATAGAAGACGGGGTTCAAGTGGGTCAGACGGTTCAGCACAGGTGGCAGCGCCTGAACCGAGTAAAATGTCCCCGACAGGAACGCCAGCGGTGTAACGATGAAATTGGTAATGGCCGCCATCTGGTCAAATTTGTTTGCAAAAATCCCGGCAAACAAACCAAGCGCGCCCATGAAAGCCCCGCCCAAAACGACGAAGATCATCGCGATAATGATGTTTTGTGGCACGATGCCAAGAACCAGTGCCAGCGCAACAGCGACGACGCATGCAATCAGGATGCCTCGGGCAATTCCCCCCGCCAGATAGCCAAGCAGAATCTCAAGCGGCGACAGCGGTGGCATCAGGGTATCCACGATATTGCCCTGCACCTTGGAAATGACCATCGAAGACGAGGTGTTTGCAAAGGCATTCTGGATCACGGTCATCATCATGATCCCCGGTGCCAGAAAGACCAGAAACGGCACGCCCATGACATCCGGTCGGCTGGGGCCGATAGCAATATTAAAAATCAGCAGAAACAACCCGGCCGTCACAAGCGGTGCCAGAATGGTCTGGGTCCAGACCGCCAGAAAGCGCAACGTTTCACGCTGCGCCAGCGTATAAAGGCCCATCCAGTTGACCGCTCCAAAGCGGCGCGCGGTCTGTTCTGCGGAATTCTGCATGGTTTACCCTCAACCTGATTCGAAGACAGCTTGTAACTCGGGCTGCAGTGTTTAGAATAGGGGGCTGAGACGATTTCCCAAGGCGGCCCGAATCCGGGGCCGCTTTCCGCTTTTGAAAGGCTAACGATGTCCTGGACAGACGAGCGCGTAGAACTGCTGAAGAAGATGTGGGGCGAAGGCCAGTCGGCCAGCCAGATTGCCAAAGAATTGGGCGGCGTGACCCGCAACGCGGTGATCGGCAAAGTGCATCGCCTGGGCCTGTCCAACCGGGCAGCGGGCGCTTCTCCGGCCAAGTCAGAGCCAAAGGAAAAACCAGCTCCGGCACCCAAGGCCGAGGCCAAACCAAAGCCTGCGCCCAAGACCGAACCCGCACGTCCGGCCCCTGCCCCCGCGGCCGAGGCCAAACCGGCCGTGCCTGCCCGCCGTCAGATCATCCCTGCTGGTCAACCGTTGCCTCCACAGCCGTCGGCCAACGAGATCAGCCCCGAGGCGTTGGCAAAGGTCAACGAGGTCGAAAAGAAGGCCAAGAAGCTGACGCTTATGGAACTGACCGAGAAAACCTGCAAATGGCCGGTCGGCGATCCAGCGACAGAAGATTTCTGGTTCTGCGGTCTGCCCGTTGAAGCAGGCAAACCCTATTGCGAGGCGCATGTGGGCGTGGCCTTCCAACCCATGAGCGCGCGCCGCGACCGACGCCGGTGACACAGATGCGCCAGGATCCGACAGCAATGGAGGATACCTGGCTAGCCCGTGCAAAGCGCCTGTTGGCCCTGTCTGAAACCGGCCAGCATTTCACCAAAGACCCTTTTGACCGGGAACGTTACGACGAGATCGCCGCCATGGCCCGCGCCATGCTGGCTGATCTCGGTCAGGTGCCGATTTCGCGGATAGAAGGGCTGATCACAGACCATGCGGGCGGCTATGCAACCCCTAGTATCGACATTCGCGGCGCGGTGATCCGGGATGACCACATCCTTCTGGTGCGCGAACGTAGTGACGGTCGGTGGTCGATGCCCGGCGGCTTTGCCGATATCGGCAGCTCTCCGGCGGAAAACATCGAGCGTGAGGTCTGGGAAGAAGCAGGGCTTCGGGTTCAGGCACGACACCTGTACGCCTTGCGCCATAAGGCGCGACACCCTTACCCGGCAGATGCGCGTGATTACTATAAGCTGTTCTTTTTATGCGATGAGGTAGGACAGGACGACCCTAAGACGGGAAGCGAAACCAGCGCGGTCGGGTTTTTCCCAATATCTCAGCTGCCTGACTTATCCCTAGCGCGAAACATCGAACGAGACATCGCGGAAGCATTAGAAACGCTATCCAACTCGTCTGCAACAGTGCTTTTTGACTAATCCCTACTGCGCAGGATGTGACGGCAGGTTCGGCATCGCCACCCAACCGGGTAGTTCGTCTGGTGAAACCGAGACGTGCAGACGCTCGGATTGGTCGCGGCCTACTTTGCGGTGTTTGCGTAGAAGGAAAATCTTGCCCCAACCGCGCCACGTGCCCACCGAACGCGCATGTGGATCAATGGGGAAGCGATCACGCCAGCCCTCAGGCAGCGGCAGCCCGTGCATCTCGGCCTTGTCCAGCATCCAGATCAAAGAGATGTTGCTGAGCGGTCGCGCCTCTTCGTACCCGTTCAACTGCCCGCCGACATCGCCATGAGTTCCGCGGAACCAGGCCTGTTCTACGTGACCCTTGAACTCAGGCGTGCATTTCCAAAGCACCGGGTCGAAAACCTCGCGTGTCTCGTCCAACGCCATCGCGTGATAGCCGTGGCGGGTGGAAGGGCCCAGTTGATGGTTGTGAAAGGCGTGGCGTTCTTCGGCCCAGCGCCACAACAGCGGCAGTCGCAGGCCCAACGCCTTGACCGTATCCCAGACCCCGATCATCTCGATCTCAACCCCGTCGTGGCAGAACTTGCGGCGAAAATCGCGTGCGGCGGTGCCGCTGGGATTGCATTCATAGTGGCGATAAGCTTGCTGGATGTTGCGCTCGGTCGCGTGTTCGGCCTTGAGCAGACCGATCATATCGATCACCCCGGCCAGACTGCGCACGCCGTACGCCCCACGCGAATAGCCAATGAAATAAATCCGATCCCCAGGTTTGTAGCGTGAGGCAAGATAGCCATAGGCGCGGCGGATCTGGCGGTTGATACCCCGCCCCATCATCACATCCAGCGAGGACTTCCAGCTTTCCCACTGCACGCCTGCCTCATAAAAAACCGAAACCTTGCTGCCCATTTCGCAACACAGCCGCAAGGTTTGCCCCGCATGGGTCTCGAACCCCGGTTCGAGCGTCGACATAGTGCCGTCAAGGATGATGACATGGCTGAGCGGTTCGCGGTGAAGAACCTCGGCAGAATGTTCGGACCGCAGGGGCCGTCCGAGCCATCCCAGAACCTTTCTACTCAGCCGCGACAGATTCATGCGTCAGCAATTCCCATACTCTTTGAGGTGTGAAAGGCATATCCGCCTGCCGCACCCCGTGATCCCAGAGCGCGTCCTGAACCGCGTTTGCCACCGCGGCCAGCGCGCCCACTGTACCAGCCTCACCGCACCCTTTCATGCCCATCGGGTTCGAGGTTGACGGAACCGGCACCGAGGTAAACTTAATCATGGGTATGTCAGTCGCACGGGGCAAGGCGTAATCCATAAACGAAGCCGTGAGCAGTTGCCCGTGTGCATCGTGCACAACACGCTCGCTTAGCGCCTGTCCGATGCCCTGAACCACCCCGCCATGAACCTGCCCTTCGGCCAGCATCGGATTGATAAGATTACCAAAATCATCAACGACCGTATAGCGATCAACCCACGTTTCCCCGGTGTAAGAATCGATCACGACTTCGGCAACATGCGCGCCGTTGGGATAGCTGCGGGCATCCAGGTTGGAGCGGGCTTCATGCTGTAGCAAATCCATACGTCCATCGATGCGCGCCATCTCGGCCGCTTCGGTCAGGGTCGGCGTCAGGTTGGACCCCGGCGCGCGGAATGTCTCGTGGTCAAAACTCACATCGTTTTCCTCGACCCCCATCTTATCGGCAAGATAAGGCGTGAATGCGGCGATCATCTTTTCGATGGTCGCCAGGGTCGCGGTGCTTTGCACCGTCACCGAACGCGATCCACCCGTGCCGCCGCCATGGGCAAGCCTGTCGGTATCGCCTTGAATGACCGTAATTTTATCCATGGGAATACCGGTCTGGTCCGACAGGAAATGGGCATAAACCGTCTCATGCCCCTGCCCGTTCGATTGAGTGCCTACATAAAGGTTCACCGTACCATCCTCGCAAAATTCGACCTTTGAGTTCTCGGAAGGGTCACCCAAAATGCTTTCGATATAGTAACATAGGCCCTGCCCCCGGATCAGGCCACGCTCGGCGTCTTTCGCTTTGCGCGCCGCAAACCCCTTGGCGTGGCTGGCTGCGCGGCTGAGGATCATGTCGAAATCGCCGACATCATAGGTTTCGCCAGTGGCCGAGGTGTAAGGAAAATTGTTGGGGCAGATAAAGTTCTTACGCCGCAGCTCCCACGGATCAACCCCCAACTCACGCGCTGCACGGTCCATAACGCGTTCCAACACATAGATCGCCTCGGGGCGGCCCGCACCGCGATACGCATCGACCTGCGTTGTATTGGTATAGAACCCCTCGACCCGCAGGTAGGTAGTTTGCACGTCATAGACACCCATCAGAACCTTGCTGAACAGGCTTGTCTGAATCGCCTGACCAAAATGGCTGTTGTAAGCACCAAGATTGACCTTGCTGTGAACGCGGTAGGCCGTGATCCTGTGATCAGCGTCAAAGGCTAGTTCGGCCAACGAGTGCAGGTCGCGGCCATGGTGATCGGACAGCATCGCCTCGGACCGGTCCGACATCCAGTGCACTGGCTGGCCCAACTTCATCGCAGCGACAGCGACGCAGAAATATTCGGGATATGGCATCACTTTCATGCCGAATCCGCCGCCCACATCCGGCGTGGTGACCCGGATATCCTCAGCATCAAGCTTCAGCTTTTGAACCAGTTGCGCTTTCATCGCCCAGACGCCCTGCCCGCCGTAAGAAAAATGCAGACGACCATCGGACCAATCGGCCTGACATCCGCGTGGTTCCAACGAGCTGATGATGACCCGGTTGTCCTCCACGTTCAGCGACACGGTATGAGCCGCGTCCTGAAAAGCGGCCTCGGTGGCGGCTTCGTCACCCAGCCCCCAATCAAAGGCCCGGTTGTCGGGGGCTTCTGGGTGCAGAATCTCACCGCCTGCCTTCACGTCCAGCTTGGCAGGGCGCTCTTCCGTGTCCATCCAGATCAACTCAACCGCGTCCTGCGCCTGTGCCAGCGTGTCCGCGATAACAACCGCCACCGGCTCGCCGACAAAGCGCACGCGGTCCTTGGCCAGCATGTGCCGCTCCGGAGCCGCAGCCTTCGATCCATCGCGGTTTTGTAGAACGGCGGCGTTTAGCACCGTGTCGATGCCCGAAGCTGCCAGATCAACCAACGTCATCACCAGTCGCACACCTTCGGCAGAGCGCGCATCCTCAAGGTCCAAATTTGTAATTTCTCCATGGGCAACCGGGCTGCGGAAGAAGGCAGCAAACAGCGCATTTTCAGGCACGGCATCATCCATGTAACGCCCCTGCCCAGTCAGGAACCGCTGATCTTCGGTCCGTTTGACGGGCTGGCTCCTGCCGAATTTTTCCATGGACGGTCCTCCTTATGGATCTTGCGGCCGAGCCTAGCCCGTGCCCCGACGATGTCCAGCGGGGCTCACGGAAATTCGTTTGTGCCTGCCAGATGTTGGAGTAGGTTTGGTCATGACCTGGACCCACGACACCGTTTTTCCTTTTTCCGCTACGCTAACTGGCGGTCAGAGCGTGACACATGACGTCTATGTCGGCGGAGAGGGGCCACCGATCCTGATCCTTCAGGAATTGCCCGGAATCGGACCAGAGACTTTGGCGCTGGCAGCAAAGCTGAACGCATCGGGTTTTCGTGCCTACCTGCCACATCTGTTCGGCACCTACGGCAAGGTCGAGATGGCCAAAAACACCGCCCGTCTATTTTGCGTTCGGAAAGAGTTCAACATTTTCGCCAGAGGCAAACAAAGCCCCATCGCAGGGTGGATGCGTGCCCTTACTCATGAGATCAAACAGCGCGAAGGTAGCGCCGGTGTAGGTGTCATCGGTATGTGCCTGACAGGCAGTTTTGCCCTGACTTTGATGGCCGAAGACGCCGTTGTCGGCGGGGTCGCCAGTCAACCTGCTTTGCCAATATTTGGTGGTAAGCATCTTCACATGAGCCTGCAGGATATCGGCGCAGCGTCTGCAGGCATGACCGCTAAGGGACCCGGGCTGGCGATGCGGTATTCCGAAGACAAACTGGCACCTAAGAAACTGATGCAAGCGTTGGAGCGGGCTTTCGGCGATCTGTTGGAGACAGTGGAATATCCCGGCAAGGATCACTCGCTGCTGACGCTGGATTTCCACGAACCTGCCTATCAGCGCGTGGACGCCTATTTCAAAACCCGCTTTAGCATGAGCTAAGCGCGCAAGGCCTTTCCCTTCCTGCCTCCATTCGCTATTGCAGGCGCTGACCCGAATTTGTTGACGCAGGACGCACCCCATGGCGATGGAAAAGACATTCAACGCGGCTGAGGCCGAGGCCCGCATCTATGAAGCCTGGGAACAGGCCGGAGCCTTCAAGGCAGGCGCGAACAAATCGCGCGACGAAAGCTTTACCATCATGATCCCGCCGCCCAACGTCACGGGTGCGTTGCATGTGGGTCATGCATTCAACAACACGTTGCAGGACATCCTGATCCGCTGGCACCGGATGCGCGGGTTCGACACGCTGTGGCAACCCGGTCAGGACCACGCGGGCATCGCCACGCAGATGCAGGTCGAGAAGATGCTGGCCAACACGCAGCAGCCCGGTCGGCGCGAGTTGGGCCGTGAGAAGTTCCTGGAGAAAGTCTGGGAGTGGAAGGGCGAGTATGGCGGTACAATCATCGAACAGCTGAAGCGTCTGGGGTCATCGTGTGACTGGTCGCGGAACGCCTTCACCATGGCCGGTGCAGCAGGTGATCCACGCACGGGGCATGAGAACTCGGCCAACTTCCACGACGCCGTGATCAAGGTCTTCGTCGATATGTACGAAAAGGGCCTGATCCATCGTGGCAAGCGTCTGGTCAACTGGGACCCGCATTTCGAGACCGCGATCTCGGATCTTGAGGTCGAGAATATTGAGGTCGCCGGTCATATGTGGCACTTCAAATACCCCTTGGCCGGTGACGAGACATATGAGTATCTGGAAAAAGATGAAGATGGGAATGTGATCTTCCGCGAGGAGCGGGATTATATTTCCATTGCCACGACCCGCCCCGAAACCATGCTGGGCGACGGCGCGGTGGCGGTCCATCCGTCGGATGAGCGTTACGCGCCAATCATCGGGAAACTTTGCGAAATCCCGGTTGGTCCGAAAGAGCATCGCCGCCAGATCCCGATCATCACTGATGACTACCCCGATCCCGATTTCGGCTCGGGCGCGGTAAAGATCACCGGTGCGCATGACTTCAACGACAACATGGTGGCCAAGCGCGGCGGCATTCCGATGTACCGCCTGATGGACACCAAAGGCGCGATGCGAGCCGATGGCGCGCCTTACGCCGACGAAGCCGACAAGGCGCAGGAATACGCGCGCGGCAAAGCATTCACCGAGAACGAAATCGACGCGATCAACCTGATCCCCGATCACCTGCGCGGGCTTGATAGGTTCGAGGCGCGGGCGAAGGTGGTGGAAGAGATCACCGCTGACGGCCTGGCCGTGATGACTCGCGCGGATGACCCGCGTCTGGGCACCAAGCTGGGCGAGGATGACGACCCGGCTGCGTTGGTCCCGCTGGTCGAGAGCAAACCGATCATGCAGCCCTTTGGCGACCGCTCGAAAGTCGTCATTGAGCCGATGTTCACCGACCAGTGGTTCGTCGACGCCGCCAAGGTCGTCGGCCCCGCGCTGGATGCGGTCAAGGACGGCACGGTCAAAATCATTCCTGAATCGGGCGAGAAGACCTATTACCACTGGCTGGAAAACATCGAGCCCTGGTGCATCTCACGCCAACTGTGGTGGGGTCATCAGATTCCGGTTTGGTATGGCCTTGATCTCTCGGCTGAGAACTTCGAGGACGACGAAAACGACGGTGATCTTGATCTGGTCGAACTGGGCCGTTTGCTGAACGAAGGCGGCATGCTGCACCGTGGTAACGTCATGGAGTGCGCAGCGAACCTGAAAGCCGTTACCGAGAAGTTCCTGGACGACAATGCCAACATTCCAAGTCCATTGAGCCACGCGACGGTTATCGAAGTCGCTGACAAGCAGGAAGCCATCCATCAATTTGCGGAAAGCCTGGCTCAATATGCAGTCGAACAGGATCCAACCAAGCTGGTCTACCCGGTTTGGCGCGATCCCGACGTCCTCGACACATGGTTCTCCTCCGGCCTCTGGCCCATCGGCACGCTGGGCTGGCCCGAACAGACCGAGGAGCTGGAGCGTTACTTCCCCACGGACGTTCTGATCACCGGCTTCGACATCCTGTTCTTCTGGGTCGCCCGGATGATGATGATGCAACTGGCCGTAGTCGATCAAATCCCGTTCCACACCGTCTACCTGCACCAGCTTGTCCGCGATGAGAAGGGCAAGAAGATGTCGAAGACCACCGGCAACGTTATCGACCCGCTGGAGATCGTGGACGAATTCGGCGCCGACGCGCTGCGCTTTACCAACGCCTCGATGGCCGCGATTGGCGGCGTGTTGAAACTGTCGCGCGAGCGCATCACCGGCTATCGGAATTTCGGCACCAAACTGTGGAATGCCGTCCGCTTTGCCGAGATGAACGAGGTCTTCACCGACGCCGTGCCGCAGCTGGACGTGGCCGACCTGAAACCCAAAGCCGCTGTGAACCGCTGGATCATCGGCGAAACCGCCCGCTTGCGCGAAGAGGTTGACGCGGCGCTGGAAAGCTATCGTTTCAACGACGCGGCCAACGGTCTTTACGCCTTTGTCTGGGGCAAGGTCTGCGATTGGTATGTGGAGCTGTCAAAACCCCTGCTACAAGGCGACGACGCCGAGGCTCAGGCCGAAACCCGCGCCACGATGCGATGGGTTCTGGATCAGTGCATGGTCCTGCTGCACCCGATCATGCCCTTTATCACCGAAGAACTGTGGGGCCTGACCGGCGCGCGAACCAAGATGGTCGTCCATGCCGACTGGCCCACCTACGCCGCTGCTGATCTAGTGGATGCCGATGCGGATCGTGAGATGAACTGGGTGATCTCGGTGATCGAAAACACCCGCTCGGCCCGTCAACAAATGCGCGTCCCGGCGGGGCTCTATGTGCCGATGCTCGTCACTGAAATCGACGCCGACGGCCAAGCCGCATGGGACCGCAACGAGGCGCTGATCAAACGCCTGGCGCGGATCGACAGCCTGACCAAGGCCGACGAACTGCCCAAGGGCACCATCTCTATCGCCGCCCCCGGGGCCTCCTTCGGACTGCCACTGGCCGACATCATCGACATCGGTGCAGAAAAAGAACGGTTGGAAAAAGCCAAAACCAAACTGGCCAAGGAACTCGGCGGTCTGCGCGGACGTCTGAACAACCCTAAATTCGTGGCCTCGGCCCCGGAAGAGGTTGTCGAAGAAGCCAAAGCCAATCTTGCCGCCCGTGAAGAGGAAGAGGCGAAACTGAACGAAGCGCTCGCCCGCCTGGCAGAAATCGCCTGATCTTCTTTTCGTTCCAAACACGGAATTCCCAACCTCACCGCCCTAACCAGCGGTGAGGTTTTTCTTTGCGCTCAAAGCTTTCCCCTTGTTCGCAACACCAAGCAATTGCTAGCAATTCAGCACCCAAACTCCCGAGGCCCCGATGGCAAAGCCCCTTCCCCCAATGCAAACCATTTCAACCGGGCTGGTCGTTGCAGTGGTCGGTTTTTTCAGCTCCTTTCCCATTATTCTGCAAGGGCTTGAAGCCATGGGAGCTTCTGAAGCCGAGGCTGCCTCGGGCTTGATGAGTGCAGCGATCGCGATGGGGTTGGCTGCGATCTTTCTCAGCCTCCGCTATCGGCAGCCGATCAGCGTCGCCTGGTCTACTCCGGGTGCTGCTCTTTTGGCAGTGTCCGCCACCCCAGCAGGGGGCTTTTCGGGCGCAATCGGGGCCTTCCTCTGCGCCGGCGCACTGACGGTATTGGCCGGTCTCTGGAAGCCGCTGGGACGTTTGGCCGCCGCAATCCCGACGACGCTGGCCCAAGCTATGCTGGGGGGTGTTCTGCTGCCGCTGTGCATCGTCCCGTTCAAGGCAGCCGTCGAATTGCCCTTGCAAGCCCTGCCTGTCATCCTGACGTGGTTCATTGCGGGGCGTTTCAACAAACTGCTCGCAGTACCCGCCGCAGTGGTTGCTGCAGCACTGGTTGTCGTCTTCAGCGCCGAAGGCACCTCCGTGCGGCCCGAAAGCTTTCTTGCGCCCCCCGTTTGGACGATGCCCACATTCTCGCTGGCGTCGGCCATCGGCATTGGTCTACCCCTTTTTGTCGTCACGATGGCCACGCAGAACATCCCCGGCATCGCGGTCATGCGCAGTTTTGGCTACACGCCTGAACCGGGCAAACTGTTCTCGTCAGTGGGTGGCGCAAGCCTGTTGTCCGCCCCATTCGGGGCACCCGCGACCTGCCTCGCTGCCATCACGGCCGCCATGTGCTCCAACGAAGACAGCCACCCGGATCCAGCATTGCGCTATTGGTCAGCGATCATGGCGGGGCTGTTCTATTGCCTGTTTGGTGTCTTCGCCGTGGCCATCACTGGTTTCGCTGCTCATGCCGACCCGTTGTTGATGGGGACGCTGACCGGTGTCGCTTTGATCGGAGTAATGGCCAACGCCACCTTCGCCGCGCTTGAAGTTCCAGCCGAGCGCGAAGCGGCAATCCTGACCTTTGCCATAACAGCTTCGGGCATTACTGCGTTTGGTCTGGGCGCGGCTGTTTGGGGGCTGCTGGCGGGCGGGGTCGCCTACCTGATCTCGCAACGCATCAGATAGATGGTTTGTCTGGTATCACAGATCGCTTAAAGTAAACCCATGTTTGGAGCATTGGCAAAACTGGTCGAACGCCAGATCAAAAAGGCTCAGGCTGAGGGCCAATTGCAGGGGTTGGAGGGTGAAGGCCAACCACTGCCTGACAGGTCGCCTGAAGCGATGAGTGATCCGGCCATCGCCGCAGGTCACAGGATCATGGCGCAAGCCGGTGTATTACCGGAAGAGTTCGACATAAAAAAGCAGCTCGACGCAGCGCGGCAGACCTATGCCAATCTGACTGACCCGGCCAAGCGAAAAGCCGCGATGGCCCACATTGCCGATTTGGAAATGCGCTACAACATGGCCCGCGACGCACGCCGGGCCTTTATGCGCTGATTACTTGAACTCGGGCTTGCGGCCCTGCATCTGCGCCATCACAACCTCCATCTGTTCGGGTTTACCGATCAGCTCGACCTGTTCGACGGATTCTGCCATCAGAACGTCGGCGCGCACCTGCGACTCTGCAACTTCGATAAGGCGTTTGGCGGCGCGGATGGCCGAAGGGCTTTGACCGGCGATGTTCTCGGCAAGGGCCAAAGCTTCGGTCAGCGGATCATCCGAAAGCTGCGTCACCAACCCCCAATCCGCCGCCTGCTGCGCGCCGATTGGACGCGCGGTGTAGGTCAGCAGTCGCAGCACATCCGAACGAACTAGGCGCGGCAACAGAACCATACCGCCCATGTCGGGAATGATCCCCCATTTCATCTCCATCACGGCCAGTTTGGCTTCGGGATGCGCAATTCGAATATCCGCGCCCAGCGCGATCTGCAGACCACCACCGTAAGCCACGCCCTGAATGGCGCAAATTACAGGCACCGGGACGCGTCGCCAGATCAGTGCCAGCTCCTGCATCTCGTTGGCGTCCTCGTGGCTTCGGGTCATCAGCCATTCGGTGGGGTCCATATGAGCCATCTTGGCAAAGCTCGCCATGTCGAGCCCTGCGCAAAAGCTCTTGCCTTCACCCGATAGCACCACGGCGCGGGCGTCCGAGGCCGCGACTTCTTGCCCTGCGGACAGAAGCGCCTTGATCATCGCATCATCCAACGCATTCATCTTGTCGCCCCGGGTCAGGGTGACATGGGCAACATGATCTTGGTAGGTGACGGATACGCGTGACATGGGGAACCTCCCGTAATATTCGTGTTACAACCATGCCCGGGCCGACGGCCAAATACCACTGCGACGTCAGGGCAAATCGCTGACGGGCATCCGCGCAAACCACGGGGAATCGAGCGTCATGACGTAGAACTGATCCGCCACGATCTTACCCCCGGTCGTGATTCCCAAACGACCCTGCGGATCCTGCAACGTGCGCAAAATACGACCTTCACCATCGAACTGCACCATGATGCCACGATGGATCGGTGCAGGGCGGACGGCTGGACCCAGCCGCCAGATGATCTTGCGCACAAACGGATACGGCATCAGCGCCTCTGACGGAACACGTGGGCTGGCGAAGGCCATCCAATAGGTGCCATCGCCTTGCGCCTCGATGTTGTCTGGATAGCCGGGCAGGTTATCCATCAAGACGTTCTGCTGCCCGGCCTTCGGACCGGTCAGCCACAGTTTGTGCACCCGTGCCCGACCCGTTTCGGCGATCAGCAAAAAGTCTTCTTCCGGGGACAGGGCGACACCGTTGGTGTAGACGAACCCTTCGGCGATCTTCTGGGTGGTGCCATCGGGCGTGCGACGGGCGACATAGCCTGTTTCGGACTGCTCCCAAATGGTCAGAACCGAGGTTGGTTTTGTCCCACCCATGGTTTCGGGATCGAAACGGTCAGAAGAGTTCGAGAAATAGATCGTGCCATCCTGTGCCACATCCAACTGGTTGGCATAGATCACTGGCGCACCTTTGATGTCACCTACCACCGTTTCCAAGGTACCCGGCCCAGTCCAGCGCATCACGCCGCGAAAGCTGTCAGCAACATAAAGCGCGCCGTCAGGCCCGGCCTTGAGACCCAGAGGGCGCCCGCCCAGACGGTCGACCTCTACAGGTTCTTCTTCTTCGATGCGGTAGAGGGTACCCGCCCGACTGGTGGTATAAACCGATCCATCGGGCATCACCGCGATGTCTTCGGGGCCGACCTCATCCCTAGGCAGGCGGACTAGCTGTGCGGAATCCAGCGCCGCATTTTCAGCGAAATCTCCTGTAAACCCAGCATCTTCCGGCATTTCAACTGCGACGGGCGTTACCGGAACGGGCCAGAACAAAAGATAGGCGAGGCCCAACAGAATGACTGCTATGAGAATGCGCATCTGCGCTCCTTTATTCAAAGTCTTTGCTAGCGCGCCGGATGGCACACGCTTGCTCAATCTTCGGGCTTAGGGTTATCTGCGCACATGACCGGACCTCGATACACCCCGCTTGCCCAATCCCTGCCAGCCACCGTGCCCTTTGTCGGCCCAGAAACGCAAGAGCGGCAACGCGGTGCGCCGTTTGGTGCGCGTCTGGGTGCAAATGAAAGTGTGTTTGGCCCCTCGCCACAGGCTATCGACGCGATGGCGCAAGCTGCATCTGAAATCTGGATGTATGGCGATCCCGATAACCATGACCTGCGCGACGCCCTAGCAAAGCACCATGGCGTGACACCAGAAAATATCGTGGTGGGCGAAGGGATTGACGGGCTTCTGGGTTATCTCGTCCGACTGCTGGTCGGTCCCGAAGATACGGTGGTGACATCGGACGGGGCTTACCCGACCTTCAACTATCATGTGGCCGGATTCGGAGGTGTTCTTCACAAAGTGCCCTACTCCGGCGATCACGAAGACCCGACAGCGCTGTTTGCCAAGGCGGCTGAAGTCGAGGCCAAGTTGGTTTATCTGGCAAACCCGGACAACCCGATGGGCAGCTGGCATTTGGGTGCCGATATCGTAAATGCGATGGAGGGCTTGCCGGAAAACTGTTTGCTGGTACTGGATGAGGCTTATGTGGAATGCGCACCCGAGGGGACGGCGGCACCAGTCGACGCAAATGATCCCCGCGTCATCCGGATGCGGACATTCTCAAAAGTTTATGGCATGGCAGGTGCGCGCGTTGGATATGCCATAGGCGCGCCGGACCTGATTTCGGCCTTCAACAAAGTGCGCAATCATTTCGGCATGAACCGCGCAGCGCAGGCAGGTGCTTTGGCCGCACTCCAGGATGCAGACTGGCTGTCGCATGTCCAGAACCGGATCGCGGACTCGCGAGAGCGCATCGGCGCGATTGCACGCGACAATGGATTGCAGCCACTGCCGTCGGCCACCAATTTTGTTGCGATCGACTGCGGGCACAACGGGGATTTCGCCAGAGCGGTATTGGTTTCATTGGTCGAACAGGGAATTTTCGTCCGGATGCCATTCGCCGCACCTCAAAACAGATGCATTCGAGTAAGTTGTGGAGAGGCAGCGGATTTGGACGCATTTGCAGCGGCTTTGCCCAAGGCTCTGGTGGCAGCTCGGGCGCAAACCGCCTGACCGTTGCCCTGATCAGGCAGCGAGCACAGTCGCTGCGGCCTCGAGCGCCCCAGTGCCACGGGGAATGTCCAGCGCGGCCAAAGCTGTTTCAACACCGCCCAGCATTGCCATGATCATCTGCCCGTTGACATGCCCCATGTGACCTAAGCGGAAATATCCGTCATAGTCCGCCATCCCCAGGCCGATGCCCAGCGTCAAACCCAACTGGTTCTCCGTAAAGGCGCGCAGCGGGGTGCCCCGGCCATCGCTAAGGCGCAGGGACGTGACCGCGCGGCTGCGATGGGCACGATCTGTAACGTTAAGATGCAATGCACCGCCTTCTGACCAGGTTTCACACGCTTTCCAGATTGCTTTGGCCAAGTGCTCGTGGCGCGCCCAAACCTGCTCGATCCCTTCTGCATGGATCAGATCCAGCGCGGCACGCAGGCCATAGAGGTGGTGCGTGGGTGCTGTACCATTGAAATACTGGTAGAACAGGTCCGGGTTTGCACGCGGCTGCCAATCCCAATATTGCGATACGCGCGGCATTGTAGCCCGTTTCGCCTGTGCTTTGTCGTTAAAGAACGCAAATCCCATACCTGCCGGGGTCATCAGCCCCTTTTGACAGGCACTGACCATCACATCGACACCCCATTCATCCATCTCGAACCGGTCACAACCCAAAGATGCGATGCAATCGGCCATCAGCAACGCCGGATGACCAAGATCGTCCAGAAGTTTGCGAAGCCCGGGAATGTCGTTGCGGATCGAACTGGATGTATCCACATGGACCGCCAGCACGGCCTTGATCTGGTGGTCTTGGTCGGCGCGCAGCGTATCAGCGATTTTGTCTAAATCCCACGCCGAAGCGGTTCCAAAGTCGATCAATTCAACCTTTGCCCCGATCCCATCAGCCATTTCGGCCCAGCCGTGGGTAAAGCGGCCCGACGCCGGAGCCAGCACCGTTTCACCCGGTGCAATCACGTTGGAAAGCACAGCTTCCCACGTGCCATGGCCGTTGGCGATGTAAATCGCCACATTATGCCGGGTTCGTGCAACACGCTTAAGGTCGTTGGTAAGCGCGGGCATCATTTCTATCAACTCACCGTCATAGATATTCGGTGAAGGACGGTGCATGGCTTGTAATACGGCATCGGGCATGACCGACGGGCCAGGAATAGCCAGATACTCGCGCCCTTGCGCAAGCGAAACTTTGTTTGTCATGAGGTCAACCTGTTTGAATTGACGCCCAACCTAGCAAGGGTTCTGGCGGCGTCAATCCATCAGCTTGGATGCTTCGCTTGCCAGCGCCTCGATCCCAGCCCAATCGCCTGCTTCGACAAGATGTTTCGGTGCGACCCAGCTGCCACCGGCACAAATCACATTGGACAACGACAGGTAATCGCGCGCGTTAGACGGAGAGACACCACCCGTCGGGCAAAAGCTGATCTGCGGCAGAGGCGCGCCAATCGCCTTGAGCGCGGGTGCGCCGCCCGACGCCTCGGCCGGAAAGAATTTCAGCATGTCATAACCCTTTTCCAGCAAGGCCATCGCTTCGCTTGCCGTGGCAGCCCCTGGCAGCAGCGGCAGGCCTTCGGCCTCACAGGCCGCGATCAGTGTTTCGGTTGCACCCGGAGAGACCCCGAATTGCGCACCTGCGTCCTTGGCGGCGCGGACGTCTTCGGGCGTGACCAGCGTGCCTGCGCCCACGACGCCCCCCGGCACCTCAACCATTGCCCGGATCGCGTCGAGTGCAGCCGGAGTGCGCAGGGTCACTTCCAGCGCGGGCAGACCACCTGCAACCAGAGCTTCAGCCAGAGGGCGCGCCTGTGCGGCATCATCGACGACGAGCACCGGAACGATGGGCGCCAGCGCGCAGATTTCGCGGGTGCGTTGGGTTTTAGACATGTCTTATGCTCCGAATATGCTGGCACCTGTGTCGGCAGACCCGACGTTCTGCCGGAACGCACCGAAAAGGTCGCGACCGACACCGTGTTGGTTGGATGAAAGATCGGCGGTGGCCGGTGCCCGGTCCAAAACGCCGGGAGTGAGGATTTTCAACGCGCCCTTGACCGCATCAACGCGCAGCATGTCACCGTCTTGCAGATAGGCGATGGCTCCACCGTCCAAAGCCTCAGGGCAGACATGGATTGCCGCGGGCACCTTGCCGGACGCGCCGGACATGCGACCGTCGGTGACCAGAGCCACCTTCTGCCCCCGACCTTGCAGAATTGAAAGGATAGGCGTCAGAGAATGCAGCTCGGGCATCCCGTTCGCCTTGGGGCCTTGGAAACGCACGACAACGATGACGTCATCCGTGAACTCTCCGGCCTTGAAGGCCGCTTTGACGTCATCCTGATCATGGAACACACGTACAGGTGCTTCGACCACCTGATGTTCGGGGGCAACGGCTGAAACTTTCATGACACCGGTGCCCAGGTTGCCCGTCAGGCGCGACAGACCTCCGGTTGGTTGGAACGGATCATTGGCCGGGCGTAAAATCTTTTCGTTCAGGCTGCGGTCAGTCCCATCCTGCCAGACGAGGTCTCCATCGAGCAGCTTGGGTTCTTTGGTGTAGTTCTGGAGGCCCTGCCCCGCGACGGTCAGCGTATCGGGGTGCAACAACCCCTCGTCCAGCAATGTGCCGATTGTATACCCCAGCCCCCCAGCAGCGTGATAGTGGTTCACATCCGCCAGACCGTTGGGATAGACCCGCGCAACCAAAGGCACGACGGCAGAGATGTCGGAAAAATCTTCCCAATCCAACACGATACCACCTGCCCGCGCCATAGCGATCAGGTGGATCAGCAGGTTGGTCGATCCCCCTGTGGCCATCAGACCCACGATGCCGTTCACAAAGGCACGTTCGTCAAGAATCTGGCAGACCGGTGTGTAGTGGTTGCCCAGCGCGCTGAGCGACAGGGCGCGGCGTGCGCCTTCCTCGGTCAGGGCATCACGCAAGGGCGTATTTGGATTGACAAAGCTAGAGCCCGGCAGATGCAAGCCCATGAACTCCATCAGCATCTGGTTGGTGTTGGCCGTTCCGTAGAAAGTGCAGGTGCCGGGGCCGTGATATGCGGCCATTTCGGCAGCCATCAGGTCTTCGCGGCCGACCTCTCCGGCGGCAAATTGTTGGCGGACCTTGGCTTTTTCGTCATTCGGCAAGCCACTGGTCATCGGACCTGCCGGCAGGAAGACGGCAGGCAGATGGCCAAAGGCCTGTGCGCCGATGACCAGCCCGGGGACGATCTTATCGCAAACGCCAAGGAACACCGCCGCGTCATAGGTGTTGTGGCTCAGCGCTACGCCAGTCGCCAATGCGATCACGTCGCGCGAAAACAGCGACAGTTCCATCCCGGCCTCACCTTGCGTGACGCCATCGCACATCGCCGGAACTCCACCTGCGACCTGCGCGGTGCCTCCGGCTGCGCGGATCGCCTGACGGATCAGTTCGGGATAACGCTCAAACGGCTGATGCGCCGACAACATGTCGTTATAGGCGGTGACAATTCCCAGATTGCCTGCCGTGCCAGTTGCCATCGATTGCTGGTCTTCCCCCGAACCCGCATAAGCGTGGGCCTGCCCGCTGCAAGACAGATGCGCACGGGCCGGGCCCTTGGATTTGGCCTGTTCCATTCGGTCCAGATGCGGACCGCGCAGATCGGCGC
The DNA here is from genome assembly GCF_013034475.1 of Ruegeria sp. HKCCA6837. NCBI lineage: Bacteria > Pseudomonadati > Pseudomonadota > Alphaproteobacteria > Rhodobacterales > Roseobacteraceae > Ruegeria > Ruegeria sp. HKCCA6837. Next base: position 66,533 of record NZ_WQGD01000005.1, read on the forward strand.
TGCGGTCGATGATCCGTTTTGTGACGTCGGCAATAACTGAATTTACCATGATTACCCTCCGATCTGACGCCACCGGCGTCCATCGCGATGCATCAGCATCAGTGCTTCTTCGGGACCTGAACTGCCCTGATCGTAGCGGGACGGGCGGTCTCCGCGCTGTTCCCAGCCCTGAATGATGGGATCGACCCAGGCCCAGGCGGCCTCGGCCTCATCACCGCGCATGAACAATGTTTGATCGCCTCGGATGACATCCATGATCAGACGCTCATAGGCATCTGGGGCTTGCGCCTCGGCCCCAAGCGCATCGGCAAAGCTCATGTCCAGCGCCACGTCCGACAGGCGGAACCCGCCCGGCCCCGGATCCTTGATCGTGGTGCGCAGGGTAATGCCTTCGTCGGGTTGCAGACGGATCACCAGCACGTTGCCGTGCAGAGGGCCGACATTGGGGAAAATGGTATGTGGCGGATCGCGGAAGAACACCGCGATCTCGGATTCGCGCGCGCGCAGACGTTTGCCGGTGCGCAGATAGAAAGGCACACCCGCCCAACGCCAGTTACCGATATGAACCTTGAGGGCAATGAAGCTTTCGGTTCGGCTGGCGGGGTTGCCGACATGATCGACATATCCGCCCTCACCCTTGTCCGCCCGGTATTGGCCGCGCGCGATATCCTTGGGTTCGATCGGTTCCAGCGCTTCGATCACCTTGACCTTTTCATCACGTACGGCGTTGGGCGCATATTTCGAAGGCGGCTCCATCGCCGTCAGACAAAGCAATTGAACCAGATGGTTCTGGATCATGTCCCGCATTGCACCGGATTGATCGTAATAGGCCCCGCGCCCTTCAACACCCACGGTCTCGGCCACGGTGATTTGTACGTGATCGATATGGGTGGAATTCCAAAGCGGCTCGAACAGCGAATTCGCAAAACGAAGCGCCATCAGGTTCTGCACGGTTTCCTTACCCAGATAATGGTCGATCCGATAAATCTGATGCTCTTCAAAACAGGCGCGCAAACCTTCGTTAAGTGCCTTGGCCGAGGCGAGATCATGACCAAACGGCTTTTCAACGACGATGCGGCTGTCAGGCGTGGCCAAGCCGGTTTCATGCAAACGCTGCGCGATCCCAGCGAACAGGCTTGGACCCACTGACAGATAAAAAGCCCGGACAACCTCGTCGCGCAGCAACTTTTTGAGACCGGACCACCCGGCTTCACCCAAAGCATCCACGGGCACGTATTCGACATGTGCCAGAAACTGGTCCAGCGTCTCAGGAGAAAAGTCTGGTGCAAATTGCTGCATCGACTTGCGGACCTGATCACGGAACCCATCGCTGTCGATTTCTGATCGTGCCGTACCGATGATCCGCGCGCCTTCGGGCATCTGTCCAATCGCGAAACGATGGCACAGGCCCGGCAGTATCTTGCGTTGCGCCAGATCGCCGGTTGCCCCGAACAGAACCAGGTCGAATGGTTCTACCGGAATTACACGTGAAACCATCATGGGCTCCTTCTGAGTGTGTCGATACCAACCCAGCATGGTACAAAACTGCACAATACCGCGACTGTTATCGCTAACATTGCCCGCGTATTAGAAAGACCCCACGCAAAAATCAAGCAGAGTTTCCGAAAACCCGCGCGTTTTGCGCGTTATCCTTGATTGCGCAGCCATTCCATCACAGCCGGGCGTACGCTTTGCTCACCTCGATGCCGGGCATCGGCGATGATTTTACGTACCTCTGACAGATCACAGCGCAGCAACAGGCTTTTGACCGGGCCAATCGAAGCAGGGCGCATCGACAATGTCCGAATGCCCATCGCCGCCAAGCACAGCGCTTCGACGGGGCGCCCGGCATCTTCACCGCAGAAACTGAGCGGAGTGTCCGAGATATCGCAGCGCTCAACAATCCGCTCCATCAAACTCAGGAAGCTGACATTTAGCGTGTCGTAACGGCGCCGGACCAGTTCATTTTCACGGTCGGCAGCAAAGAAGAACTGCTTTAGGTCGTTGCCGCCGATCGAGATAAAGTCCACCTCGTCAAAGAACTTCTGGGGGGCAAAGGCCAGCGACGGGGTTTCCAGCATCGCGCCAACCTCAAGCGTTTCAGGCAGGATATGACCCAGCCGTTTTTCGCGATCGATGGTTTTGTTCACCTCCCACCGGGCTTCGCGGAACTCGTCCGCCTGCGCGACAAATGGAAACATGATCGTCAGCGGTCGTCCATTCGCAGCCCGCAGAAGCGCTTGCAACTGCATCCGCATGACCCCGCGTTTATCCAGCCCCACCCGAATAGCGCGCCAGCCCAGCGCAGGGTTCGGTTCAGCAACATGCTTCATATAGGGCAGAACCTTGTCTGACCCGATATCCAGGGTGCGGAACACAACCCGCTTGTCCCCTGCCGCATCCAGAACACGTTGATATTGTGTGACAAGCTCGGACCGCTTGGGCATCTTGTTACGGATCAGGAATTGCAGCTCGGTGCGGAACAGGCCGACGCCCTCGGCACCTGATGTGCCCAACGACGGCAGATCAGCCATCAGACCCGCATTCATCACCAGATTGATGCGTGCACCATCCCGTGTGACACAGGGAGTTTCTCGGATCGACGCATAGCGTTCCTGCGCCTTGGCCTGCATGGCGATCTTGTCGCGAAAGGCGCTGACCACGGTATCTTCGGGACGCAAATGCACCACGCCCTGATCACCATCGACCAGTATATGATCACCGTTCAACGCTTCGGTCGTAATCCGACCCACATGCACCACAAGCGGGATCGCCAGCGCCCGCGCCACGATGGTGGCGTGGCTGCCAACCGAGCCCTCTTCGAGCACAATCCCCTTCAGCGCGCGCCCATATTCCAGCAGATCACCCGGGCCGATATTGCGCGCGATCAGAATCGGATCCGGCGGCAGATCGGCACTGTCGGTCTTGCCCTGACCGGTCAGGATCCGCAGCAAGCGATTGCTGAGATCGTCCAGGTCCGCCAGCCGTTCGCGCAGATAGGGGTCCGTGACCTGCCCCATACGCGCGCGTGCCTGCGATTGTTCCTTTTCGACCGCAGCTTCGGCGCTGAGGCCAAGGGCAATGTCCTCTTCCATCCGCCGCATCCAGCCTTTGGAGTTGGCAAACATGCGATAGGCTTCAAGCACTTTAAGCTGCTCGGTGTCACCGTCCCGAGAAATCTCGAGCATCTTGTCGACGCCGACGCGCAACTCATCTACCGCCTCGATCAGACGCTCGCGTTCCTTGTGCGGGTCTTCCGCGATCGGGTTGGTGACAACCACGCGGGGCTCATGAAGCCAGACATGTCCTTCAGCGGACCCTTCCTGCGCGGGACCACCACGCAGTAGAACCGATTGCTGGTGAAGCGGTGACAGTGCCGCACCCTCGCCCACAAAAGCACCAAGTTCGGCCATTTCGGCCAAAACCATAGCAACCACTTCCAAGGCATAGACTTCGTCAGCGGAAAATTCGCGTGCATCACGCGACTGAACCACCAAAACACCCAGCTTTTCCCCAAGGCGCTGTACCGGAACCCCAAGAAACGACGAATACCGTTCCTCGCCAGTTTCCGGCATATACCGGAACCCTTTTTCGGATGGCGCATCCGCTGTATTGACCACCTTACTGAATTTAGCGACGCGCCCCACCAGGCCCTCGCCCATACGCATCCGCGTCTTGTGGACCGATTCAGGTGAAAGACCTTCGGTTGCGCAAAGCTCCAGTGTCTCGTCATCGCGGAACAGGTAGATCGAGCACACCTCGGCCCTGATGCTGTCGGCAATCAGGTGAGTGATCCGGTCAAGACGTTCCTGACCGGCGGCTTCGCTCGCCATCTCTTCGCGCAACCGCCGCAGCAGCTTGCGGGATTCTGTTTCCGTGCCGTCCGCCATGGCCCACCCAGTTTAGTGTGTCAGACGAAACCCTTGGCTGAAAAGCTCAGGCCGCCTTGTCCAGTTCAAAGGCATCATGCAGCGCCTGAACAGCAAGTTCCATGTATTTCCTGTCGACCAGAACGGAAATTTTGATCTCAGAGGTTGTAATGACCTTGATGTTGATCCCCTCATCCGAGAGCACCTTGAACATTTTGGCCGCAACACCCGACTGCGAGCGCATACCGATTCCCACAACCGAAACCTTGCAGACGTCATTGTCAGCCACAAGCTCGGCATAGTTCAACTCGCCAGCGTCCTTAATTGCCATCAGCGCTTTTTCTGCGCGGGCCACCTGGTCGGTCGGACATGAGAACGTCATGTCCGTGCGTCCCTCGTCCGAGATATTCTGAACGATCATGTCGACGTTCACGCCTTCATCACTGAGCGCGGTAAAGATGATCGAGGCGATACCAGGGCGGTCGGCCACCGATACGACGGTCATCTTGGCTTCGTCACGGGAATAGGCCACACCGGCCACAACATTGGATTCCATGATATCCTCCTCGTCGCAGACCAAAGTACCGGCCTCGTCGGATTGTTCTTCGAAACTTGAAAGAACGCGCAGTTTCACCTTATAGCGCATCGCCAGCTCGACCGAGCGGGTTTGCAGCACTTTCGCACCCAGCGAGGCGAGTTCGAGCATCTCTTCGAACGATATGCGGTCCAGCTTGCGCGCCTTTTCGCAGATGCGCGGGTCGGTGGTATAGACGCCATCCACATCTGTGTAGATGTCACAGCGCTCGGCACCGAACGCTGCTGCAAAAGCCACGGCCGTGGTGTCCGAGCCGCCACGACCCAACGTGGTGATACGGCCCTCGGGGCTGAGACCCTGGAAACCCGCGACAACCGCTACTTTCATACCTTCGCCGAATTTCTGGTTCAGGTTTTCGGTCGGGATTTCCTCGATCCGGGCCTGGCTGTGGGCGCTGGTGGTCAGCAGCGGCACCTGCCAGCCCTGCCAGCTGCGCGCAGGGATGTCCATTTCCTGCAAAGTCAGAGCCATGAGCCCAGCAGTGACGTTTTCACCCGAAGACACAACGGCATCGTATTCACGCGCGTCAAACAGCGGCGATGTCTCATTCACCCAGCCCACAAGCTCGTTGGTTTTTCCCGACATGGCCGAGACGATGACGATCACGTCATAACCCTTGGCAACTTCGACGCCGATGCGCTTGGCGGCACGGCGGATACGGTCCAGATTGGCGACAGATGTGCCGCCGAATTTCATTACGAGTAAGGGCATGGGGGCAAAAGTCTCCGCGCCTTGGATTGTAGGTTCCGTGCCTCATATGCGAGGGGCACACCAAGAGCAAGGGCGCAAAAGGCACCAGCCTGCGGCGCAGGGCCGCTTTACATTGTGCAGACGCAATGTCAGCCTACGGGCAACAACCATATCAAGAGGTTCTTCATGTTTCGCCTAGCCCTTGCCGTCGCCCTAATTTCGTCGCCAGCCTTGGCTCAGGTCGCAAGTGTCGCTGGAACCGACGGTCAAAACGCACTGGGCACGGTACCTTGCGCCGCAAACGCCGGTGATCCTCTGCAAAGCTGCCATGCAGAGTTGCGCCGCCACGACGACGGCAACATCACACTTGCAGTCGGCCTAGGCGGCGGGCAGGTGCGTAACATCTATTTCAAAGATGGTGTGCCTGAATCCAGCAGCTCGACCTCGAAAATGTCCTATGAAACGCGCGGCGATCTGTTGGTGATCTATATTGATCCTGGCGAAGTCTACGAAATCCCCAAAGCTGCGCTGAGCTCTCAGTAAGCGTGTGGCTGCCCATCATAGGTTTCAAAGCACCCTGTGGTGGCCAGTGACAAATCATCGAACCGCTCGATCAGGCCCGATACGGCCTGTTCCACGTCGATTTCTGCTGCGGCTCCGCCCATGTCCGTCTGGACCCAACCTGGATGATAGATTCCAACGGCGATACCGTCGTCTTTGAGGTCGGTCGCCAGATTGCGCCCCAAATTCAACACCGCCGCCTTGGACGCGCGATAGATATAGCTGCCACCCGGCGCGCGGGTATGCGAGGCCATTTGCGATGATAGGATGGCCACCTTTCCGCGCGACGCTTCTAGATTGGGCAACAAAGCCTGAACCGTCAGGAATACCCCAGTAACGTTGGTTGCAAAGCTCTGCGCCCACATGTCGGCCGGGTAGTCGTTGATCGTGTGACCTTTGTCCAAATATACGCCCGCGTTACAGATCAGAAGATCAACGGGCTGGTTCCTCAATTGCTCTGCGAATGCCGCGTGTTGCGCGGGATCAGTTACATCAAGGCGCAGCTGTGCGCTGTCATCGCGAGAGGTTCCTGTAACGGTGTCGCCCCTGTCACTATAGCGCGTGGACAACGCCAGGCCGATTCCGCGATTGGCACCGGTAATCACGATGTGCATGTTTCAGTTTGTCTTTCTGCTGGGTACAAAGGGCAATGGCGCCACAGGCACGCCGTCTTCTATCAGCGACTTTGCCTCATCTGGCTTGGCCTCGCCATAGATTGCACGGTCCGGAGCCTCACCCAGATGAATTTTGCGGGCTTCACTGGCAAAGTCCTTGCCCACGTAGTCCGAGTTTTCTTCGACATGGCGCCGCATCTCGGACAAAACCTTCTCAATCTCGGGCGAAGGTGTGGCCACGTCGATCTTTTCATCCGCAGCAGGCGGCACTTGAAGCTTGGGCTTTGCGTTTCGAGCCGGACGGACACGCGGTGTCATGATCGCCTTTTCGACGTGCACGCACCCGCAAACCGCGCAGTTAACCATCCCTGCCGCAGCCAATTTGTCGTAGGCTTCGGCGGATTGGAACCAACTGTCGAACGTGTGGCCTTCACTGCATTTCAACGCGTATTGAATCATGTTCAGTCCAAAAAATCGATTGGCGAATAGATACCGACCCGAATGACAATATCAAGCCTCTCTGGCCCGATCTTAATGTGTGTAAGGTTTAAAGTCTCGTAACAGTTCGGCAAGCCCCGGAGAATGAACCTTCAAAGCCGCCTTTTTGAGCGGATACCACTTGCGTTTTCGCATCCCCTGTTCCGGGAAATCCTGCGAAACGGACCGCACAAGAACCGGGAAGACATCCACCATAATCGGTACAGGTGGGCAATTCAGCCGGTGTTTGTGATGCAAAAACTGCCCCACCTGCTCCCCAAAACTCTGACCTGCTACACCTGCTTCCTCCCACGCTTCCTGCAGTGCCGTGTCAGCCCGTGACAAGCCGGGCATAAGCCAGCCTTTGGGAATAATCCAACGTTGCGCCCTGCGTGTCGTGATCAGCAAGACCTCGGGGCGATTTCCCTTGATCCGGTAACACAGCGCTGCGGCTTGCTGCAAAACGGGTTGTTCCGCAGATTTGAGATGTTCAATACGCAGCAGCCGTGGCTTCATCGCTTGATAGCCCCTTCAGCCAGTACTAAGCCCCTTCGCACATGAGATCAGAGTACACTCATTTTGTGGAAGACTGCCACAAGTGTACCACATGATGTGGATTTCGCCAAGCCAGGTGCGTCTGCTGAAGTGTGATCTACATGCGGGCCGCGAGTTGCCGCACCAGATCATCATGCGGAATATCGGCATCGATTGCCAGCCGCCGCAAACCGAAATGCACGCGCGCGATCTGCTGATAATAACGCGTGTAAACATAATTCGTCCCGCCACCCGCCAAAGCCCCAAGTACAGGAACCGACTGAGCCGCCAGTTTTTGCCCCAGAACAATCGAAAAGCGCGGCGCCACAGCAGCGATCAGGCGCTGCATAGCCGGTCCTGTCAGGGTCAGGCGCACCGAAAAAAAGCCAAGATCCGCCCCATCGTCATGCGACAAAGGACCAGAAGCGGCCAAAACCCGCACGCAATCGAATTTCACATTCTCCGCAGCGGGATCGAACCCTTCGCGGGCTGCAGCCCCTTGAATGGCGCGCAGCAGCAAGGCGGTTGTTGCGGGCAGTTCCATCAAAGCTGTCGAAACACCACCCATCCCGCCAGCCGCACCCATGGCCGTGGTCACGGCTGTGTTCACCCAGGGCTGCTGATCAGGGACAGCGCGCCGCGAACCCTGTGCAGCGTGCATCGCTAGCCTCAAGGCTTGCTCGGTCGCTCCGGTCAGGCCATACCGCACAGGTTCCGGCAATTGCTCAAGCAAAGACTCGGCTGATCCGCCCAGTTTGTTCAAAAGCTTGACGCCAGCACCACCGGCAGATCGGTAGTGATCCGCCAGACGATCCAGTTCAGCCTCGGCATCCACGTTTTCGACAAGAACCACGTTCTGCATCTACGCCCTCCTGTCTATCAACATCGGCGTTGCACGGCGCGGATTCAATAGGTCAGCGGCTCCAACGGGTCACTGCACCCTGCACCCCGGACCATGCGCCAGGTCTCAATTCCAATCCCAAAACCCGGTCAGGGTTGGTAGGTGGCGGCATCTCGACCCCACTCAAACGCGCGAATCCGAACCGTTTGTAATAGGGTTCATCGCCCACCAGCATGACCCGCTGCCACCCGCGCGTGCGCCCTGCGTCAACACCTGCGTGGATCAGATACCCGCCCAGCCCCTCGCCCTGATGAGTAGGGTGTACGGCAACCGGCCCTAGCAGTAAGGCATCGCGGTTGCCGACATGAACGGGCCAGAACCGGATTGCACCGGCCAAAATACCCTGACCATCCCGCGCGACCAAAGACAGCCCCGCAACCGGCGGCACATCATCGCGCAACCGATAAGACGACAAAGCCTCACGACCCGGCGCAAAGCACAGGTCATAAAGGGCCTCAACCTCCCACCAATCGTCCGGCTCTTCCGGCCTGATCCCGAATTGCTGCACCCTGCCCTCTTTTCCTTGCTGGAAATCGCCCTAGCACTTCGCTACGCCTTGGGCAAACGCTTGGAGATCAGATGTTCTATCGCCCCAAAGACGGCCACGGCCTGCCGCACAACCCGTTCAACGCCATTATCACACCGCGTCCAATCGGCTGGATTTCAACCCGGGATACAAATGGGATCAACAATCTGGCACCTTATTCCTTTTTCAATGGCGTCGCCTACACGCCACCGCAAGTGATGTTTGCCACAACCGGCACCAAGCACGATCAGAACGGAGGCAAGGACAGCATCTCCAATATCGAAGCGACCGGCGTTTTCTGTGTCAACGTGGTGGCCCATGCGCATCGGGACGCGATGAACGCCAGTTCGGCCGGACTGCCGAAAGACGTTGATGAGTTTGAACATGCCGGGTTGTCACCCATCGAATGCGAAACCATTCCGTGTTCCCGGATTGCAGGGGCTCCTGCTGCACTGGAATGCAAGCTCACCCAGATCGTCACTCTACCCGGTGAAGCCAATCGAGTTGTATTTGGCGAAGTAATTGGCGTGCACCTGCACGACGATCACATCCGGGACGGCAAGTTTGATGTGACGTCGTTTCAACCATTGGCACGCCTTGGGTACCGGGATTACTCGGTCGTGTCCGAGTTGTTCTCACTCAATCGCCCAGACGATTGACGTGATCCGGGGGCGCTGCCCCCGCCGCCCGTTCCGGGCGACTCCCCCGAGGTATTTGACGCCAGATGAAAAATGGATCCCCTGCTTCATCTGGCCCAAAATACCTCGGAGCGCGAGGCAGAGCCTCGCAAAAGGCCTAGTGTCCACCCAAAATGCCGGTACGGACAGAGTAGTCGACCGCCAGCTCGTAATCCGGATCATCATCACTGTCGATCATCAGGTGGCCAGCTTTGTTCAGCAGCTTGTGACAATCGCGGCTCAGATGACGCAGCATGACCCGTTTACCTGCCGCCTCGTATTTCGCAGCGATGTTTTCGATGGCCTGCAGGGCTGACTGATCCACAACACGGCTTTCGGCGAAATCAACAATCACGGTTTCCGGGTCGTTCGGGACGTCGAACAGTTCGATGAAACCATCAGAAGATCCAAAGAACAGCGGCCCCTGGATTTCATAGACTTTCGCGCCTTTTTCAGTTTCCGAGTCCCGGGTAACGGCGTGAATACGTTTGGCGTTATTCCAGGCATAGGCGAGGGCCGAAACGATGACACCGACCACAACGGCAACTGCAAGGTCCTCCATCACCGTCACTACTGTCACCAGAACAATCACGAAGGCGTCCATCAGCGGCACCTTGCGCATGATCTTGAACGAGTTCCACGCAAAGGTGCCGATCACCACCATGAACATCACACCGACCAGCGCGGCAAGTGGGATTTGCTCGATCAGGGGCGATGCGAACAGGATGAAGATCAACAGGAAAACCGCAGCTGCAATACCTGCAATACGGGTGCGTCCACCGGATTTCACATTGATCATCGACTGACCGATCATTGCGCAACCGCCCATGCCACCGAAGAATCCTGTCACGATATTGGACGCGCCCTGAGCGATACATTCTTGCGAGGCCCCGCCGCGCTTGCCCGTGATCTCGCCCACCAGGTTCAAGGTCAGCAGGGACTCAATCAGGCCAATGGCCGCGAGAATGACGGCATAGGGCAGGATGATCTCAAACGTTTCCCAGTTCAAAGGCACCATCGGGATGTGGAACGCAGGCAGACCGCCCTCAATCGAGGCCAGATCGCCAACGCGCGGTACATCCAGACCCAAACCAATCACAAGTGCCGCGACCACCAGAATACCGGCCAGAGGCGCGGGAATGATGCGCGTGATGCGCGGCATCACCCAGATCACCGCCATGGTCAGCGCCACAAGACCCAGCATGGTATATAGCTGCATCCCCGACAGCCATTCACCACCGCTCATACCATGTCCGGTGTTTTCCATAGTGCCCGGCACTTTGAATTGACCCATCTGAGCCAAAAAGATCACGATGGCCAGGCCGTTCACAAAGCCCAGCATCACCGGATGCGGCACCAAACGGATAAAACGCCCCCAATGCATTGCCCCGGCAATGACTTGGAGAATCCCCATAAGAACTACGGTCGCAAACAGATATTCGACCCCGTGCTCGGCCACCAGCGCGACCATGACAACCGCCAGTGCGCCGGTCGCGCCCGAGATCATACCGGGCCGCCCGCCGATCAGTGCCGTGATCAGGCCCACCAGGAACGCCGCATACAGACCAACCAGAGGGTGCACGCCCGCCACAAAAGCAAAAGCCACAGCCTCGGGCACCAGCGCAAGGGCCACGGTCAGGCCGGACAAGAGTTCGATCCGCAGGCGAGAGAAGGTCAGCCGCTCGTCAGGCACCCAGCGCAGATCGGGCATGGCGACGCGGTTGGCAAAACTTGCCAGCAAGGCTCGGGGCATTGGTCAGTCCTATAGGGTTTTATGTTCGCGCGAAGGCGACGTTGTAGCGGACACGAGGGCTTTAAGCTACTGCACCAAGTGGGATGCAGCCATGTGCTTGACGCATACCTCACCCTCGCAGCAACGTGATTTGCGGGACTGTGGTCCAGCAACCAAATCTGAGATCATGCGCTGGATCATACTCTTTTTCTTCTCTGCCCTTCCCGCCCTTGCGCAGGACTTGCAAGGCAACGACACGGCCGGAAACTGGCGCGTGACAAATCATGAGATTTTCGGGATCTGGAATTCAATCTGCGACGAGCGCGAAGAAAATGGTGCGTTGAAACAGCGGTGCTACATCCGGCGGGCAGAAGTTTTCTCATTTCGGCCGAAGTTTGCGGCACAGTTCGTGTTCATCACGCCTGAACCCGAAGGATTCAAAGTTGAGTTCGGGATGGAGCCCGGCACCTTTTTCAACCCGTCAGGGTTTCGCATCGACAAAGATAACGAAACGATATGGCGCACGCGGCGTCCGGGATGCCTGACGGGGCTTGGCTGTACCTTTGCAGACCAACGCGCACAAGACCTGCTGGATGCTATGCAAACCGGGGATGCGTATCGCTTTGTTTTCCGCGACAGGCACGGACAATCGCAGAATCTGACGTGGCCACTGGACATGTTCGACGCAGCTTGGGCTGACTTCACCGCGCAGTCTCAACAACGTAACCTGTTGCCAAAACAGGACTAGGCCTCTTGTCAAACTGTGCGCAAGCCCGCACAAATCCAATAGCATTGCAAGACGTGGAGCAGGACAGTGACCCAAACCAAGATTGCCGTCATTGGCGGATCAGGCATCTATGAAATTGATGGGCTGGAAAACGCCGAATGGGTCGCGGTTGAGACCCCATGGGGAACGCCGTCAGACCAAATCCTGACCGGATCGCTGGGCGGTGTCGAAATGGCTTTTCTGCCGCGTCATGGCCGCGGCCACGTGCATTCGCCGACCGATGTGCCCTATCGCGCCAATATCGACGCGTTGAAGCGGCTGGGCGTGACGGACGTGATCTCGGTTTCAGCCTGCGGATCGTTCCGCGAGCACATGGCACCCGGCGACTTCGTGATTGTCGATCAGTTCATCGACCGGACTTTTGCACGTGAGAAAAGCTTTTTCGGCTCGGGGTGCGTCGCCCATGTAAGCGTGGCCCATCCCACCTGCCCGCGCCTGTCGGATGCCTGCGAAACCGCCGGCAAGGCCGCTGGCATCACCATCCATCGCGGCGGCACTTATTTGGCGATGGAAGGACCGCAGTTCTCGAGCCTTGCTGAATCGAAAATGTATCGTGAGCAATGGGGCTGCGACGTGATCGGCATGACCAATATGCCCGAAGCCAAACTCGCCCGCGAGGCCGAGCTTTGCTATGCCTCGATCGCGATGGTCACGGATTATGACAGCTGGCATCCCGACCACGGAGAGGTGGACGTTGCGACCATCATTGCCACTCTGACAGGCAATGCCGACAAGGGTCGCGCTCTGGTCAAGGGTCTGCCCGCGTTGCTGGGGGCTGAACGTGAACCTTGCCCGCATGGCTGTGATAGTGCCTTGGAATACGCAATCCTGACTGCCCCTGAAAAACGCGACCCGGCGCTTTTGGCCAAGCTGGACGCGGTCGCCGGGCGAATTCTCTGAAATCAGTACTGTGGCAGGCGGTCTTGAACGGTCTGCCACAGGCCGTATGACCACAACTCGTTGTGGGTTCCGCCGGGAATCAAGAAAAACTCGACCCTCTCGCCGCCCATCTTGGCAAGGCGCGCGCCGTGATGCACTGGAACGGTTTGATCACCTGTGCCGTGGAAGATCAACGTCGGCACCTCGATTGTCCCGATGATGTCGCGGGTGGCAAACTGGTCGTGCATCAGGGCCGATACCGGCAGCCACGGATAGCGTTCCGCCGCCACATCTACGGTTGCAGTGAAGGGCGCTTCCAGCACCAACATCGTGGCTTCGGGTCGTTGTGCCGCCACTTGCGCCGCGACCGCCGTACCGAGGCTTTGGCCGTGCAAAACAACCGCCTCTCCGGCGTCGTAAAGTTGGTCAAACAGCTCCAATCCGTCCGAAACCAAGGTCGCTTGGGAAGGTGTGCCTGTGCTGCCGGGGTATCCGCGATAACTGGGTGCCAGCAGCCCATACCCGCTGTTCAGTATCTCACGCAACCTGTCCGCGCGGTCACCCAAATTACCGCTTTGGCCGTGAAGGAACAAAACGGTCGGTGCACCTTGAGTGGCCGCGGGCGCCGCCCAGACGGTCAGTTCTGTCCCATCCTCCATGGACTTCGTCATGACATCGATATCGACCAATCCGACAGAGGCAGGCTCGGGAAGTATTCCCGAAGGTTTGAACAGCAGCGCGCGCTGGTTCAGATACATGTACCCGACCACAGCGGCGTAGAGCGTTGCGATCAGAACAATGAATACAATGCCCGCGATTTTCCATCGGCTGGTCATCAGACCCGTCCTGGGAACCTTACCTGGAGATGCGTATTCGCTATGTTCCATCACAGCCTCATTTAGACTTGTTCGCACCATAGACTGGTAGAGGGCGTTTGCAATTCAAGGAAGATGGAGGAGACTTAATCTTGGCTTTAAGGCGAACCTAGCTGGCGTTGAATCGGAAGCTTCCTCCGCAGAACGCATCAATTAGCCGGGAACGAATACGCCCGGCGTCAAAAGAATGGGATTGCTTACTGGACAGGGATGCATTCTGTCCTCGGACAACTGGATTGAGCCTCGAAATGGTCAATGGCCTACTCGCCAACTGGGATCAAGCACGCGTCTGGCCTGCATGGCAGCGATCAGGCAACGGAATAGCGATACTATCCAAGCCGGATCAGCGCCAACTGGCGTTGGTAGCCAAGCTAGATGAAATCACAGGGCGGTCGTTTAGTCCCAGTTTGAGGCAATCAAGGGAATGCTTGCGACTAATGGATACGCACGATACCCCATTCGTCCTTGGACCGCGTCAACCAACCGGGATTGAGTACTGATTTGACCGGCACCGGCGCTTGGCATTCTGGTTCGCATCCGCTGAAGATTATCGACGTTTGCGACAATTGCACCATTTCCATGTCGTCAAGGGCCTCCTGATCGAAGAACAGTGTTTCGACCAAGAATACCGAAAAGTTCGGATCCCTGGCTAATTCCTCGACCTTTGAACGGCAGGACTCATCGAATGATGTACCGTTCTTTGCCTTCCAGAATTGTTTCTGGAATTGCCATTTGGCGTCAGCACCAGAGATCTGCATGGCTTCACCAATCTTGTCGCCGACATATTCCGTGATGGAATCCCATGCACCGTTCCAACCTAGGGCAATCAGACTTGAACTGTGGATCGAAACCGGATGCGGCCCAACTTGGTTGCCACCGACAACAAGTTCACAAATCATCTGTGGTTCGAATTCTTCCGAAATGTGGTTATACGCAAAGGCACCACCCAGCACCGGACCGTTCAACTGACCTTCGGATACGCTGAACTTCTGATACCGCAAATCCGATTCGTTGGCGTTGAACAGGAGTGCTTTACCAGCACCAAACGCAGCTAAACCAACAACGACGACGGCGGCGTACCGCAAATTGAATTTAGGCATGTCATATCCTCTGAACTAGTTCTGAGGATTGGGGCAGCACAGGTCTCCGCCGCAATTAAAGTAGCCGTCCGGGCACGCAGAGGCGACAGTCGGGATCAGCAATATGCCCAACAGAAAAACGGAAACGATAAGTTTCATGACGAACCTCCTATTTTAAAATCGAAACAAAAAAATGCGGCGCAACCATAACACAAATTGAATGTTTTGTCGCGAAACTAATAAAACCCGAGTAAGCATTTGAGTATTTTTGTGTTTCACAGCCAAGCGCGAAAGGCATGCTGCTGATACGTCGTGCATATGCGACTTGATTCCTGAAGCTGATTCTCTCAATCTCAGACCGTCAAATCAGGACTTCTGCGATGCAATTTGATCTTTGGCTGGCCTTTGTTGCCGCCTCCACCGCTTTACTGCTTATCCCCGGCCCGACCGTTTTGCTGGTGCTTAGCTATGCCCTGTCCAAGGGGCGCAGCGTCGCGGTTGCTTCGGCGACCGGGGTCGCTGTGGGTGATCTGGTGGCCATGACAGCCTCATTGCTGGGGTTGGGCGCATTGGTGCTGGCCTCAGCAACCTTGTTTTCGGTACTCAAATGGGTTGGGGCCGCTTATCTGGTGTGGCTCGGGATCAAACTGTTGCGCAGTGCACCTGCCGGAGGGTTAGGCACAATTGATACCGCGCGCGACGTGACTGCGCGCAATGTGTTTGGGCACGCTACGGCCGTGACCGCGCTAAACCCAAAATCCATTGCCTTCTTCATCGCTTTTGTTCCGCAGTTTCTGCGCCCGGCCGAACCGCTGGGTCCGCAATTCGCCATCCTGATCGTGACATTCGTGGGGCTGGCCTGGCTGAACGCGTTAGCTTACGCGCTGTTGGCCGATCGGCTGCGGCGCCTGATTGGCCGCGCGAGCGTCATAACAGCAATGACACGGTTTGGCGGGCTGACCTTGGTAGGGATGGGAGTCGCCACGGCAGTTCTGCGCCGCCCGGCCTGAGGTCATTCTAATCCTCTGCGTGTTCTTTCATAAAGCCACGGATAAACCGGCGAATTTCTCGCGCGGCTGAGGTATCCAGCTCTTTACACAGTTCGACAAAAGCGTCCCGTTCGTCTTTATCCAGACGCAGGACCAACTGACTGTTTTTCTTGTTTGATCCCTTGCCGTCTTTCTTTGCCACGCGCGTTGCCCCCCAGCAGACCTTGCAATTTTCGGCGATGCATTGTATATACATAGCATAGTGATTGTCGTTATCGGGCACTTAACAACAATAAAAGGAATATGGCAATGAACCTTCATACTGCTCAGGCATTTCTATTGCGAGATCAACGCAATTGGCGCAAACCGCACCTGTCCTGGTTACCCGCTGCGCTCTATCGCTACAAAAGCTTGCCTCGGGCCATCATGACCCCTCGCTCATGAAAGTTGTGCCGGATTAGAACCTTGCGCGGGGCTGTTTGATGGGCCAAACACCTTGGTGTGTTTTGACGCTAAAAGGGTTGGCCCATGTCCAGAAACAAATCTGTCAAAGATTACATCCGAACTATTGTCGATTTTCCCCACGAAGGGATCATGTTTCGCGATGTGACAACCTTGTTTGCCGACCCCCGTGGGTTTCGGATGGCGATTGACCAGATGCTGCACCCCTATGCCGGTGAGCGGATAGACAAGGTGGTGGGGCTGGAAGCGCGGGGCTTTATTCTGGGCGGTGCGATTGCGCATCAGCTAAGCGTTGGCTTTGTGCCGATCCGCAAAAAAGGTAAGCTGCCCGGCACCACAATCAGCCAGGACTACAAATTGGAGTATGGTGAAGCGATTGTTGAGATCCACGACGACGCCATCCAACCCGGCGAAAAGATTCTGGTTGTCGATGATCTGCTGGCCACAGGCGGCACAGCGGCGGCGGGCATCAAGCTGATCGAACGGCTTGGAGGCGAGATCGTCTCATGCGCGTTCATCATCGACTTGCCCGATCTCGGAGGTCGTAAAGTTCTGGAAGAGATGGGAATGGACGTGCACGTACTGTGCGAATTTGAGGGGCTCTGACACAGAATTCTTCACAAAAGCGTGATTGGACTATGAAAGCCACGCTGGCTTAGCGCGGCTTTTGGTTCCTTCAACCCACAATTCGGCGCAAAACAAGTGATCTTGCTGTGAGGATGCCGCGTACCTCGGTTGATGCTGTTTCGAGCATTCTTACCAAGGGAGACCCTCGTATGTTCCGCAAATTCGCCGCCGCTGGTGTCGCCACGATCCTGTTCAGCACTACCGCTTTGGCCGACGGCCATGGCAAAGACATTGTTGATACCGCTGTTGCCGCTGGCAGCTTTGAAACTCTCGTAGCCGCCGTGCAAGCGGCCGAACTAGTTGACACGCTGAAAGGCGAAGGGCCATTCACCGTATTTGCCCCAACAGACGACGCGTTTGCGGCTTTGCCAGAAGGCACAGTCGCAGACCTGCTCAAGCCGGAAAACAAGGACCAGCTTGTTGCTATCCTGACTTATCACGTCGTACCGGGCAAAGTGATGTCCGGTGATCTGAGCGATGATATGACTGCCGCAACCGTTCAGGGCGGTGATATCACAATCGATCTGGACTCGGGTGTGATGGTGAATGATGCCAACGTTGTTCAGGCTGACATCGAAACCAAGAACGGTGTGATCCACGTGATCGACAAAGTGATCCTGCCTGCGTCTTAACACCGTTTAAAGACACGGCCCGTACCATGGGCCGTGTTCACACTTTCAGGACAGCGCCCGGGTTCATTATCCCCTGTGGGTCCAAAGCTGCCTTGATGGCCCTCATGGCACCCAGCTTAACCGGGTCGCCATAGCGTTCAAGATCGCCCGTTTTCAAACGCCCCACCCCATGTTCAGCACTGACTGAACCATCAAAGGCGTCAACTAGATCATGCACAGCCTGCTTGATCGCGCCCCTTTCCGTGTCAAACTCTGATCGGCTTTGCCCTTTGGGCGGGAACACGTTGTAATGCAGATTGCCATCGCCAAGGTGTCCGAAACAATTGATCCGAAACGGTCCGAGGCCAGCAATCACCTGCCCACCTTTACGAATAAAGTCTGGAATCCTGGAAATCGGTATCGAGATGTCATGGCTCGAAACAGATCCGATCAGGCGGTTGGCCTCGGGAATGTGTTCGCGAACCGCCCACAGATCAGCACGCTGCGCTTCGCTTTGCGCAATCACCCCATCTTGAACCAGACCGCGCTCTTCAGCGCGGATGTAAATCTCCTCCAACGCGGCTGACGATGATTGCCCCTTTGCAAGTCCCAATTCAATCAACACGCTCCACTCTGGCGGTGCGTTGAAAGGTTGGCGAACATCCGGAAGGACATCCGTCAGGAAATCAAACCCTTGCCGATGGATCAGCTCAAACGTACTGACAGTCTCGCCCACCTGATCTCGGGCCAACGCCAGCAGGTCAATGGCCGCCTCGGGCGAAGCCACCTGAAACATCGCCGTGCCCTGCGCAGCAGGTTTTGGAAACAGCTTAAGGGACGCTGCCGTGATGATCCCCAGCGAGCCTTCGGCCCCGATCAAAAGGTCCCGCAAATCGTAGCCGGTGTTGTCCTTTCGCAACCGGCTCAGCCCGTGCCATATTTCGCCATTGGGCAACACCGCCTCAAGCCCCAGACACAGGTCACGTGCGTTGCCATAGCGCAAGACATTAACGCCCCCGGCATTGGTCGAAAGGTTGCCCCCGATCCGACACGACCCCTGCGCCGCCAATGACAGCGGAAACAGCCGATCCGCATTCTCGGCCGCTGTCTGAACGTCTTGCAAAATGGCCCCGGCTTCGGCGATCAGGATGTTCTCGGTCGGGAAAACAGACCGAATGGCTGTCATTTGCTCCAAAGAGACCAGCAAAGGGAGTGGGCCATCTGACATCACCTGCCCGCCTACCAATCCTGTGCCACCGCCATAGGGTACAACCGGCACCCGCTCCTCCGAAGCCAACCGCACCAGTGCGGAAACCTCTTCGGCGCTGTCGGGAACAGCCAACACCCCGATCTGGCCGGAAAACCGCCCGCGCGGTTCTTCCAAATACCGTTCTTCAACGGGGCGCAGGACATCGTCGCGTATTGTCGATTGGATCAGCGCGGCAAATCGGGCATCGGCGGGGTTTAAATTCATACGTTTTCAATGCCCAAGCGACGCGGCTGCGGCAAGCCCTATTCCAAATCAATCAGATATTGCGGCTCCAGAACAATCACCGTAGGTCGGTCGGGAAGATCGCGAAGCGAGACAGTGATTTCCGAAACACCGTTGCGTTCAACCGGAAAAGTATCCCGAATATCAACAAGGAACCGGTCAAGCGAGAATCCAGAAAACCAGTGCATCGGAATGATGACAGAACTTTTCAGTCGCTTCAGAACCGAGATCATGTCTGGCAAGGGCATCGTAGTCCCGCCATCTACCGCAGCCATTACAACATCCAGCCGCCCCAACGCGGCGAACTGCTCGTCTGACGGCACATGATGCAAATGCCCAAGATGACCGATACATAGCCCTTCAACCTCGAACACGAAGATCGAATTGCCCCGTTCTTCGACACCGCCATAAGCCGAACGAATATCGGTCGAAACATTCCGCACCAGCATCTCACCCAGATCAAGATGATGCTCAATGCCCTGACCAAACTCACCCCATCCCGGCAGAACATGTGGGATCGCCGGATCGGGATGGGCCGTCCAATGCGTGCTGTGGGCATGGTTCATCGTCACAACATCAGGAATCAAATCCGCACTGCCGATAAAACCGGTGAAATCGGTGACTGCATTCAACCCGCCCCGCGTCTGGATCAGAAACGACGCGTGCGCGATATAGCTGATCCGCACAGAAAATTCCGGCACCGGATCTTGCCACGCAGCTTTGTGAAGGTACTCAATCCCCGGCGCGGCATCAGCAATGGCGATGCAATGGCTTGGCCGCCGCTCTTGCGCCGCAGCTCCACCAGAAATCACCATCAATGCCGCAACCAACCAGCGCATAACTTAACTGTAGCGCAGAACACGCCCAAGTCATGCCCCTTGTTCATCTGGCGCCAAATACCTCGGGGGAGGCGCGGCTTGCCGCGACGGGGGCGGAGCCCCCTAACCCGCGTCGGTCTTTCCGCGCCTGTCGGACCGCAGGCTTGCATACAAAACATGCGTTCGCCATCGTCCGTTGATCTGCAGATAGGACTGCGCCACACCTTCGTATTTGAAGCCAGAGCGTTCCAGCAACCCGCGCGATGCCCGGTTTTCAGGCAAACAAGCGGCTTCGATCCGGCTCAGGTCCAGTCGAGTAAAGGCGTGATGGACCATGGCACCAATTGCCTCGCGCATGTAACCTTGGCGGGCAAAAGCTTGACCGGTCCAGTATCCTAAGGTTCCGGCCTGCGCGGGACCACGCCGAATGTTGTCCAGCGTGATGGCCCCAACCAGCGCGTCGTCTTCGCGACGAAAAAGGAACAGAGGTATCGCAGTCCCACTGGCGACCGAGCGCTGCGCCCAGTAGACCCGATTGGTAAAAGACTTGCGGCTCAGGTGATCCGCTGCCCAGACCGGCTCCCACGGTTTCAGGTAATCCTTTGAAGCCCGCCGCAACGCGCACCAGGTATTGAAATCGGAATGTACAGGCGGGCGCATGCTGAGCCGCGCGGTTTCGAGTTTCAGCTTGCGTCTGCCCAACAGCATCACGCCGCCCGCCTCTCCTGCAGTTCGGTCAAGCTCGGTGCGCCAGCCACAGGCCCATAAAGCGCCAGAGCTGCCGGAGCCTGTACAGCCATGGTTTCTGCAAATGCTTTCACATCTTCGGTGCCGACCGCATCGATCTTGGCAACGGTATCCTCAAGCGAAGGCACCCTGCCCCAGATCTGCACCAGCCGCGCCAAACGTTCAGCCCGGTTTGATGGGCTTTCCAATCCCATCAGCATCCCGGCCTTCATCTGAGCACGGGCGCGGGCAACCTCTTCTGCACTCATGTCTTCGGCCGCCCGTTTCATTTCGTCGATGGTGATCGTCGCCAATGCGCCGACCTGATCAGCCGAGGTTCCCGCATAGATCGTGGTTGTCCCGGTGTCGGCATAAGCGCCGGTCTGGGCAAAGATCGTATAACACAGACCGCGTTTTTCCCGCACTTCCTGGAACAGACGCGACGACATTCCGCCACCCAAAGCGGTCGAATAAATTTGCGCCGTATAAATCGCATCTTCGCGGTAACCGGGGCTTTCCAGCGCCAGCGCAAAGTGCGCCTGCTCCAACTCTTTCTCTTGCCGTGCCTCACCCCCGGTGAACCGTGCAGCGTCCGGGATCAGGCCCTTGCGCGGTTGCAGATGGCCAAACATCTCTTCGGCCATTTTCATCAGCGCATCGTGATCCACGGCACCGGCAGCCGACAGGATCATCTGCTCCGGGCCATAATGCTCGGCCACAAAGCCAGACAAATCCTCGCGAGAGAAGGCGCTGACCCGCTCGGACGGACCTAGAATCGTCCGACCCAATGGCTGGTCGTGATAGCTCTGCTCTTGCAGCCAGTCAAAGATCACGTCGTCCGGCGTGTCATAGGCCTGACCGATTTCTTGCAGGATCACCCCACGCTCGACCTCGATCTCGCGCGGGTCGAAAACCGGGTTCAGAACGATATCGCCGATCACATCCATCGCAAGCGCCACGTCGTCTTTAAGGACACGCGCGTAGTAAGCCGTCACCTCGCGCGAAGTATAGGCGTTGATATAGCCGCCCACATCCTCGATCGCTTCAGCGATTTGCAGCGCAGAACGACGCTCGGTTCCCTTGAACGCCATATGTTCAAGGAAATGCGCGATGCCGTTTTGTTCGATCCGCTCATGCCGCCCACCGGCGGTCACCCAGATGCCGATGGCCGCTGATTGCAGCCCCGGCATATGTTCACTGACGATACGAAAGCCGTTCTTCAGTTGGTCTTGTCTGACTGTCACTCAGCGATATGCCTTCTGATATGATCCTCAAGGGTACCCAGTTCGTTTGCAATGCGGGTCACCCGTTCCGAACGTTCATACAGATCAGACATGCGGGATGGAAGAGGCGGATGTTCGCCGCTTGCCTTCTCGACCGCCGCCGGGAACTTGGCGGGATGCGCCGTTGCCAAAGTGATCATAGGTGTATCGGCGGCGCGGTGGTCTTCCCCAACCTTGACCCCAATAGCGGTGTGGGGGCAAACCAGCTCCGCACTATGCGCCAGCGTATGCTTGATCGTTTCCAGCGTCTCGTCTTCGGACATGCGACCCGAATCGAAACTCTCGCGCAGTGCCTCCATCGCGCCCTGGCTGACGTTGAAGCCACCATTCTTGAGCTCATCCATCAGCTGCGCCACAGCGCTACCGTCCTCGCCATAGGCGTAATACAGAGCCCGCTCAAAGTTCGAGCTGACCTGAATATCCATCGACGGGCTGATCGAGGGGATGGTTTCGCCCTTGAAATATCCCTCGCCCGACAGACAACGATGCAGAATGTCATTCTGGTTGGTTGCCACCACCAAACGGTCGATGGGCAGGCCCATACGTTTGGCCAGATAACCCGCGAAAATATCTCCAAAGTTCCCGGTCGGCACGGTGAAGCTGACCTTGCGATGCGGCGCGCCGAGACTGACGGCGGCAGAGAAATAATAGACAATCTGCGCCAGAACGCGGGCAAAGTTGATCGAGTTCACACCCGCCAGTTTCACCCCATCGCGGAAATCAAAATCGTTGAACATATCCTTCAGCGCGGCCTGGCAATCGTCGAAGTCTCCGTCGACGGCCAGAGCGTGAACATTGCTGTCCGCAGGCGTTGTCATCTGACGGCGCTGCACCTCGGATACACGGCCATGCGGAAACAGGATAAACACGTCTACCGCATCCAGCCCCCGGAAAGCTTCGATAGCGGCAGAACCCGTATCACCGCTGGTCGCACCCACGATGGTTACACGGTCGCCACGGCGTTTCAGAGCCACCTGGAAAAGTTGGCCAATCAACTGCATGGCAAAATCCTTGAAGGCCAGTGTCGGGCCGTGGAACAGCTCTAGCAGAAAATGGTTTTCGTTGAGTTGCTTCAGAGGCGCGCGGGCGTCGTGGCCGAAACCCTCATAAGCGCGGGCGATGATCGCCTTGAACTCTTCCTCGGTAAAGGAGCCGCTGACATAGGGCCACATCACGCGAAAAGCGATCTCTTCATAGGGCAAGCCCGCCAGCGCCGCGATCTCGTCTTGCGACATCACCGGGATCTCGGCGGGCAAGTACAAGCCACCGTCGCGGGCCAAACCCGTCAGCATCGCCTCTTCAAAAGTCAGTTCGGGCGCCTGCCCACGGGTCGAGATGTATTTCATATCGTGTCACTCTCAGAATTGGCACGGCTGCGCCATAGGAAGTACCCGGTCATTGCGGCCCAGACCAGAGCCAGACCAAACCAGGTGATTGCATATTGTAGGTGATCGTTGGGAATGCCCGCCGTATCTACCGGCAAAGGCGTAATGTTTGGGTCCGTTTCCGACCGGGCGATCAGAAGCACAGGTTCGGCACCCAAAGCTGCGGCCAAGTTCGGCACGTCGCGAGCAAACCAGATATTGGCGTCAATATCGGCTTCGGGCGTATAGCTGTCGATCTCGTCCGGCCAGTGCAAATTACCGGTGATCTTCATCGGGCCAGTCAATCGCTTTGCGTCTTTGGCAGTTGTTGGAACAAAGCCCCGATCCACCAATATTGTGCGGTCCCCGGCGGTGAAAGACTGAATGATGCGGTACCCTGCGCCAACCTGCTTTACGGAAACCAGAACGTGGATTTCCCCGGGCTCCATATCGCCCGAAATGGTGACTGGCAGGTATTTGTCAGCGTCTTCTGACACCTGCGCTGGTAAGTCCACAGGATCCGCCGAGATACGGCTTTCAATCTCGGCCAACACCTCTTGTTTCCATGACAGACGCTGCACCTGCCAAATGCCCAGCGACAGCAGCACACCCAAACCGGCAAGGCCGAAGATCAGCAGAAACAGAATGCGGCGCATGGCAGGATCAAACCTCGTTGCAGGAACCGGCGTCTTGTTAAGGGCGGAGCGGTCGAAAACGCAACCACACAATTGTATTGGGTGCAATCTTGCACCGGGAAAAGCAAAAAGCCGCCCCCAGGGGCGGCTTTCGCAATCGGCTCATTTGACCGGTTTTACATCAGCGGAGCTTGGCCCCAGATGTAGACGGCAAAGAACAGGAACAGCCAGACTACGTCAACGAAGTGCCAGTACCAGGCCGCGGCTTCAAACCCGACGTGCTTCTCGGGTGTAAAGTCGCCCTTAAGCGCCCGTATCAGACAGACAGTCAGGAAGATGGTGCCGATGATCACGTGCGCGCCGTGGAAACCGGTTGCCATGAAGAAGTTCGAATAGAACTGATCACCACCGAACTCCCAGCCTTCATGGGCCAGCAGCTCGTAATATTCATAACCCTGCAGGAAGGTGAACAGCACGCCCAGAACGATACCGATGGCCAGACCGTTTATAAGCGCCTTGCGGTCATTGTCATGCACCAGCGCATGGTGGGCCCATGTGATCGCGCAGCCCGACAGCAGCAGGACCAGAGTGTTGATCAGCGGCAGGTGGAAAGGGTCAACCGCGTGGATGTCTGGCTGAATGTATTCGGTGCCCGCATAGTCATACATCGGGTACATGCGATGCTTGAAGAACGACCAGAACCAGGCGAAGAAGAACATCACCTCGGACATCACAAACAGGATGAAACCATAGCGCAGGCCGATGCGGACGACAGGTGTGTGATCGCCCTGACGGCTTTCAACAACCACTTCAGACCACCACGCGAACATGGTGTACAGCACCGCGACCAAACCAGCCCAGAACATCCACGGCGTAATGCCATGCATCCAAAGGACGGCTCCGAGCAGCATCACAAAGCCACCGACGGCTCCGATCAGAGGCCAGATCGACGGGGCCAGAATGTGATAATCGTGGTTTTTAGCGTGTGCCATCAGCGTCCCTCACCTACAGGCGTTAGTTCGTGTTTGTGTCTGCCTGCGTTTCAAGGGCGGCATAGCCCTCGGGCAGGTCAATTTCATAGAATGTATACGACAGAGTGATCGTATGAACATACTTTGCTTCAAGATCCTCGACCAGTTCCGGGTCGACGAAGAAAGTTACTGGCATTTCAACCCGTTCGCCGGGTTGCAGCACCTGCTCTTCAAAGCAGAAGCAGGCGATTTTCTGGAAATACCCACCCGCCGAATAGGGAGCAACGTTGTACGAGGCCTGCCCCGCGATGGGCCGATCGGTTGGGTTATAAGCTTCATAGAAAGCCAGCCCGGTCTCGCCGATGCGCACTTCCATCTCGCGTTCAATCGGCTTGAACTCCCACGCCATGCCTTTGGCCTTGGAGGCGTCGAACCGAACGGTGATGGTGCGGTCCAGAATGTCTTCGGGCGCTGCTTCGGCTACACCCGTGGTGCCGCCAAACCCCGTCACCCGACAGAACCAATCATAAAATGGCACAGCCGCCCAGGCCAAGCTGCCCATCAGAACAACCACACCCACAGTCTGAACAACCGTTTTCTGGGGACCAGTCAATGCCATCAGTTCTGAACCTCCTGTGTTGCCATACCGAAATCCGTGCCCGACACCTTTACGACCGTCAGCCCAAAAATGATCACGATAAAGGCGGCCAGTGTCAGGCCAACCCCCAGATTGCGGCTGAATCGCCGTTGGTGCAGCTCGTGGTTCTTTCGAAGGCTCATGACCAGCCTCCCAACCCATAGGGTTTCAGCAACGCCTCAACCAGAATGGCGCCGAAATGCAGGAAGAGGTAGAGCAGCGAAAGCTTGAAAAAGCTGCGCTCGACCTTGAAATTGTCGGCTTCCGAGTCCTCCTCGGTCCGGCGTGAAATCCGCCATGCTCCGTGTAGGAACAGCGCGTTCAACACCAAAGCAACGGTCAGGTAAACTGGGCCACCGATACCAGAGAATGCGGTTCCCAATGCCAAAATGGCCAGCAGAGCCGTGTAAACCAGAATATGTACCCGCGTCGCACGGCGACCATGCGTCACGGTCAGCATCGGGACACCCGCATCGTCGTAATCTGAGCGCATGAACAGAGCCAGCGCCCAGAAATGCGGCGGCGTCCACATGAAGGTCAGGGCGAACATCAGCCAAGGTTCAACTGACATCGATCCGGTTGCCGCAACCCAACCAATGACGGGCGGGAAAGCGCCTGCGGCGCCACCGATCACGATGTTCTGCGGCGTCGAACGCTTCAGCCACATCGTGTAAACGACAACGTAGAAGAAAATGGTGAAGCCCAAAAACGCGCCTGCAAACCAGTTGGTTGCGAGACCCAGCATGATCACCGAAAGGCCCGAAAGCGCCAGCCCAAGCGCCAGCGCCTCACCCTCTTCCACTTTGCCGGAAGGGATCGGACGACCCTTGGTGCGTTTCATCACGCGGTCGATATCCGCGTCCCACCACATGTTTAAAGCGCCAGAGGCACCGCCTCCAATGGCAATGAACAGAATGGCGCAAAAACCCACAAACGGATGCACGGAAACAGGTGCCGCCAGCAAACCCACCAGCGCCGTGAAAACAACCAGAGACATCACGCGAGGCTTCAGCAGGGCGAAGTAATCGCCAAAGCTGGCCTCGTCCGCCTGAGCGGTCGCAGTGCTGGCATTGATACTTGCGTCGGTCATTTCCGGTCCCTTTGGGCGAAAGCTGCGCGATCACGCGCGCAGCCTGCGTCATGTCTTAGGCTGGGTCTACCCCGCCCATGTCGCTTCGATTAGTTCGAGGCAACCTGATAGTTTTGCGGCAGACCCGCATATTCATCGATCGCGCCCTGCAGCCATTCGTCGTAGGCTTCCTGGCTGACCACTTTGACAGTGATCGGCATATAGGCGTGGTCTTTGCCGCAAAGTTCAGAACACTGACCGAAGTAGACGCCCTCTTTCTCGGCTTCGAACCACAGTTCGGCCAGACGTCCGGGTACACCGTCCTGCTTCACGCCAAAGGACGGAATGGTCCAGGAATGGATCACGTCAGAGGCGGTAACCTGCATCACGATGACCTTGCCGACAGGTACGACAACCGCGGTGTCGGTGGCCAACAGCCATTCGTCATCGCTGTACCCGGCATCGGCCAGCTTGGCACGCATGGCGTCATCCAGAACAAACGGGGTCACGTCCGCATCTGCTGGGCGCGCACCTTCATCCAGAGTTGCCGGGTGGCCCAGAAGATAGCTGTCGAAGGCAAAATCGTGATCAACATATTCGTAAGTCCAGTACCACTGGTTGCCGACGACTTTGATGGTGATGTCACCTTCTGGAATTTCCTGTTGCTTGAACAGAACCGGCAACGAGAACGCACCAATGAAGACCAGAATCAGGATCGGACCGAGGGTCCAGGCAATCTCGACCGGGGTATAGTGCGAGAACCGAGCCGGTGTCGGGTTTGCGCGCTGGTTGTAACGCACGATGCAGTAAAGCAGCAGGGCCGCAACAAACAGACAGATCACGGTGATGATCACCAGAATCATTGTGTCCAGCCGCTGAATTCCATCGGCCAAGCTTGTGGCCGCAGGCTGGAAGCCCATACCGCCGTCGACCGGCTTGCCAATAATCTCTAGCTCCTGAGCCATGGCGGGAAGGCTGGAGAGGGCTGTCATAAACCCTGAAAGCATCAAAGCATTCTTCATTTTCTGTCCTGATCGTTTGATCTTTGCGTCCCTGGCGAAAAGGTGTGAATCGGTCGCACCTCTCCCGTTGTCTTTGGCCGCGTTAAAAACCATATTCCGTCGGGTAGATAAAGCAAAATGCTTGCGTCAAACAGACGCTATTTTTGATCTGGATCAAACCCGAAAGGTCACAACTCATGTCCGACGCCCCATTTCGCCCCTTTGAAAGCGCTCTTGCGCATGACGAAGCGCTGTCTGTATTGCAATCGGCGACCGCTGGGGCCGAGGACGGAGAACTGTTTGTCGAACGTCGAAAATCCGAGTCACTGGTGTTTGATGACGGTCGGCTGCGCACCGCATCTTACGACGCTTCCGAAGGATTTGGCCTGCGCGCGGTTCAAGGGGAAGTCGCTGGTTATGCACATTCTACTGATGTTTCCATTCCCGCGCTGAAACGGGCAGCCGAGACCGCGCGGCTGGCCGTTGGGGACGGCGGCGGAACCCTTGCCGAAGCACCTCGATCCACCAACACACGTCTTTATACCGACGAAGATCCCATCGATTCTGCCGCGTTTCCTGTCAAGATCGAAACCCTGCGCGAGATTGATGCATTTGCCCGCGATCTGGATTCACGCGTTGTTCAGGTCAGCGCAATGATCTCGGCCGCCACTCAGGAGGTCGAAATACTGCGACCTGATGGAGTGATGGTGCGCGATGTTCGCCCGATGACACGCGTGAATGTTTCAGTGATCGTGGAACAAAATGGACGCCGCGAAAGCGGTTCGGCGGGTGGCGGCGGTCGCGTGAGCCTGAGCGGATTGATTGATCCGGCAGACTGGCAGGCCAAGGCCCGCGAAGCCTTGCGCATTGCGCTGGTCAATCTGGACGCGATCCCGGCTCCCGCGGGTGTGATGGAGGTGGCGCTTGGCCCCGGCTGGCCCGGGATTTTGCTCCACGAGGCCATCGGCCACGGGTTGGAAGGGGATTTCAACCGCAAAGGAAGTTCTGCCTTCGCCGGTCTGATGGGGCAACAGGTCGCTTCAAAAGGCGTAACCGTGGTCGATGATGGCACGATCGCTGACCGGCGCGGCTCGATCACTGTAGACGATGAGGGCACGCCCAGCTCACGTACGGTGCTGATAGAAGACGGCATCCTCACCGGATATATGCAAGACCGTCAGAACGCGCGTCTGATGGGCGTTGCGCCCACAGGCAACGGGCGGCGGCAAAGCTATGCGCACAAGCCGATGCCGCGCATGACCAATACAATCATGCTGGGTGGCGAGTCCGACCCAGCGGCCTTGGTCGCAGATATCAAAGACGGCATCTGGGCCGTGGGATTCGGCGGCGGTCAGGTGGACATCACCAATGGCAAGTTCGTCTTCTCCTGCACCGAAGCCTATCGCGTTGAAAACGGAAAAATCGGCGCCCCGGTCAAAGGCGCGACGCTGATTGGCGATGGGCCATCCGCTTTGAAACGGATCCGGGGGCTTGGCAACGACATGGCGCTGGATCCCGGTATGGGCACCTGCGGCAAGGACGGGCAATGGGTGCCGGTGGGCGTCGGACAACCCACCGTTCTGATGGATGGACTGACAGTTGGGGGGTCGGCAACCTAAGTCGCAAAAGACCAAGTTACACGGGCGCATGGTTAACCTTGCGCCCATGCGTAAAGCGCCCAAACAGTTGAAAATCCCTTTGCATCAAAAAGGCCGATTTTTATTTTTCCTTTTATTTCATAAGCATGCTTCTGCTGGATAGAACAAGTTCGAACAAAAACACATCTAATTTTCCACGATTTACAAGCTGTTAACCCGCCCGCCTGTAAACCAGTTTTGCAACAAGGCGGAGCAACGGATGACCGAAGAGCAGCTTTCTTCCAATCACCCCCCACTCCCACCCACCACGGAAGAGGACCGGTTTTCGTGGCTTCGCCTTTTGCGTTCTCGCAAGGTCGGTCCGGCGACGTTTCGTCGGCTTCTGCGGGAACATGGCTCGGCGCAGAACGCGCTGGCCGCGTTGCCGGAAATGGCACGCGCTGCCGGAATAGAAGGGTATGAAATCTGCCCCCCCGGCGTGATTGAGGCGGAGCTCAAGGCCGCAAAAGCCGCAAAAGCGCGGCTTTTGTGCCTTGGGTCCGCCGATTTCCCAGCAGCTCTGAGTGATCTGAATGATGCGCCCCCTATGCTTTGGGCAATCGGTGACGTGTCTCTCTTGCAAAAACCTGCGGTTGCAATGGTTGGTGCACGGAATTGTTCTTCGCTCGGTGCTCGAATGGCCCGGGGTTTGGCGACTGACTTGGGCAGCAAAGGCTATGTGATTGTCTCAGGCCTGGCGCGCGGCATTGATACGGCGGCACATATAGCGACCCTTACATCCGGCGCCATTGCCGTCATGGCCGGCGGCGTGGATGTCGTCTATCCAGTCGAGAATACAGAGCTGGCTCATGACATCGCTTCCAACGGGTTGCGCGTGTCGGAACAGCCGATGGGCGTGACACCGCAGGCTCGGCACTTTCCCCGCCGAAATAGGATCATCTCTGGCCTTGCGCAAGCTGTTGTCGTGGTCGAAGCCGCAGCAAAGTCTGGCAGCCTGATCACGGCACGCGATGCCTTGGATCAGGGGCGCGAGGTTCTGGCCGTACCCGGCCACCCCTTCGATGCGCGGGCCGCCGGGTGCAATCTGTTGATTCGGGATGGGGCTATCTTGGTCCGGTCCGCGGAGGACGTGGTTGAAGCCTTGCCCCACAAGGACAACCTGCCTTCACACCGCCCCCAGCAGCCACCTACCCCGGTCGCACACCCTGCCCAAGACTTACACATTCAAATCCTTGAACGACTTGGCCCCTCACCCATCGCGGAAGACCAGTTGCTGCGAGACATCGCGGCATCGGCTGGCGAGCTTGGCCCCGCATTGGTCGATCTGGAACTGGATGGACGAATCCAGCGCCAGCCCGGGGGTCTATTGTCCCTTGCAGGCTGATCGAACCACTTCCATGAAACATGGTGTCGGCCCTTCCAGAGACACGGCACCTTGCATAATGACCTGAAATTAAGGCGTTTTTCGACCTGCAAAAGGAACGCATTGACAATTCCCGCTTGCCCCACACATTTTGCACCACCATAGAAGGCGCCAAATTCGTCGAGCGAGGTTTCCCCTTAAATGCC
Source organism: Ruegeria sp. HKCCA6837 (assembly GCF_013034475.1). Lineage (NCBI taxonomy): Bacteria > Pseudomonadati > Pseudomonadota > Alphaproteobacteria > Rhodobacterales > Roseobacteraceae > Ruegeria > Ruegeria sp. HKCCA6837. The sequence continues at coordinate 97,181 of NZ_WQGD01000005.1, forward strand.
TGTAGTTGTTGTAGAATCTCCGGCCAAAGCAAAAACAATCAATAAATATCTCGGCCCCGACTACACAGTTTTGGCCTCTTACGGCCATGTTCGGGACCTTCCACCAAAGGATGGGTCGGTCGATCCCGAGCATGAGTTTTCCATGAAATGGGAAGTTGGCAATGACAGCCGCAAACATGTCAAAGCCATCGCCGATGCCCTGAAAGAAGATAACGCACTGATCCTCGCCACTGACCCTGATCGTGAGGGCGAGGCGATCAGCTGGCACTTGCAAGAAGCTCTGACCAAGCGCCGTTCGATCAAGAAAGATACGCCGGTCAGCCGCGTAACGTTCAACGCCATCACCAAAGAAGCCGTCACCCAGGCGATGCAGAACCCGCGTCAGGTCGACATGCCGCTGGTCGAGGCCTATCTGGCCCGCCGTGCGCTGGACTATCTGGTGGGCTTCAACCTTTCTCCCGTCCTTTGGCGCAAGCTGCCCGGTGCAAAGTCCGCCGGTCGCGTGCAATCCGTCTGTCTGCGCCTGATCGTCGAACGCGAGATGGAGATCGAAGCGTTCAAGCCGGTCGAATACTGGTCGGTTAAGGCGCTTTTCGAAACACCGCGCGGCCAGACCTATGAGGCGCGGCTGGTTACTCTGGCCGGCAAGAAACTGGACAAGCACGATCTGGCCAACGCCACGCAGGCGGAACTGGCGGTTCAGGCGATCACCAGCCGCGCGCTCAGCGTTACCTCGGTCGAGGCCAAGCCCGCCGCCCGCAACCCCAGCGCTCCGTTCATGACCTCTACTCTGCAGCAAGAGGCCAGCCGCAAGTTCGGCATGGGTGCGCGCCACGCGATGCAGGTGGCGCAGCGGCTATATGAGGCTGGCTACATTACTTACATGCGGACCGACGGTATCGATATGGCCCCCGAGGCCGTGGCCGCCACCCGTGATACAATCGCGGACCGCTATGGCGCCGAATATGTGCCGGACAGCCCGCGCATGTATAAGAACAAGGCTAAGAACGCACAGGAAGCGCACGAGTGTATCCGCCCAACGGATATGTCGCGCGACGCCAGGGCGCTGAAAGTCACGGATGAGGATCAGCGCAAGCTTTATGACCTGATCTGGAAACGCACCATAGCTTGTCAGATGGCCGCCGCCCGACTGGAGCGGACCACCGTCGAGATCGGCAGCGACGATGGTCAGGTTGGCCTGCGCGCCACTGGCCAGGTGGTCATGTTTGACGGGTTCATGCGTGTTTATGAAGAAGGTCGCGACGATGTAGCCGATGACGACGAAAAGCGCTTGCCGCAGATCATGCAGGGCGATCCGGCGCGTTTTGCCAAAACCTCACTGAAAGATCAGTTCGCGAAGGCGACCAGCGACAACGGTGACAAGGTCGCGAAAGAGGCAATACTTTCCGAAAACGAATCCGTTCTGGCGCTGCAGCACCACACGCAGCCTCCGCCCCGCTATACCGAAGCCACACTGGTCAAGCGCATGGAAGAACTTGGCATCGGTCGCCCCTCGACTTACGCCTCGATCGTGACCACGATTCAGGATCGGGAATATGTGCGCAAAGACAAAAACCGACTGATCCCCGAAGAAAAGGGCCGGATCGTCACGATCTTTCTGCTGAACTTCTTCCGTCAATATGTGGGTTATGAATTCACAGCCAATCTGGAAGAAGAACTGGACGACGTCAGCGCCGGGGACCGCGATTATAAGGACCTGCTGGGCAAGTTCTGGCGCGATTTCTCGGCCGCAATTGGCGAGACTTCCGAACTGCGAATTTCCGAAGTACTGGACAAGCTGGACGAAGCGCTCGCGCCGCAGCTGTACCCGCCGCGTGAGGATGGATCGGATCCGCGGATATGCCCGAAGTGCGGCACTGGGCAATTGCACCTGAAAACCTCGCGCACGGGCGGTTTCGTCGGTTGCGGCAACTACCCCGAATGCACCTATACGCGTCCCATCGCAGGTGAAGGTGCCGAAGGGGATGAACGCTTGTTGGGCGAAGATGCGGGTGATGAGATCTGGCTGAAGTCCGGTCGTTTCGGTCCTTACGTTCAGCGCGGCGAACCCACGCCCGAGAACAAAAAGCCACCGCGCGCCTCTTTGCCGCGCGGGTGGAGCAAAGATGACATGGACCTTGAGAAAGCTCTGACGCTGCTCTCTCTGCCACGTCAGATCGGCGAACACCCTGAGGGTGGCATGATCAGCTCGAATTTCGGGCGGTTTGGCCCCTACCTGATGCATCAACTGCCGGAAGAGGCAAAGCCGGTTTACGCCAATCTCAAAGACCCCAACGATGTGTTCGAAATCGGCATGAACCGCGCGGTCGAGTTGCTGGCTGAAAAGCGTGCCAATCCGGGGCGCGGACGCCGCGAGGCTGCGAAACCGTTGAAGGAGTTGGGCGAACATCCTGATGGCGGGGCCATGCAGGTTCTGGATGGTCGCTATGGGCCATATGTCAAATGGGAAAAGGTCAATGCGACCATTCCCAAGGACATAAAGCCAGAAGATGTGACGCAGGAAATGGCCATCGAACTGGTGAATGAACGCGCCGCCAAGAAAGGCACCAAGAAAAAGGCGGCCCCAAAGAAGAAGGCCGCAGCCAAGAAGGCAACCAAGAAGGCGGCGGAATAGGTAGAAATACCAACACCCCCTTGGTTTCATTGACTTCCCCGTGACGTGGCGGCACAACCTGCCCATCACCATGTCATTGGGGGAGTTTTCCATGAAAAAAATCTATGCCAATGCCTCTGAAGCGCTCGATGGGGTTCTGACAGATGGTATGCTGATTGCCGCGGGCGGCTTTGGCCTGTGCGGCATTCCGGAACTATTGCTCGAAGCTATTAAAGAGTCTGGCGTCAAAGACCTGAGCTTTGCATCGAACAATGCCGGTGTGGACGATTTTGGAATCGGCATTTTGCTGCAAACAAAGCAGGTCAAAAAGATGATCAGCTCGTATGTCGGCGAAAATGCTGAATTCATGCGCCAGTATCTGAGCGGTGAATTGGAACTGGAATTCAACCCGCAGGGAACCCTGGCCGAGCGGATGCGCGCAGGTGGTGCCGGTATTCCCGGCTTTTATACCAAGACAGGCGTGGGCACGGTGATCGCCGATGGCAAGGAACATAAGGACTTCAATGGCGAGACCTACATCCTAGAAGAAGGGATCTTCGCCGATCTGGCCATCGTTAAGGCGTGGAAGGCGGATGAAACCGGAAACCTCGTGTTCCGCAAGACCGCCCGTAATTTCAATGTGCCTGCGGCGACCTGCGGCAAAATTTGCGTAGCCGAAGTAGAAGAGATCGTTCCGCGCGGCTCACTTGACCCGGATTCGATTCACCTGCCCGGCATCTATGTGCATCGCATCATTCAGGGCGAGCACGAAAAGCGCATCGAACAACGCACCACCCGCAAGAAGGAGGAAGCATAATGCCCTGGGACCGCAATCAGATGGCCGCGCGCGCGGCAGAGGAACTGGAAGACGGCATGTATGTGAACCTCGGCATCGGCATTCCGACGCTGGTGGCGAACTATGTTGGCGACAAGGACATCACCCTGCAATCGGAAAACGGCATGCTGGGCATGGGGCCCTTCCCGTTTGAAGGCGAGGAAGACCCAGACCTGATCAATGCAGGCAAGCAGACGATCACAGAACTGTCCCGAACGGCCTATTTCGACAGCGCCACTTCTTTTGCCATGATCCGCGGCGGCAAAATCGCTGCGGCGATTCTGGGCGCCATGGAAGTGGATGAGAAAGGCGACCTGGCAAACTGGATGATTCCAGGCAAGCTGGTTAAAGGCATGGGTGGAGCAATGGATCTGGTCGCGGGTGTCGGCCGTGTCATCGTTGTGATGGATCACACCAACAAGCACGGCGACAGCAAGGTTCTGAAAGAATGCACCCTACCCCTGACAGGTAAAGGCGTGGTCGATCGCATCATCACCAATCTCGGTGTATTGGATGTGGTCGAAGGCGGCCTGAAGATCGTCGAACTGGCCGATGGTGTCAGCGAAGACGAGATGCGCGCAGCAACACAAGCGACACTTGTTTCTTAAAAGAACAAAGGCCCGCCGAATCGAGGCGGGCCTTATTTAGTTTGAGGTCTGGAACACGCAGCCGTCAGAAATCAGATCAGGCGGGGTGGCACACAAGGCCTTTGCGATCTGGAATGCAGCCAGAACTTTGGGCACATAGTCCCGGGTTTCCGTATAGGGTGGCACACCGCTGTGTTTACGCACTGCACCTTCACCTGCGTTGTATCCGGCCAATACCAGAATCGGATCGTTCCCGAACTCTTCCATCAGCCAGTTGAGGTATTTCACCCCTCCGGCGATGTTCTGTGCTGGCTGAAGGCTGTCTTTCACCCCGAAGCGTGCCGCCGTGGCAGGCATGAGTTGCATGAGCCCCTGCGCTCCGGCAGAGCTGATCGCATCCACCCGCCCGGCGGACTCGACCGAGATCACTGCCAAGACCAGCGCTGGTGAGACATTGGTACCGACAGTTGAGCGCAGAATCTCTTTACCCTGCTGCTGCGCAATGTTCTGCAGGGTTTGAAGTCGGGGAGACCGCACACTCGTGGCTGCAAGGGCCGAGATGGCGGCATCTAAACGTCCTGCACCACCCTGACCTATCTCGGGCGAGATCCTGTCCCAGAAAGCTTTATAAGACCCTTTGGGATTACGCTTGTTTTGTGCCTCTGGAGGAATCGGCTGGGCAACTTCTGTTCGCGCAATGACATCTGGCACCGATAGGTCGGCCCCTGTGCTGGGCGCAGAAGGTTGTGTTGCATGTTCCTCCGCAGTGATTTGTACGGTCACGCGGGGGCGTTCACCCGGCTGGGGTGCTTTGATCCGTTTGTACACGCCGCGCGGTTCTACTTCGGTTGCGTCTGCATATGTGACACTCGAAACTAGAAACGCGAGTACACCGGCGCATTGGAGTGCGGTCCGGAGATTCATTTGCCTGCCTCATGTTTTCTTTTTAGGCGATTTGAACCTCGAATCTTCGCGCAAAGCCAGAAAAACAAAGCGAAATGGGGCAATTTCGCCTCATTTGACGCAATTTTGCACCGTCCAAACAGGTATGATCTGACCATTGCATTTTTTTAATCGTTTTATTTCAGTCTCTTATGCATTTTCTAACTAAAAAGTTAAGCTGCACGAAAAAAAATCTGCGTTTGGCCCAATTCCTGCCACGCACCACAGGCAAACATAGATGCATACCGAGACGGACGGGAGCGGACTGAGAGAGGAAGCTCTGGAAGACGCCGAGGTTCATTAGACTTATTTAGATCCTTTAGGAGGGACGTAACATGATCAAGTTCATCAAGAACTTCCGCAAAGACGAAGACGGCGCAGTAACAGTTGACTGGGTTGTTCTGACCGCAGCAGTCATCGGCCTGGCCGCAGTTGCTTACCAGCAGATCGAAACCGGCGCCACTGGCCTGGCAACCGGCGTGAACGAAGCGCTGAACGGCGCGGCACTGAGCACCGGCAGCAACACCACTTCGGGCGGTATCACCACCGAAGGCACAAGCAACTAAGTTGTTGACATAGAGAATTTTCGAGGCCGCGCCAGTCTGGCGCGGCCTTTTTTGTCCAGGGCGACCTGCAAACTAACTTAATGCTCACATCAAGACTAAGCAGGCAACGTCTTGGATTAGAACTTGGAAACACCCGACACCACGCGCAACCTGGCTTTGTTCCCAAAGCGCCTTTAATCTCGCGCGAAAACAGCGTTTGTCCAAGTTCAATCCTAAAAAGCCTATTATTGCCCAATTTCCGCCATTCCCGCGCAATCTTTTGAATAAAAGCTGCCAGCAATATGGTTAAAATCAATTGGAGTAGAGAACATGGTCAAGTTCCTAAAACGCTTCAAATCGGAAGAAGCGGGCGCGGTGACAGTCGACTGGGTAGTGCTGACGGCTGTTGTCATTGGCCTGTCCGGTGCGACATACCTCGTCATCAGTTCCAGCGTTGACAGCTTAGGCGGAAATGCAAACGAAGCCATGAATGCTGCCGTAGTCAGCACCGGCTCAAACAGCGCTCCCGGCGGGATCGTCACCGAGGGTACCGCGGGTGGCGGCGGTTAAATCACGCGGCTTGGTGCTTTTGGCGGCCTGAGCAAAGCAATTCCCCAAATTAAAAAACGCGACGTCCATTGGGATGTGGCGTTTTTTGCGTCAAACCCAAATGTCGGGTGAAGCTCGATAGATCATGTGCAGAATTGTGTGGATTTTGGCAGAGAAACTGACAATCAGACATATTTGTCCCACATTTCGACACAATTTGCATTTAAGGATTAGGCTGTTTCAAAGCGCCCTTGCGGCAGCTTAGTATTCGACCAAACTAAATAAAGAGGTACTCGCATGCGAGCGGTATTCGGACTTGTCCTAATTGTCGGCGTAGCTCTGGCCGGAGGCGCAGTCTATATGGCGCGCAACTATATCTCGGCTTACCAAAACGAGCTGGCCCGTCAAAGACTTGCCGCAGAAGAGGCTCTGGCCAACGCACAGGTCGAGGTTATTCCTACGGTAACAGTATATGTGTCGAATCGCGCACTTAAGTACGGCGAGCGTCTAACGCAGGAAGACATCCGCGCTGTGGACTGGCCGGAAAACGCGATTCCGGAAGGCACCTTCACTGAACTCACAGCTCTGTTCCCTGAAAACGGTCCTACAGAACGTTTTGTTCTGAGAACGATGGAAAAAGACGAAGCGATCATGGGCGTCAAGATTACCGAGCCTGGTGAAAAAGCTGGCCTGACCTCGCGTCTTGAAAAAGGGATGCGCGCCTTTGCAATCAGTGTTGATGTTGCGTCGGGCGTTTCAGGCTTTTTGCGCCCTGGTGATAATGTGGACATCTACTGGACAGGCTCCAGCGGCACTCTTGAAGGCACTGGCAACGGGGGCATTACCCGCCTGATCGAAACCAATGTACAATTGATCGCCGTTGACCAAACAGCGGGTTCCGACGTCACCAACACAACGATCGCACGGACCGTCACAGTTGCGGTAACTCCGCAACAGGTCGCCGCTTTGGCACAAGCCCAAAATTCCGGCCGACTGTCACTGGCACTGGTTGGTGTAGCAGATGAATCTGTCGCATCTACGATTGAAGTTGACCAGCGCAAGCTGCTTGGCATTCAAGCTGCAGCACCGGAACCGGAACAGAAAGTAGAAGAAGTTTGCACGACCCGCATCAGACGCGGCGGCGAGATTGTCAACGTGCCTATCCCTTGCACAAATTGACGCTAATTCAGAACCTTACAAGATCAGAGCCGCGCCTAGGGTGCGGCTCTTTTTTTGTGGTTGTTGCCAATTCTCCACATAAGGAACATTCCGGAAACCATTGATTATTGCAAAAAATTTGGAATTCGCGCAGTCTGCTTTGGTATAGGGCATAAGACCCAAAAAAACGAGGCGTGATCGGAGAGGCAGGTCACATGACAATACGTTCCTGGATCAGCGCAACCCTGCTGGGGTTGTCGCTTGTTATTAGTCCGGTTGGCGACGCCGCCTGGGCTGAAACTTTGCGCGTGGTGAAAAAGGGTACGGTGGAAACACTGGATGTCCCTATGAACCGCGCAATCGTCGTTGAAAGCGAGCAACCGTTTGCTGAACTCAGCATTGCCAACGCAGGCATTGCGGACATCTCGTCGTTGTCGGACCGGACCATTTATGTTCTGGGTAAGGCTCCGGGCTTAACGACACTGACCCTGTTTGACGGGGCCGGCAACCTGTTAGCCAACGTCCGCGTACGCGTTTCACCCGATGTTTCGGAGTTCAAGGAGCGTCTGCGTCAGATTCTGCCTGAAGAACCAATCGAAGTTCGCACCGCCAATGATGGCATCGTGCTGTCCGGTACGGTTTCCAGCTCGGCCAAACTGTCGCGTGCACTGGAGTTAGCCGAACGCTATGCGCCTGATCGTGTCTCGAACCTCATGTCAGTTGGTGGCGTTCAGCAGGTGATGTTGAAAGTGCGCTTTGCCGAGATGAATCGGTCCGTTGCCAAGAGCTTGACCGCTTCACTGGGTTTCGGCGGCAGTGATGTGACAGGTGGTTTCAACACTCTCAACAACCAGCTTTCACTTAATAATGCCCTCAACAACAACATACCTGCGATTCAAACAAACACAGGCGCGATCCTTTTCGGGTTTGGTGCCGGTTCAACTCAGGTTCGCTTGTTGCTGGAGGCGCTTGAAAGCAAGGGGCTGGCCCGCAGCTTGGCTGAACCGAACTTGTCAGCCCTATCTGGTCAGCAAGCAACATTTTTGGCCGGTGGCGAAGTTCCGATTCCAGTACCACAGGATGAAGGCGTCATAACCATTGAATACAAAGCGTTCGGTGTCGAGATCGATTTCATCCCTCGCGTCGTAGATGGAGACCTGATCAACCTTGAAATGGCAACAGCGGTTTCAAGCATTGATCAAAGCTCTGACTTCACGCTTAACGGTGACCCCGTTCCCAGCTTCATCACGCGCCGGGCAACTACGACGATTGAACTGCGTGACGGCGAAAGCTTTGCTATAGCGGGATTGATCCAGGATGATTTTGCAGACCTGAGCAACCAAGTTCCATGGCTGGGCGACGTTCCGGTTCTTGGGGCCCTGTTCCGCAGCGCCAACTACCAGCGTGAGCAAAGCGAACTCGTTGTTATCATTACTGCGCACCTGGTCTCGCCAACGCGCGGCGAAGCGCTGGCCCTTCCAACCGACCGGGTCAAGCCGCCCAGCGAATTTGATCTGTTCGTGAATGGGCGGGTCGCACGCACTCAGCGTGCCGGTTCCGGTGGAGCATCCGAAGTTGCCAAACAAGATTTCGGCAGCTCGTACGGCTACGTCCTAGATTGATCAGGAGGATAGGACCAATGCAAAAGTGGATCATCACATTGGGTCTTACGGTCGCAGTTGCCGCATGTACGCGCGAGGCCGGATACGAGATCGATGCTGGAACTTTCGGCAACGCAACGTTGAACAACATTCAGGTACAAAACGGTGAACTGACTTACGCTCAGATCCTCGGCCAACGCTTTGCGGCGGATGTACCAAGCCAGGTGAACTTTGCCTTTAACAGTTCACAGCTGGACGCGTCAGCACAGCGAATCTTGTTGCAGCAAGCAGACTGGATCAAACAGTTCCCTGAAGCGCGCTTCCGGGTATACGGCCATACCGACGCTGTGGGTTCGACCAGCTACAACAAAAGCCTCGGCTTGCGCCGTGCCCAGTCGGTTGTGGCCTTCCTTGAGCGCCAAGGAATCTCGCGTTCGCGACTTGAAGCAGTTGTGTCCTTTGGCAAATCGCAGCCTTTGATTGCCACACAGCAGCGTGACCGCCGGAACCGACGGACTGTGACCGAGGTTTCAGGCTTTGTTGACGGCAACCGGCAGCTTCTGGACGGCAAGTACGCAGATGTGATCTACCGGGAATATGTGGAAAGTGCGACATTCAAGAGCTCGGTCAAAGAAGTGACCGCATCAGAAGGCGATGATGGATAATACATCCGAAATGGGCGGCATCGTCGCCCATTTCCCTACAATTGGTTCTTTTGCGCCCAATTCTTGCCCCACTTCAAAGCAACATTGTGAACAATAGGGTGACCTGCGGCCAAATTTGACCGTATTGGGGCGACAGCACATCAATCTGGCGGATTTCGTTCATATGACATGCTGAGCCCTCACGACGAGGATAGTGTTTATGACCAGCGCGACGCCGCAAGATGACAATACAGCAATTTTGGCCTGCACCATCAGCCGGGATGTCCAAAATTTCGATCTTTTGATCGAAGACATGGAGGCCATTCTGGGTGAACGCTGGGGAGATCTGGGCTTTGCCGAGGCGCTGGCCTTTTTCAGCCAGCCAGAAGCTGAATCTCTTGAATTTGTGGCGTTGGCAATTGATGGAGAGGACGAAGACAACCTTTCTTTGATGGGTGAGATCATCAACCAGGCCAAAGAAAAGAAAATCAAAGTTGTCCTGATCGCTGAAGACGTCACACCAGCCTCACTGCATCAGCTATTGCGCAAAGGCGCAGACGAATTCGTCCCCTACCCTCTTCCGGAAGGCGAACTGCAAGAAGCGATCGAGCGCATGAAGCAGCCCGATCCTGTCGCAGTGGCTCAAGCCGCCGCCGTTCCTTTGACAAGCGGTGAGGCAAAGGAAGGGGCTTTGTTCGTTGTACAAGGGCTGGCTGGCGGTGTGGGTGCGACAACAATGGCCGTCAACCTGGCTTGGGAGTTGGCCTGTGCATCGGAAAAAGATGCCCCTTCGGTCTGCCTGATCGATCTGGATCTTCAATACGGTACGGTTTCCACCTATCTGGACCTGCCGCGGCGCGAAACGGTTTTTGAAATGTTGTCAGATACCGAATCGATGGATAACGAGGTTTTCTCGCAAGCGCTTCAAACTTATGAAGAAAAGCTTCAGGTTTTGACGGCACCATCGGATATGGTGCCGCTGGATCTGATTACACCAGATGATATTCAGCGCGTTATCGACATGGCCCGCACACATTTCGATTATGTGATCGTCGACATGCCCAAGACGCTGGTTCTGTGGTCCGAAACGGTCTTGCAAGCGGCGCATGTGTATTTCGCGATGATCGAATTGGACATGCGCTCTGCGCAGAATGCACTGCGCCTGAAGCGCGCCTTGCAGGCAGAGGAGTTGCCCTTCAATAAACTGCGTTTTGCTCTAAACCGAGCGCCCAAGTTTACCGATCTCAACGGAAAGAGCCGAGTAAAGCGTATGGGTGAAAGCCTTGGGATCTCGATCGACCTGCAATTGCCCGATGGGGGCAAGCCGGTCATGCAGAGCGGTGACCACGGTCTGCCACTGGCGAATTCGGCCGCCAAGAACCCGTTGCGCCGGGAAATCGCGAAACTGGCAAAATCGCTTCACAGCCTTGGTAGCGGCAGCGCCGAAGAAGCTGCGTAACATCTTTGCAAAGGGGTACCTGCCGTGTTTTCAAGATATAAGAAACCGTCCGCTGCACAGCCGGTAAAAGCGCCGGCACAAGCCACCGAACCGGCAGCGCCCGTTGCACAGGCCGCTGCCACAACGACAGCGGTTGCACGCAAACCCCAAAAAAAGAAGCCCGGCGAGGTCGTTGGATCCGATCGTGATCGCAAGCGAAAGGAACGACTGGGCGAAATCAAGATCGAGCTGCACAAGGAATTGTTGGAAAACCTGAACCTTGCGGCTTTGGAAAACGCGGGCGAAGCCGAATTGCGCGCAGAAATCAGCGCAATTGCCAGCGAGGTTCTGGAAACCAAGAACATCGTTCTGAACCGCGAAGACCGGTCTCAACTGAACAAAGAACTGTATGATGAGGTGACAGGTCTCGGCCCGCTTGAGACCCTGCTACAAGACGACACGGTCAACGATATTCTGGTCAACGGCCCGCAACAGATTTTTGTTGAACGCGCGGGTAAGCTGGAACTCAGCGACATCACGTTCAAGGATGAAAAACACCTGATGCGGATCATCGACAAGATCGTGTCCGCTGTGGGTCGTCGTGTTGATGAATCAAACCCTTATGTTGACGCCCGTCTGGCCGACGGCTCGCGTTTCAACGCCATGGTCCCGCCAATTGCGGTGGATGGATCGCTGGTCTCGATCCGTAAATTCAAAAAGGACAAGCTGGGCATTGACGATCTGGTCAATTTCGGCGCTTTCACGGAAGAAATGGCTGCCTACCTGCAGGCGGCGGTATCAACGCGCCTGAACATAATCGTTTCGGGCGGTACCGGTTCCGGTAAAACAACCACTTTGAACGCACTGTCCAGTTTTATCGACGATGCCGAGCGCATCCTGACCATCGAGGATACGGCGGAACTTCAGTTGCAGCAGACCCATGTGGGACGAATGGAAAGCCGCCCGCCCAACGTGGAAGGCAAAGGCGAAGTCAGCCCGCGCGACTGTTTGAAAAACGCCCTGCGTATGCGGCCTGATCGCATCATCGTGGGTGAGACGCGAGGCGCCGAAGTGATCGACATGTTGCAGGCCATGAACACCGGCCACGATGGGTCGATGACCACGATCCACGCCAACTCGGCGCGTGACGGTATTTCGCGACTAGAGAACATGATTGCCATGGCAGGGATCGAGATGCCGATCAAGGCGGTCCGCAGCCAGATCTCATCTGCTGTGAACCTGATTGTGCAGGCCAGCCGCTTACAGGACGGTTCACGCCGGATGACCTCGATCACCGAGATCACAGGGATGGAAGGCGATGTGATCTCGATGCAGGAAATTTTTCGTTTTCAACGCGTTGGACTAACACCCGACAACAAGATCATCGGTCATTTCACCGCAACCGGCGTGCGCAGCCACTATTCGGAACGCTTCCGTCTGTGGGGCTTTGATCTACCAGCGTCGATCTACGACCCAACCACGATGTAGGAGAAACACGCATGAATGTGCCTATGGAGGCGATTATCTATGTCGCCATCTTTGTGGGGGTTCTTGCCCTGGTCGAGGGCATCTATCTTGTCGCCTTCGGCAAATCCATCAGCCTGAACAGCCGGGTTAACCGCCGTCTGGACATGCTGGAAAAGGGTGCCGGGCGCGAACAGGTGCTTGAGCAGCTGCGCAAGGAAATGCAGCAGCATATGAAATCGCAGAGCATCCCTCTGTATTCACTGCTTGCTGACAAGGCTCAGAAGGCGGCGATTGCGTTTTCCCCGCGTCAGTTGATCATGATCATGGCTTTGGTGTCCGGCGTGGCGTTTGTCGGGCTCAGCATTGGCACTGCCACAGATACCGCACTGCGCGCCGTAATCTCTATCGCGATTGGCATCGGAGGCGTTTACGCATGGGTCAATCACAAGGCCAAGAAACGCATGGGTATGATTGAGGAACAACTGCCCGACGCGGTTGAATTGATGGTGCGTTCGCTGCGTGTGGGTAACCCGTTCGTGTCGACCATTCAGGTGGTTTCAAACGAAGTTCAGGATCCGCTGGGCACTGAATTTGGCGTCATTGCGGATGAATGTGCCTATGGCCGCGATGTCGGTGAGGCCTTGAAAGATATGGCCGAGCGGCTGGACATGCAGGACTTGCGTTTTTTGGCCGTCGCTGTGGGTATCCAACAGCAATCCGGTGGTAACCTCGCTGAAATTCTGGCCGGTCTGGCTCAGGTCATCCGGGCCCGATTCCGCCTGTTCCGCCGGGTAAAAGCCATCACCGCCGAAGCGCAGTGGTCAGGAAAGTTCCTGTCTGGCTTTCCGATTGCCTGTCTGGTTTTCATCCTGGTTAAAGACCCAGGCTATTATGACGAGGTGTTGGACCATCCCTGGTTCATCCCCGCCTGTTTCGTTGTCGCCATCATGCTGACACTGAACCTGATCGTCATGAAGATCATCACCAACATTAAGGTCTGAGGGCGCATCATGGAATTTCTGACCAGCATCAATGACCTTTTGACACAACACCTGGGTGAATTCGGACCGCTTATCGTTGTCGGCATTCTGGGTCTGATAATGATTCTTGTGGCCGTCTCGCTGATGATGAATCAGCCCGAAGACCCGCTGAAAAAACTGCAAAGATCAAACTCAGCCCCTAAAAAGCAAACAAAAGACAAAAAAGAACGGCTTCGCAACTCAAGCCGTAACGAGCAGCTTGAGAAATTTGCAACGTTCCTTGAGCCTAAGAACGAAGAAGAATATTCGGCGGTCGAACTGAAACTGCGGCAGGCCGGGTATCGGTCGAAAGACTCGGTTCGGTTCTTCCATTTCGCTCAGTTTTCGCTGGGTATTCTTGGGATTCTCGTCGGTGTCCTGTTGATCACCGTCTTTTCCGGTGGACAGGAATTCACCGGTCAGCAGATGATCATCCGGGTTTTTGTTCCGGGCGCGATCGGCTACTTCGCCCCCAAATACTGGATCTCACGTCGAGTGGAAGAGCGAAAAGAAGCCATTACCGCAGGATTTCCCGACACGCTTGACCTGATGCTAGTATGCGTCGAAGCCGGGCAATCCCTGGATCAGGCAATCGTCCGTGTGGCCAGCGAAATGAGTGCCTCCTACCCTGACATCGCGCAAGAATTTGAAATCGTCGCCTACGAAATGAAGGCCGGTAAGGACAAAGATACGGTTCTGCGCGACTTCGGTACGCGGTGCGGTGTGCAGGATGTGAATTCATTCGTGACCGTGATGATCCAATCGGCGTCATTTGGTACATCCATTGCCGAAGCTCTGCGGGTGTATGCCGGTGAGATGCGCGACAAACGCGTCATGCGCGCCGAAGAGGCCGCGAACAAGTTGCCGACAAAGATGACTCTTGTCACAATGGCGCTGACCGTGCCGCCATTGCTGATCATTCTGATCGGTCCGTCGGTAAGGGTCATTTCGAGTTTTGGACGCGCGGGCGGATAGAACCCTATGAAAGCTGAAAACAGGTGCTTCCCTTTCGGGTTTCGCCGAATACTTTGGGCCACCACAGTTTGCGCTGTGGTGGCTTCCTGCACGGAAGAGTCGTCGTCAAACGGTTTGGACGCGCCGGGGTTTGATCCCAAAGGTGAGGCTGAAGACAACATAACGGTCGGAAACAGATTGATGGCCGCTGGCGAATACGAGCTGGCATTAGAGTCGTTTTCCCGCGCCGCGCTGGATCAAGGTATGACCACACAGGTGCTGACGTCACTGGGAACAGCCAATCTTGGCTTAAGAAGGGTGGGCCAGGCTGAGACACTTTTGCGCCGCGCTGTTGAGAACGAGCCCGACTGGCCCGTCGCCTGGAACAATCTTGGTGTCCTTCTGATGGAAAAACAGGAATATCCCGAGGCCGCACAGGTGTTTCAGCGAGCGTTTGCATTGGACAATGGCGAAAGTGACGCAATCCGCGACAATCTGCGCTTAGCACTCGCAAAAATGGAAAATCCTGTTAATACTACTAAACAAGAACAAGAATACACACTGGAACAGCGTGGCGACGGGCAATTTACGCTCCGCAAGATCCAGTAATTGAGGCAAGAGCAGTAAAGGACGCAAAAATGCGCCAGCAATTCTTGATTCCGACTGTCATTATCAGCGGTCTGATCCTTTCGGCCTGTGCAAAGGAAACCGAAGAGGAAAAAGTCGAACGCACGTTTCAAGAAGTGAACGTGATTGACGAAACAAACTTGAACGATGTGCTTCTGAACGCGGCTGACCCAAACGAAGCTGTTACCTATTTTCAGGGTGCCGCGCTAAAAAATCCCGACCGGATCGACCTTCAACGCGGATTGGCCATTTCTCTGGGACGTGCCAAGCGCACGACTGAAGCCGCAGCCGCGTGGAAGCGCGTGACGACAATGAAGGGCACGAACGCCGCGGACAGGGTCGAGTACGCGGATGCATTGGTCAGGAGCGGCGACTGGACAAAGGCCAAATCAGTTCTGGATACAGTTCCCCCAACCTTTGAGACCTTCAAGCGGTATCGACTTGAAGCAGTGGTCGCGGATTCGCGCAAAGAATGGAAGCGTGCTGACCACTTTTATGAAACCGCAGTCGGCCTGACCACCCGGCCCGGCAGCGTCATGAACAACTGGGGATATTCGAAACTGACCCGCGGTGAATATGCCGAAGCTGAGCGCCTGTTCACTGACGCCATCCGTCAGGATAGCTCATTGTTCACCGCCAAGAACAATCTGGTATTGGCCCGTTCGGCACAGGGCAACTATAGCCTACCAGTCGTTCCGATGACCCAGATCGAGCGGGCGCGGCTGCTGAACACAATGGCAATTTCAGCTGTTAAACAAGGCGACGTCACAACCGCAAAGAACCTGTTCCGCGAAGCAATCGCTACCCATCCACAGCATTTCGACGAAGCGGTCCGCTCGCTTCGTGCGCTTGAAGGGGCCTGATACATGCACATTCCAGCAGCCGCTGCGGCCTGGTTTCTGCCGTTTGTGCTGCCGATCTGTTTTTATGTCGCCTTCACCGATATGCGTGACATGCGGATCAAGAACCATGCCGTTTACGCGCTGACGCTGATCTTTGTTGTAATCGGCCTGTTCGCAATACCACCCTGGTCGACAGACTGGCTAAGCGGCAATCTGGGTCCTTTGTCGGTGTCGTTGCCGATTTATGCATGGCAACTGCTCCATATCGTGGTGATCTTGCTTCTGGGTATCATCCTGAACGCTGCAGGGGTCATGGGTGCGGGCGACGCCAAGTTCATGGCTGCGGCATCTGCTTTTATCTGGTCGGGTGATCTCAGGGTGATGATGCTGATCCTTATGGCCTGTATTCTGGCCGCTGTTGTGACACACCGGCTTGCTAAACATACACCGCTGCGGGCCATTGCGCCGCATTGGGAAAGCTGGGATCGCGGCAAACAGTTTCCAATGGGGCTTGCTCTGGCTGGTTCCCTGGCCATGTACTTGATTTTGGGTACTGTTCTCGGATCGTAAACTATCATCAGCACGCCTTGTCATTGCCTTTGTCCCGCCACAAAGCTGGGTCATTTTTCCTCCAAACCGCCCTCATTCGGGTATTTGGCGTGACACTTTGACAAACGAGCAACGCGCATGAATATGCAGACTTCCGCAGTTATGGCCCCCCCTGCCCCAAAAGGCCTGGGCGAAATGAAACTTCCGCTGGTGATGATGCGGGATATTCTGCTGAAAACCGTCTTCCGCAAAAATGCCAGCACCGTTTCCGAAATCGCAGCGGCCATTTGTCTGCCCGGTTCGGTAACGCAGGAACTGGTGGACATCGCACGCGATCAGAAACTGCTGGAGGCGACCGGGACCCTGAATGCTAACAGCGGCAACGAGATGGGGTATCAGCTGACCGATGCAGGCAAGGCCCGCGCCTTGGACGCGCTGAGCCAGTCAGAATACTTCGGTGCCATGCCCGTGCCGCTGGACGTTTACCGCGAGCAGGTTAAACGCCAGTCAATCCGCAACATTCAGGTCACACGAGAACAACTGGTTGGCGCAATGGGCCATCTGGTGCTGCCCGACAGCCTGCTGGATCATCTGGGCCCCGCGGTCAGCGCCGGTCGTTCAATCCTGATGTATGGCCCTCCGGGCAACGGTAAATCCTCAATTTCGAACGGTATACGCGACGCGCTTGGGGACAATGTATATGTGCCTTACGCCATCGAATATGCCGGTCAGGTGATCACCGTCTATGACCCGATCGTACACACTGCGATCGAGCAAGAGCCTGACGACCCCAACAGCCTGCGTCGCCGCAAACGGTTTGATTCGCGCTATGTGCAATGCGAAAGACCCACGGTTGTGACCGGTGGTGAACTGTCGCTGAGCATGCTGGATCTGGTCTACAACCCGACCGCGCGGACCTATCAGGCTCCGTTGCAGCTGAAATCGACCGGCGGCATCTTCATCGTGGACGACCTTGGCCGTCAGGCTGAACCGCCGCAGGCGCTGGTCAACCGTTGGATTGTTCCGTTGGAAGAGAACAAGGATATCCTGGGCCTGCAATCGGGTGAGAAATTCGAAGTGCCGTTTGACACGTTGGTCATCTTCTCGACCAACTTCCACCCGAATGAGATCTTCGACCAAGCGGCCCTGCGCCGGATCTTCTTCAAAATCAAAATCGACGGTCCGAACCAGGAAAACTTCCTGAAAATCTTTGCCATGGTGGCCCGCAAACGCGGCATGCCACTGGATGAGGCGGCACTGGTGCATCTGCTGAAGGTTAAATACCCGACCATCAACAACATCTACGCCAATTATCAGCCGATCTTCCTGATCGATCAGATGATCTCGATCTGCGAATTTGAGGGCATCCCCTATCAGATGAGCCCCGATCTGATCGACCGCGCCTGGGCCAACATGTTCGTAAAAGACGAGAAAATCGTCAAATAACGCTGTGCCAATTCCTCTGCCGCGCGGGTAATCTGTGTTCATGACGCAGATTCCCGCTCGGATTGGTACATGGTTTTCCACCAAAGGCTGGTCCATCCACCCGCATCAGCATGAGATGTTCGACCGGGCGCAAGACCCCGCAACCTTGCTGATCGCGCCCACAGGCGGCGGCAAGACCATGGCCGGGTTTCTGCCCACACTGGCTGAACTGGCCGACGGTGCCCATACCGGATTGCACACGATCTATGTTTCACCGCTCAAGGCGCTGGCGGCCGATATCAAACGAAACCTGCGCACCCCGGTGGACGAGATCGATCTGCCCATCCGGATCGAAGATCGCACCGGAGACACATCGGCCACACAGAAGAGACGTCAACGCGCCGATCCGCCCCATATCCTGCTAACCACACCCGAAAGCCTGGCACTGCTGACCTCTTACGAAGATGCGCCACGTATGTTCGATGGTGTGCAACGGATCATCGTCGATGAAATCCACGCGCTGGCAGAAAGCAAGCGCGGAGACCAGTTGATGCTGGCGCTGGCACGACTGCAACGCCTCAACCCTGCTCTGCGTCGCGTCGGCTTGTCAGCCACCGTTGAAGACCCCGCAGCAATCGCCCGCTTTCTGGCCCGCCACCCTGACCCCTGCCAGATCGTACAGGCAGATCCGGGGCCGGACCCGGATATCCAAATGCTGGAAACAACCGAGATGCCGCCCTGGTCCGGTGGTGGCGCAGCCTATGCGATTCCGGCGGTGCTGGATCAAATCCGGCAGCATAAAACCACACTGATCTTTCATAACACGCGCGCTCAGGCCGAAATCTTCTTTCACAACCTGTGGCTGGCCAATGAAGACGGCCTGCCCATCGGCATTCATCACGGCAGCCTTGACCGGCAACAACGCGAGAGGGTTGAGGCTGCGATGGTCCGGGGGGATCTGCGCGCCATCGTTTGCACTGGTTCTTTGGATCTGGGCATCGACTGGGGCGATGTGGATCTGGTGATCCAGATCGGTGCACCCAAGAATGTCAAACGTCTTGTTCAACGGATCGGGCGGGCCAATCACCGTTATAACGCGCCCTCAAAGGCGCTGCTGGTGCCTGCCAACCGGTTTGAAGTGGTCGAATGCGTCGCTGCGCTGGAGGCGGTAAAAGCCCATGATCTGGATGGCGAACCCCGCGGCCCTGGCCCCCGCGATGTCTTGTGCCAGCATATTCTGATTGCCGCCTGCGCCGGACCGTTTGAGGCCGGTGATCTGTACAAGGAAATGACGGCTGCGGGGCCTTACGCGAACCTGAACCGTGCCGAGTTTGACGCCTGTCTCGATTTCTGCGCCACCGGTGGTTACGCCTTGAAGGCATATGATCGCTGGCAACGGCTGCAACAACGTGCTGACGGGAAATGGCAGTTGCGTGATCCCCGCGCAGCGTCGCGCATTCGCATGAATTTGGGCACAATTCAGGACACAGACACACTCAAAGTGCGTCTTAAACGTAGCCGAGGGGGCAAGCCGTTGGGAGAGGTTGAGGAAGCTTTTGCCGCCTCTCTGACACTTGGCGACACTTTTTTGATAGGTGGACAAATTGTCCGGTATGAAGGCCTGCGCGAAATGGTGGTCGAGGTCAGCCGTCGTGCTGATCGCAAACCCAAGATCGCGACCTTCTCGGGTACGAAATTTGCAACCTCCACCCAGCTCAGCGACCGCATTCTGCGCATGTTTGCCCAAGAAGATTGGCCGCAACTGCCCTCTCATACCGAGGAATGGCTGGCCTTGCAGCGGCAGATCTCGCGCCTGCCTCAGCGCGACCGCTTGCTGATCGAAAGCTTTCCAAGCGACGGTCGGGAACATCTATGTGTTTACGGATTCGCCGGTCGTAACGCGCAGCAAACACTGGGTCTGCTGCTGACGAAACGGATGGAAGATACTGGCCTGGCCCCGATGGGCTTTGTTGCAACGGATTACGCCACGCTGATCTGGGGGCTGGATGCAGTTACAGATCCTACCCCACTGTTTCAACGCGACGCGTTGCGCGACGGGTTGGACACTTGGCTCGCTGGCAATGCCGTGATGAAACGCACCTTTCGCGCCTCTGCCACCATAGCGGGCCTGATCGAACGCAACACGGGTGGCCAACGCAAAAGCGGGCGGCAGGCAACGTTTTCGTCGGACATTCTCTATGACACTCTGTGGAAATACGACCCGGATCACCTGTTGATGCAGATCACCCGTGAAGAAGCAATGCGCGGGTTGGTCGATTTTGGCCGGATTGAAGCCATGCTGGAGCGGATAGGCGACCGTATGGATCTGCTGCGGCTGGATCGCATATCGCCACTGTCAGCCCCACTTTTCCTTGAGGTCGGAAAAGTGCCCGTGAAAGGCGCTGCAGAGGAACGCCTGCTGGCGGAAGAAAGCGAGCGCTTATTGCAGTCAGCCGGGCTTGATCAGCTTTGATCCTCTTGCGTCGGGCAACAAAACACGCCAAGAACGTATCATGAACGTGTGCGAGTTTTTCTTTGCAAGTCAGCGCCTAGGCGCTCTGTCTTCGGGTGCGCTGTGGTGGCCAGAGCAGCAAATGCTGTGTGTCTCGGACCTGCATTTGGGCAAATCCGAACGATTGGCGCGGCGCAACGGGCTTGCATTGCCCCCTTATGACACCCGCGAAACACTGGATCGATTGGCGGATGATTTGGAGCGCACCAACGCGGAAACTGTTCTATGCTTGGGTGACAGCTTTGACGACCTTGAAGCCGCCCAAGCGCTGCCTTCAGCCGAAAGACTTCGGATCGCAGCATTGCAAGCTGGGCGCAAATGGATATGGATCGAAGGAAACCATGATCCCGGCCCAATTGAGCTGGGCGGAACTCACCTGTTCGAATGGCGCAACGGCCCGCTTGTCTTTCGCCATATCGCAGAGGATCAAGCACAAGGAGAAGTTTCCGGCCATTACCACCCAAAAGCGCGGATCAGGGTAAGAGGGCGGCACATTTCGCGACCCGCTTTTCTATTGGATCAAAAACGCCTGATCCTGCCGGCTTACGGTACTTTCACAGGCGGGCTGCGCAGTTCGGATCAAGTTCTGGCAGACCTCATGGATCAAAGCGCCATGGCTATTCTAACCGGCCCGCACCCGCAGATGATGCCGATGCCGCGCTAACGTCAGATCAAACCGTCCTGTTCCAACATCGGTTTGTACTTTCGGCTGACTGGCACCAGATCGCCGTTGACCAGCTTTAAGAACGTTTTGCCATTTGTCTTTTCAACACCGGCGATAGAAGCATCCGTCACCCAATGTGAGCGATGCGAGCAATGGCCGGGAACCGGTTCCATCTCGGCAATGGCGTCCGTGAAACGCGACCGGAGCGTGAAAACACCTTCCGAAGTCACAACATCCACATTGTGATCCCTTACGGTCAGGCGATAAATTTGACCATTGAAACCAGCAGGTAAGCGTTTGGCAAGACGCGGCTTTTCAATGTCTGGCGACAACGCCACTGCAGCCTGCAAGTCGTTGCGTTGCACAAAAACCAGCCCTGCCACCAACAACACCCCATAAACAGCAACTGTTTGCGCACCTGGTGCCATATGACCACCGATAGTGAACAAAATCCACGCCAGCAACCAAAGCGACGGTGTGAAAAAGGACAGGATCAGACCGGCGTAAGCTAGATCCCGGGCTGGAATGTTCAAAAGCAATGGGCTGTTGAGCATCAGCTTTCGCACTAAACCGCTCACTGAAAGTGCCAAGACCATGACGCCGACCCAAAACAGAAGGCGCAAACCAAAACTGAGTTCGGCAACCAGAAATGGTGGGAACGCATAGGCAAGCAAAGGAAGAAAAACGACGCCCGCTGACACTCTTTGCGGGGTGCAAGCTTTTCGAATTGAATTTAACTTAGACGACATACTGCTTTTGTGCGTGCATAGCCCGAGCGCGATAGGCACAAGGGAAAATAAACCTGTAAACAACTGGAAATACAGGCTTATCAGGATAGTTCAAGCTGGGAAACCCACTCATGAGTACGTCGCTCATGTTGTCTTGGGTGTAGTCCTGGCGTGTCACGCAGTCAGGTTAGGCGACGGGCCGTCTGTAGCGGCCCGACCCAAGTTGGTTTAGGCTGTCAGACCTTCCGGTTCTGGCAATCCGTTGGACCGGCAGCAGGCGGTCAGCGTGTTGGCCAGCAAACACGCGATAGTCATCGGGCCTACGCCGCCCGGAACCGGAGTGATTGCGCCCGCACGTTCAGCCGCGCTGGCGTAATCTACGTCGCCAACCAGCTTGTTCTTGCCGTCACGCTCGATCCGGTTAATGCCTACGTCGATCACGGTGGCACCTTCCTTGATCCAGTCGCCCGGCACCATCTCAGGACGGCCAACAGCGGCGACAACAATGTCTGCGCGACGCACGACGTCAGGCAGGTCTTTTGTGCGCGAATGCGCAATCGTTACGGTGCAGCTGTCGCCCAGCAACAGCTGTGCCATAGGTTTGCCAACGATGTTTGAACGGCCAATCACAACCGCGTCCATGCCTGACAGCGAGCCGTGATAGTCGCGCAGCATCATCAGGCACCCCAGCGGCGTGCAGGGAACCATCGATTTCTGCCCGGTGCCCAGCAGGCCAACGTTAGAGATGTGAAAACCATCGACATCCTTGGCAGGATCAATCGAGTTGATCACAAGATCTTCGTTCAGATGCTTTGGCAGAGGCAGCTGAACCAGAATGCCATGGACGGCGGGATCGTTGTTCAGCTTATCGATCAGAGCCAGCAGGTCCTCTTCCGAGGTGTCGACGTCCAACTTGTGTTCGTACGAGTTCATGCCAACCTCAACGGTCTGCTTGCCCTTTGAGCGGACATAGACCTGACTGGCCGGGTCTTCACCGACCAGAACCACCGCCAAGCCGGGGGTGATGCCGTTTTCTTCTTTCAGCTTGGCAACCTGATCGGCCACTTGCACGCGCACTTTTGCCGCGAATGCCTTACCGTCGATAACCTGCGCTACCATCCTTTGATCCCTTCTTTCAAAAAACGGATCGGGCGCAAGATGCGCCCGGTCAGTCAGTCAGAGCCGAGCACACGCTCTTCGCGGGCAATCGACCAATCTATCAAAATACGCCAGAGTTCTTCAGCAAGCTCAGGGTCCATACCCAGTTCATCGGAACTCTTGCGCACGCGCTGCACCACCTCTTCAACACGATCCGGGATTCGGGCGGGCAGCCCCTCGCCGGGTTTCAGCTGGGACGCACGGTCGATGTAACTGGCACGGTTCACCAGCATTTCGATCAGTTGGCGGTCCAGCCTGTCGATCTGAACCCGCAATTCCTGCATAGTGTCACAGTCTTGCGGCGGTGTCAGAGTGGGCATCGCGGTCTCCTCATGGCCCGGGGAAATCCCCGGACCACGAGATGGTTCAAAAAACGGCTTAGAACAAGCCCTCGATCTCACCTGCGTCGTTAAGGCAGATGGTTTCTGCAGCCGGTTTGCGGGGCAGACCAGGCATGGTCATGATCTCACCGCAAACAACGACGATGAAGCCGGCACCTGCGGACAGGCGAACCTCACGCACCGGAACCGAGTGGCCGGTGGGCGCACCGCGCAGGGTCGGATCGGTCGAGAACGAGTACTGAGTTTTCGCCATGCAGACCGGCAGGTTGCCATAGCCCGCGTCTTCCCACTCGCGCAGTTGGTTGCGGATCTTGTTGTCGGCCAGAACTTCGTCAGCGCGGTAGATGCGCTTGGCGATGGTTTCGATCTTTTCGAACAGCGGCATTTCGTCGGGGTAGATCGGCGCGAAGTTTGCGGTGCCACCTTCAACGATTTCGACCACTTTCTCGGCCAGCGGAGCCGAGCCTTCCGAGCCCAGTTCCCAGTGACGCGACAGAACTGCTTCGACACCGTGATCGGCGCAGTAGTTCTTGACGGCCTCGACTTCGGCATCGGTGTCGGTGACGAAGTGGTTGATAGCGACAACAACCGGCACACCGAACGATTTCACGTTCTCGATGTGGCGGCCCAGGTTGGCGCAGCCCGACTTAACAGCGTCAACGTTTTCAGCACCCAGATCAGCCTTGGCCACGCCACCGTTCATCTTCATCGCGCGTACAGTGGCAACCAGTACAACAGCCGACGGGGCGATGCCCGCTTTACGGCATTTGATGTTCATGAACTTTTCGGCGCCAAGGTCCGCACCAAAGCCAGCCTCGGTCACAACATAGTCAGCGACTTTCAGCGCGGTCTTGGTCGCGATGACCGAGTTACAGCCGTGCGCGATGTTCGCGAACGGGCCACCGTGAACAAAGGCCGGGTTGTTTTCCAGCGTTTGCACCAGGTTCGGCTGCATGGCGTCCTTCAGCAGAACGGTCATTGCGCCTTCGGCCTTGATGTCGCGGCAATAAACCGGGGTTTTATCGCGGCGGTAAGCAACGATGATGTCGCCCATACGCTTTTCAAGGTCTTTCAGGTCGTTGGCCAGGCACAGGATCGCCATGACTTCGGATGCCACGGTGATGTCAAAGCCTGCTTCGCGTGGGAAGCCGTTCGAAACACCTCCCAAGCTGGCGGTGATCTGACGCAGGGCACGGTCGTTCATGTCGACCACACGACGCCATGCAACACGGCGCGTGTCGATTTCGGCTTCATTGCCCCAGTAAATGTGGTTGTCGATCATCGCCGACAGCAGCGAGTGCGCCGAGGTGATGGCGTGGAAGTCGCCGGTGAAGTGCAGGTTCATCTCTTCCATCGGAACAACCTGCGCGTAACCGCCACCTGCAGCGCCGCCCTTCATGCCGAAGTTCGGGCCCAGCGAGGCTTCGCGGATACAGATCATCGCATTCTTGCCGATGCGGTTCAGGCCGTCACCCAGACCAACGGTGGTGGTGGTCTTGCCTTCGCCTGCCGGGGTCGGGTTAATCGCGGTCACCAAAATCAGCTTGCCGTCTTCGCGGTCCTGAACCGAGTTGATGAAGTCCTGACTGACTTTAGCTTTGTCATGGCCGTAAGGCAGCAGATCCGCTGAGTCGATGCCGATCTTGGCACCGATTTCCTGAATCGGCTTTTTGTTCGCTTCACGAGCGATTTCGATATCGGATTTGTAGCTCATTGGCCGGGGTCCCTAATTGAATGCCGTGCGATACCGACGCGATACGTCGGCGCTGCGCATTCCATACCCTTGTGTACAATCTCAATAGCCATGGATTCCGACATTCTGGTGTCGCGAAGCGTCGTAAGGTCATTTCATCGGTTTCTAATCGGAAACCTGACGCGTTTAAGGAGCCCAGGCGGCCTGGTCCGGAACAAACAACGTCAGATGATCCCCAAGCTGAATACGCCCCGGGAGTTCGACCCATCCGGTTATGCCGCGACGACCCACCGCTGCCGGTTTAAACGCGACACCATATCCGGGCTGATCCGCCTCGACCTCGCGCCCCGGTAACACGCAGGGAGCGTTTTCCATGTCGACGGTGATTGTTGCACCTAACGCGGCCTGCAAGCGTGATGATGGCGGAATGTGCGAGAAATCGGGAATGCCTTTCAGGACAATTGATGCGCCAAGATATGCGGGGTCCAGCGCCTCCAAACCCATACCCTGCGCGATCTGGTCAAGCTCTTCCACCGACAGAACCGACAACTGACGTACATTGCGGATTTCTGTCCCTGTGGGATAGAGGTTTTTGACCCGCACACAGGATGCCCGATTGAGCCCTTCGTGCCGTTCCCCAGCCACACCATCAAATGCCAGGTCCAACTCTTGCACGGCTGTCGCACGAAGCGACTGCCCAGCAGGAACATGGCCCAACCAAACCACTTCGCCTACATATTCAGTTTCACGCAAAAACGGCATAATGGCATCCCTTTTCCGCTGGAGTTCGAAAGGCATATTGCCCAGCAAACGTCAGATGAAAAGAGAAAAGACCCGAGCGTTCGCCCGGGTCTTTGTGATTTATGCGGTAGGTTCTGGCTCCATCCCGCCCTCAGGAGGGGATTTCTTGGCCTTCGTCTTGGGAATGGCCGTAACGCTGGGTGCGCTGCCCTGATCCGGGCTGTCCCCTTCGTCATCGCCTTCGGTCGGCGATTCACCATTCATGACACGCTTGATCTCGTCCCCGGTCAGGGTCTCGTATTCCAGCAGGCCTTGGGCCAAACGCTCCCATTCTTCGTTCTTGTCGGTCAGAATCTTGTGAGCGCGCTCATAGCCTTGCTGGATCAGGCGCTTTACCTCTTCCTCGATCAGCTCTTTGGTATGCGCCGACACTGAGAAACCAGCAGTGTTGCCTGAATATCCCTCATGCGCCTCGGCATAATCGATATTGCCGACTTTATCGGACATACCCCAGCGCATCACCATGGCGCGGGCCAACTGGCTGGCCTGCATGATGTCACCGGCGGGACCGTTCGAGACGTGGTCTTCACCGTACTTGATCACCTCGGCAGCTTTGCCCGCCATGGTCATCGCCAGCTTCTGCTCACACTCGTCCCTGTGATAGTTCAGCTGATCCATTTCAGGCAGGCTGACAACCATGCCAAGCGCACCGCCACGCGGGATGATCGTCGCCTTATAGACCGGATCACACAGCGGCAGGGTCATGCCAACGACGGCGTGGCCCGATTCGTGATAGGCGGTCTTTTCTTTCTGATCCTGAGTCAGCACCATCGAGCGGCGCTCGGCCCCCATCATCACCTTGTCTTTGGCGTTCTCAAAGTCTTCCATGGTGACAAAGCGACGCCCCACACGCGCTGCCATCAGCGCAGCCTCGTTCACAAGGTTCGCCAGATCAGCGCCCGAGAAACCCGGAGTACCACGCGCGATGATGCGCAGATCGACATCGGGGCCCAAAGGTGTCTTGCGGGCGTGCACGCCCAGAATCTTCTCGCGGCCTTTGATGTCGGGGTTGCCAACTGTCACGTTGCGGTCAAACCGGCCCGGACGCAGCAGCGCAGGGTCCAGAACATCCTTACGGTTGGTCGCCGCCAGTATGATCACGCCTTCATTGGCCTCGAACCCGTCCATCTCAACCAGCAGCTGGTTGAGCGTCTGTTCGCGTTCATCATTACCACCACCATAACCGGCACCACGGTGACGGCCCACGGCGTCGATCTCGTCGATGAAAACGATACAGGGCGCGTTCTTCTTGGCCTGTTCGAACATGTCGCGCACGCGGGATGCACCAACACCCACGAACATCTCAACGAAGTCCGAACCGGAAATTGTGAAGAACGGTACACCTGCCTCACCTGCAATCGCACGGGCCAGCAGTGTTTTACCGGTACCCGGAGGGCCAACCAAAAGCGCACCTTTTGGAATTTTGCCGCCGAGGCGCGAAAACTTCTGCGGGTTGCGCAGGAATTCAACGATCTCTTCCAGCTCTTCCTTGGCCTCATCAATGCCAGCAACATCATCGAAGGTCACACGGCCATGCTTTTCGGTCAGCATCTTGGCCTTGGACTTGCCAAAGCCCATCGCACCGCCTTTGCCGCCGCCCTGCATGCGGTTCATGAAGTAAACCCATACGCCGATCAGCAGCAAGAAAGGCAGCAGCGTGATCAGGAAGGACTGGAACCCAGACTGCTGTTGCTTGACCGCTTGAACCGGGATGTTCTCATCGATCAGCAGCTTGGTGACCTCGGCGTCGCCTGGTTTGATCGTGACATAGGTCGCGCCGTTTTCAGTGGTATAGCGAATCTGCTCTCCATCCAGCGTCACGTTTTTGACTTCACCGCTTTGGACGGCACCGACAAAGTCGGAATATGTTCTCTCATTGCTCTGAAGCGTTCCACCCGGTCCACTGAACAGATTGAACAGTGCCAGAATAAGCAGGAACAGAACGACCCAAAACGCGATATTGCGAGCGTTGCCCAAGGAAAATCTCCCAAAAGTTTCGGCAGGTGAGGAACTGCCAAGTTGTCTCTTAAAATAGAGAGGATTGTTCTATGTTCAATGCGATAAAAAAGATGCGTGAAATGCAGGCCAATCCGAGACCGGTTCCGCACGCCATCCATTGGCAAATCCCGCAAGCGGAGCCGCAACAACCGTTTCGCCCGCCCAAACCGCAGGGGTTGCAGTCAAAGCAAGCCTGGGACGCCCTGTGTTTCGCCAATTTACGACCTGGTGCAGCCCTTTTTCGCCCAGCGCTCGAATTTCCGCGCCTTCCGTTTCTGGGCCGGTCAGCACCCATTTGCTGTCCCAGGCGGTGCCAGATGCGGCAATTTGGCCCTCTACGGACTTAAATTCCCTGCAAATCCAAACACTCGCGCCTTTCGGCACTAGCAGACACCCGGCAATTGACCCGGCTTGACCGCAGGCAATAGCATCCATTGCCTGCTCTACAGTCGCCTGACGCGGGGGATAGCCCTGCCCGGCAATCCATTCGAGAATTCCCAGCAGAACACGCCTTTGAATCTCTTTCGGCAGTGCAGCAAACCCAGCCCGGTCCACCCTCACATCGCTTTGATCGACCCGTGTCACTTTCCGCGCGGATTCCTGCGCAAAAACACCCAAAGCCTCATGCGCCTGCGCCAGATTATTTGCTACGCGTGACAAAGACAGTGCATCGATTCCCAAGGGTTCAAGACCGTGAAGAGCTTCACGAGCCTTGATCCGGTCAAATTGCGCGTCCTGATTCGATGGGTCCTCGACCCAACTCGCCTCGATTTCTGTTAGGTAAGTGCGCAGCCTGTCTCGGGTGATACCCAGCATTGGTCGCAACAACGTCACCCCATCCCGTTGCCGCATGGGCGACATACCTGACAGGCCTGTGACGCCAGAGGACCGCCCCAGTCGCATGAGCAAAGTTTCGGCCTGATCGTCTGCGGTATGCCCCAAAGCGATTGCACCAATACCATTGTCCTTTGCCCAATTGGTCATCAGGTTGTATCGCGCCTGACGCGCTTGATCTTGCAGGTTGCCCACACCGTCCCAGCCCGACCATCGCAGAGTGTCGTGCTGCAAGCCCAGGGTCGCAGCCTGACGGGCAACGGCCTCGGCCTCCTGCGCCGCCTCGGGGCGCAACCCGTGGTCGACTGTGACAGCATAGAGTGTGATCGCTTCTGTTTGGGCGACAGTGTGCAACAGATGCATCAGGGCGACGGAATCTCCGCCACCTGATACAGCAACCCCCAGCTTGCGGGGCAGATTGTCCGGCAACCTTTTGCGAAGATCGGAAATCAGGCTGTCTGGCTGAGTGCTCAAGAACACCCCAGCGCGGTCATCTCTTGCGTGGCGTTTGCCAGCGCAGGCGCAGAGGGGAATCGCACCCCGACCTCATTCAGTGTGATGCAAGCCTGATCGGTTTGTCCCAATCGGCCCAGAGCCGCGCCCAGCTCGTACAGGGCTTCGGGGGCAAAGGCACCTTCGGAATCGCCGGTGAAGCTGGCCAAAAAGGCGCGAGCCGCTTCGCGAGTGTCACCCAGTCCCTCAAGGGCGTGACCCCGTTTCAGGTTCGCTTCAGGGGCCAGTGGGCTGCCGGGATAGTTTGCCTCGAACTGCGCGAACATGGTGGCGGCCGTTTGGAAATCACCATCGACCAAAGCTTGCGACGCCGTATCGAAATCCGCGCGTTCGCCTACGGCAAGCTCGGTTTGATCCGTTACCGGTGGCGTTGCAACGCTTACGGTGCCCGTGTCAGACGCCGTATCACCGCCCAATGTCGACGTTTCCTCAAGCGCCGACAGGTCTCCGCCTTCAAGTTCGACCAGTCGAAACTCCAGATCGCCTATGCGGTTTGTACCGTCGGTGACTATGTTCTGGACCCGTTGGTTCAATTGCTCGGTCTGGCGCGTCAGGCGCTGCAACTCAGCCTCGATCGCGTCAACACGCTCAAGCACTGAACTGCCGGACAGGTTGGGCGCAGGCGATCCTGTGGTGGAAAACTCGCGCTTCAGGCGCTGTATCTCGACATGCAGCACCGTCAGCTCCTGACGAATATCCGCCAGGGTCTGCTGATCCTGTGCCTTCGCCACACCCGCCGTCGCCACGACGGCCGCCAAAACCCATCCTGCAATACGCATCATCTTACCCCAGAGTTGACCCTGTCAGCACCGTCACCGCACGGCGGTTCTTGGCGTAGCAGTCCTCGGTGCTGCAAATCTCGATCGGGCGTTCCTTGCCGTAGCTGACTGTTTTAAGACGGTTACCCGCCACCCCGCGGGAAATCAGATACTCGCGCGCGGCATTTGCGCGCTTTGCGCCCAAACCAAGGTTGTATTCCCGCGTACCCTGTTCATCTGCGTGACCTTCTATCGTGGCGACAAAATCAGGGTTGGCCAACAACCACTCTGCCTGCCCCTGCAGAACGGTTTGTGCCTGCGGTGTAAGGGTCGACTGATCAACAGCGAAAAGGACACGGTCGCCAACTGTTTGCTGGAAATACGCCGGCGAACGTGGGTCGCTTGGCGAACCCGGCACGATAGCGCCAGTGCCACCTGCGCCACCGCCCCCCAAAGCGGAAGGGTCGTTATTTGAACAGGCGGCAATCACACTCAGCGCGCCCAGCGCCAGAACTTTGCTCAATACGTTCATTTCAAGTGCCTCGTGTTTTGTTTATTGCCGCCTGTCTACCACAGGCGCGATTCGTTGTGAACTTTGCTGCGATCAATTCTGCAACGGGCCCCATGACGGGTCGCTGCCACCATCCGGAGTGCGCACCGGGCGCAGATTTCGGCCCGATATATCCACTGAATATAGCGAGGCCCGACCGCTTGCCCCCTGCGTTTCGCGGGTGAACATGATAACGCGTCCATTGGGCGACCAGGTGGGACCTTCATCCAGGAACGAAGCAGTCAGCAACCGTTCTTCCGACCCGTCCGTGCGCATGACGCCAATGTGGAACCGGCCTTTGTTTTGCTTGGTAAAGGCGATTAAATCGCCGCGCGGCGACCAAACCGGGGTGCCATAACGCCCCGCGCCAAAGCTGATCCGCGTTGCCTCACCCCCATTTGCAGGCATCACATAAAGCTGCGGTGTGCCCGACCGGTCGCTTTCAAAAACGATGCGGCTGCCATCCGGAGAATAGCTGGGCGCTGTTTCAATCGCGGGCGTGTTGGTCAGGCGTGTACTTTGACCCGAGGCCAGATCCATCTTCCACAAATCCGTGTTACCGCCCTGAATCAGCGAATACACGATCGACCGACCATCGGGCGAGAAACGGGGCGAAAAGCTCATGGTGCCGTCCTGGGTCTTGAGTTCTTGCCGTTTCACGCGCCCCACATCCAGAACATAGATGCGTGGGCTGCCGCTTTCGTAGCTGGTGTACAGCAATCGGTCGCCTGTGGGCGAAAAGCGCGGTGCCAGTACGATGGCGGAACTGTCGGTCAGGTACTGCACATTTGCGCCGTCGTAATCCATGATCGCCAACCGCTTGAGGCGTTGATCCTTGGGTCCGCTTTCCGACACAAAGGCCACGCGGCTGTCGAAATACCCTCCTTCACCTGTGATCCGGCTATAGACCTGATCGGCAACCTTGTGCGCCATGCGGCGCCAGCCCTCGGTTGTACCTGCCAGTTGCAGGCCGGTGCCCAGTTCCTGACCCGAGAACACATCCCAGACACGGAACCGGACCGTCAATCGTTTCCCCGAAACATTGACTGCCCCAGTAACCAACGCATCAGCGTTAATCGCTTTCCAGTCAGCGAACTGAACCGGCGCTTCAAAACTGCTAACCCGACTGATGAACGCGTCTGATGATATCTCGCGGAACAGCCCGGTTCCGGTCAGGTCTGCTGCTATCACGCGCGAAATATCCTGCGCATATTGCGCGGCCGAAGGGCCATCGGGCACGAAATTGGGAACCGCAAAGGGCAAGGGCTCGATTATGCCCTGGTCCAATTCCAGCCGCAGGGGGCCGTTTTGTGCGTAAACCGGCGCGGACATCAATGTCAGGCCGACAAAGAGGCTGGTCAGAAGTTTCATCATTTGATCCGCATCCTCTCGGGATTGAATGTAATCTCAACATCCTGCCACTGAGCGTATTTGTCAGCAGGCAGGTCATATCCTTTGGCTCCACAGCGCAAAATCGCGCGTCGCGCGGCCTGGTATGCCTGATTGGCGGCACCAGCAGACCCGCCAGAGCTGTCCAGCATCCGAATGCTGCCATCAACAACTGTACCGTCGCGGTTCAGCGAAAACGCAACCACGACCACCGTTTTCAGCGCATCCGTAGACAGTGAACCTACGTTCCAACACCTGGACACAGCCAGTCGCATTGCATCTTTCTCACCGCTGGTGAGCGGCGGGCCCGAGGGCTCGGTGCCTGCGCCCAGAGCTTCAGCCAAGGCATCGTTTATCGCAGTCTCGTCTGTCTGCGTTTCGGGTTCCGGGGTCGTCTCGGGCGTTTCAGCAACTTCCGGTTCCGGCGGCGGGCTGGGCCGATTGGGGCGTGTGCGCGGGCGGGGTGAACTGAGCAGGGGTTCCTTGGTTTCTTCCGCCTCGGTCACAATCTCTGGCGCGGCCTCTTCCGGGGCGGTTTGATCTTGCTGTTCCTGCTGCACCTCAGCGCCCTCATCCAAGGACACCGGAGGCGTTTCAAACTCATCCGGCGTTGCCTCGGGCGGTGGCGGCGCAATCGCCTCGGGCGCAACGCGATCAGCAGGGCGCGGCTGCGCTTCTGGTTCGGGCTGCACGGGCTGTGCAACGGTTTCAACCTCAGGCTCGGCCAATGAAGGCGGCTCCTCCGGAAGCTCGGGCTCGGGCGGGGCTTCAACGATAATGGGCGCGGGTTCAGGGTCGGGTTCAGCAGGCGCCACGGGTTCGGGGCGCGGCTGTTGCTCAACTACCGGTTCCGGCGGGCTGGTTTCCGCCTGCTCAGGGTCGGGCGGTTGTTGCAAAGCGGCAGGCACTTCGGAGACGTCGGGCGCGTCGCGCTGCGCGGTCATAGCCGCGAATTGTTCAGCGGTGATCACGGAAACATCCTGGACAGCCATCGGCAACGGCTCGGACCGAAAGGTGCCGCCAAAAAGTGCGACGCCAATCAGGCTGACATGTGCAATCGCCGAAATCTTGGTGCCGGTATCCACCGTGCGACCTCACTCTCCACCTTCATCCAGCGTTGGCCCGCCCGTATCGGTCACAAGGCCAACGTTAGAAAACCCGCCCGCATTCAGCGCGCCCATGACCTGCATCACCTGCGCGTAGGGAATTGCACCATCTGCGCGCAGGAACACACGGTCACTGCTCCGCTCTGCCGCAATCGCGCGCAGCTTGCCAATCAACTCTTCGCGCAAGACATCGGTCGTCTGGATTTGCACGCGCCCATCTGCGGTGAGCGTCACGGTCAATGGTTCCTCGTTGTCACCGGGCAAAGCGCTTGCCGCGGTCTTAGGCAAATCGACAGGAACACCCACGGTCAGAAGCGGTGCCGCGACCATGAATATGATCAGCAACACCAGCATGACGTCCACAAATGGCGTCACGTTGATTTCGGCCATGGGTTGAGCGCGCCCGCGACGCCGTCCGCGCCTGCGCCCGTTACCACCCGAAGATTGCTGAACCGCCGCGCCCATGGTCAGCTGTCCAACTGACGCGACAGAATGGTGGCGAACTCATCGGCAAAAGCTTCGTAGCCACCAACAATCCGGTCACTATCCGCGCTAAGCTTGTTATAAAAAATAACCGCAGGGATCGCGGCCAACAAACCCAGGCCCGTCGCCAACAGCGCTTCGGCGATACCGGGGGCGACAACGGCCAGATTGGTGTTCTGCTGCTCGGCAATCTCGATAAAGGCATTCATAATGCCCCAAACGGTACCAAAGAGGCCGATAAACGGCGCGGTCGAGCCAACTGTGGCCAAAATGGGCAACCCTTTTTGCAAGGTCTCCGCCTCTTTTGCGATGGCCACATCCATCGATCGGTCGATCCGCGCAGTTGCACCGGCGATCAGCCCACCATCATTTCGGTGTGACCTTCGCCATTCGATCATACCTGCGGCAAAGATCTTTTCAGAACTGCCGTCCGGTTGCGTTCCGACCTGCTCAAACAGCTCATCCAAAGGGTTGCCCGACCAGAAGCTTTCATCAAACACCTGCGCCTCACGACGTGCAGCCCGATAGTTGATCAGCTTTTGGATGATAATGCCCCAGGACCAAATCGATGCACCGATCAGCATCAACATCACCAATTTGACGATAAAGGTCGCGCGGGCATACAGCCCCCACATGGAGAAATCGATCTCCTGCGCCAGCGCCAGCGTTTCAGCTTCCATGAACCTGCTCTTTGTTTTTGCCTGACGGCCGTTTGTTTGGCCTTGTTTTGTCAAACGCTAACGCAGTTGGGGCTGAAAAGCCAACAGAACCACCCTTGGTCCGCAAATTGTTACATCAATGCGCGAATCTCTGCCGGCAGACGGATCGGTTTGCCATCCTTGTTGATGCACACAGCCGTCACCGAGGCGCGAAAAATCTCGGTCTCCCCTCGCCGAACCAGCTGCGCCATTGTCAGGCGCACGCCGGAAATCTCAGTCACTTCGGTTTCAACAATCAACTCGTCATCAAACTTGGCAGGCGAAAGGTAATCGGCCTCAACCCGCCGCACGACCCATACAATGCCCTCGTCCCGCATGGCGTTCTGATCATTGCCCAGATTGCGCACCCAATCCGAGCGGGCACGCTCAATATACCGCAGATAATTCGCGTGATAGACAACACCGCCCATGTCGGTGTCTTCATAGTAAACGCGAACCGGGTACACGTGTTTCATTGTGGCAGCTCCAGCCGGGCAAACAGCCTGAGTGCATGAGACGCATCCTGCGCCGCCCCGGGCAGGACCGGATCATAGGCGGCCCGGATCAATGCAGCAATGTCAGGGCGCAGGATCGTTGCCTCACCGGCGACAGCCAGCGGTGATTGCGTGCGAAACGCAGTATCGGACCAAAGCAAGACGGTCTGCACCACCTGGCTAAGGGCAAGCGTTTCCGCCGGAACCTTGGACAATTCCTTGTCCATACGCAGGAACACAAACGCTGCTCGGATTGCGCCATCTTCTTCGAACCGGAATATACGATACTGATTGGCATCCGCAGCCACCAGGCGTTCCACCAAAGGCCCAAGGTCCGGGACCAGCCGATCAAGATCAGGCACTTCCAGCAGTTCTTGCCAGTCGCGAAAAAAGAAGACCATGCAATTGGCACCAAGCTCGGGATCGGTCTCGGCCATCTTATGCCCAGCCAAAGTTACAACGGCTTCGAACGCGCCCTTAACGGTCACCAGCGTCTCGTCTTCGACACCAAACACGATTGGCACGATGGGACGTCCCCAACGCGCGAACAGGAAGTCACCGCTTTCGCGTGTAAACAGCGCCTCAATTTCTTCTGGTGTCACACCCAGTCCTTCTTCTTGTTTCAAATACGGCCGCCGGAGGCACAAAATCCTGATCGCACCGCTTCAACCAAACAGATCGTTCTGCCGCTTCGGCGCAGCCATGCCCAAATGGGTCCACGCCTTCTGCGCCAACATCCGTCCACGCGGGGTTCGTTGAATCAAACCTTGCTGCAACAAGAAGGGTTCGATCACTTCTTCCAGCGAGTCGCGGCTTTCTGACAAGGCTGCCGACATTGTTTCAATACCGACCGGGCCGCCCCCATAGTTTTCGGCGATCAGTTTTAGATACCGGCGGTCCGCCCCATCAAGCCCCAGGTGGTCCACACTCAGCCGCGTTAAGGCTCCGTCCGCCAGTTCGCGTGTTATCCGACCGTCGCCTTCAACGATGGCAAAATCCACAACCCGCCGCAGCAACCGCCCCGCAATCCGAGGGGTGCCACGTGACCTGCGCGCAATCTCGCGCGCGCCGTCATCATCTGCCGGAGCCCCCAGCTTTCGCGCGTTGCGCGTAACGATCTCGTGCAATTCATCGACTGTGTAGAACTGCAATCGCGTCGGGATACCGAAACGGTCGCGCAAAGGGGTTGTCAGCAAACCCATTCGGGTCGTGGCCCCCACCAGCGTGAACGGCTGCAACTCGATCCGCACGGTTCGGGCCGCAGGTCCTTCGCCGATCACCAGATCCAGCTCAAAATCTTCCATCGCGGGATACAGCACCTCTTCCACCGCCGGATTCAAACGGTGGATTTCATCGATGAACAGAACATCGCGCGCTTCCAGATTGGTCAGGATCGCCGCCAGATCGCCAGCTTTGGCCAGAACCGGGCCGGAGGTCATACGAAAGTTGACACCCAACTCACGCGCCATGATTTGTGCCAGGGTTGTTTTCCCCAATCCCGGCGGGCCATGGAACAAGGTATGATCCATCGCCTCGCCCCGTTGCTTGGCGGATTGAATAAAAATACGCAGGTTGGCCCGCGCCTCGGCCTGACCGATGAACTCGTTCAGCCCTTGCGGACGCAATGCACGATCGTTGTCCTCAGGCAGAGGATCCGGGCGCAGGGTGGGATCAGCATCTACCATTTGACTACCCTTTCGGAGCCAACAATCTGAGCGCGGCACGGATCAGATCAGCCTCGCCCGCTTCAGGTTGGCTTGCCGCCGCCTCGGCCACGGCTGCTGCCGCGTCAGACGGTCCATATCCAAGATTGGCCAGTGCCGACAATGCACCAGCGGATGCCGCAGCAGCCCCCGATGGCGGTTTCGATGACCGTTTTGGAGCGGGCGCGGGTTCGGCCAGTTCCACTACCTCAAGCGCGGGCCCATCCAGCGCCTCGGCGACCGTGCCGCCCATAGCCATGACCCCCGGCGCTTTGTCCTTGAGGTCCAGCACAATCCGCTGCGCCGTTTTAGGCCCTACCCCTTTGGCCGCTTTGACCGCACCCCAATCGCTCAGGGCAATGGCGCGGCTTACACCATCCGGCCCCAAAGCGCTGAGGATGGCCAAAGACACCTTTGCGCCGACACCCTGAACCGAGCACAAAAGGCGATGCCATTCCTTTTCGACCAACGAGAGAAAACCGTAAAGCTGCATCAGATCTTCGCGCACGACCATGTCGGTATAGATCGAGACTGCCTCGCCGACGCCCGGCAACGCCGCCAAAGTCCGGTCGGAACAATAGACGATATAGCCAACGCCTCGCACATCGATCAGAACGTGATCTGCTGCGCGATAGTCCAGCCGCCCTGTCAGTTTGCCAATCATGCCCGCACCTCTTTCACACGCGCTTGTTGTGTCTTTCCGTAATAGGCGTGGCAGATCGCAATCGCCAGCGCATCCGCCGCGTCCGCACCTTTTGGCAGACACCCGGGCAACTGCAGCTTGACCATATGCATGACCTGCTCCTTCTCGGCATGGCCCACGCCGACCACGGTCTTCTTAACCCGATTGGGAGCATATTCGCCCACCGGCAATCCAGCCTGCGCCAATGTCAGCAACGCAACGCCCCGCGCCTGACCCAGCTTAAGCGTCCCTGCCCCATCCTTGTTCACAAATGTCTGTTCGATGGCGGCCTGATCCGGGCGGTGATCGGCAATCACTTCGACAATCTGGTTGTGCAGCGACAACAGGCGCTCACCCAGATCGTCCCCATCTGATTTGCATAACCCATTGGCTACATGGCACAGACGGCTGCCATTTGATTCGATGACGCCCCATCCCAGGGTCCTAAGCCCCGGATCAATGCCTAGAATTCGCATGTTGTGCCTCGGCCTGCTCGGGTTTTGTGATCTTTTTTTCAACGCCTAGCACGAAGCGTGAACATTTTCCAAGCGAATTGGCCCAAAGTCTGAAAACGACACCTATATCTCAGCCGCGACCCAGAGGCAGATTTACGACCCGAAAAAGGTCTGAAAACGGCACCTTTGTTAACGCAAATTTACCAATAAATTAAGGGGGTTTCAGCATTTCAGAGCATTGCAAAAAATGCATAGGACACATGCAAAAACTGAACTTGTGCACGCGAATTGGCAGCACTAGATGCCGCTCAGATTGCAAGATTGAAAAGTGAACACAAACCAGAAGGAAACAGGATATGGCTGCACTGGACACTACCCGCATCGCCACCACTGGCTCGTTCGGCCTCGTTGGCCGTATCGGCGCATATTTCGTATCGGCCGTGAACGCCGCAATCGAATGGAATGACGCCCGCGTAACCCGCAACGCCCTGATCGTTCTGAGCGACCGCGAACTGGAAGACATCGGCCTGTGCCGTGGCGACATTGACGCCATCGCCGAAGGCCGTCGGTGATCCCGACCACCACTTACACGCCCCTGACTTTTTCGTCATGAGGGCAAAAAGAAACACCGCGCGCCCGAACGGCACGCGGTGTTTTTTTGATTAACGCTTAAGATTCAGAAGAGCAGCTTGTTCATTTGCTGGGACAGAGCCTGAGATACAGGATCGATCTGCATTACCCAAGCCCCTGCCTGTTCCACTTTGGTGCCTTCGTTCAGGCTGTCGATTCTGTATTGATATCCCGTCGGCCCCAGGTGGGACAAAAGAAACGCTTTGAACACAAAGAACGCAACAAGCGTGAACAGCAGAACCCGTACTGGCACGGCAGAACTGACCCGTTGCGGCCTCATGACCACCAGACCATCCTTGCGCATCGTTGCGCGATAGCCCCGGCTCATCTTCTGATGCTTCTTGTTCAGGCGATTAACGCGCTGATTGAACTCCAGTTGTTTACCCGTCATGGCAGCCTCCAAAAACCGCCCCCCTCGACTTTGATCAGAAAACGGTAATTAGAGATTGCGACAAAAGCGTGGCAAAATTCCACAAAACTCCTGCAAATGGCCTAATTCGCGCCCTGTTTGCTTAAAATTAGGGTCGTCCATTCACCAATCTCGCCCCTGTGAGCAAGATTGAACTCGTTTTGAGAATAAATGGAAACCACATCATCTACCTGCTCGTTAAGGATTCCCGACAGTATCGCATACCCTCCGGGGCGCAGATTCGCGGAGATTTCAGGCGATAGCGCCACCAGCGGACCCTTCAGAATATTGGCAAAGATCAGATCATACGGGGCGTGTGCCTTGAGGTCAGGATGATCGAAGCCAGCGGCCTCGACGCATTTCACCGCACCTGACATACCGTTTGCCTTCAGGTTCGCCTCGGCCACGTCAACGGCGACTTCGTCGATATCGCTGGCGATGATGTCACCATCCCAGACCCGAGCGGCGGCCATGGCCAAAACAGCCGTACCACAGCCAATATCCGCCACTTTCGATGCAGTAAATCCTTCGTCCAGCAAGCGATCCAGTGCCTTCAAGCATCCCAATGTTGTGCCGTGATGCCCGGTACCAAAGGCCATCGCAGCCTCGATCAGCAACGGAATGCGGCCTTCGGGCAGCTTGTCGGCATCATGGCTGCCGTAGACAAAGAACCGACCTGCTTCGACTGGCGCAAGCTCGCGACGCACATGTGCGACCCAGTCGGTTTCGGGCAGCTCAGACACGACAAAGGGCTTCGCCTCGAACGCAGCCGCAAGGACCGCCAGCGCGGTTTCGTCTGGGGCTTCGGTGAAATAGCCGCCCACTTCCCACAGGCCCGAAGCGTCCTCGACCTCGAACACACCAACACCGGTGGGTTCCGGCTCCAAACGCTCCATGGCTTCGCCCAGACCTTCGGCGGCCTTCTTACCTGTCAGCGTAGTCAGCGCGGTGAATGTGGGCATCTGGGCCTCCTGTCTCAGTTGGCACAGCGCCTAGGACGCCGCGCCGAGAAGGTCAAGCCGCCCAGCCTATTCCGCAGGTGCCGGAGCGTATTTGGTCAGGGTCGTCTCATTGCCCGGTTCGGGATGGCGCGGGATCAACAGCGACAACAGAAGTGAAACAATCGCCATAGCTGCCGCCAAACCAAACACTGCGCCCGGCGAAACCACCCACAAAAGCCCCAGCAAAGCAGGCAGGAACACAGCGGCGATGTGGTTGATCGTGAAAGCCACGGCCGCTGTCGGAGCAATGTCCGCCGGGTCCGCGATTTTCTGAAAATAGGTTTTCAGCGCCAGCGCCAGTGCGAATAGCACATGGTCGATCACATACAGGATTGCAGCCAGCAACACACCCCAGCCGAACCAGTAGATACCGCCATAAGCCGCAAACACGATAGCCAGCCCGGCATATTCGAAGATCAGGGTGCGCCGCTCGCCAAACTTTGCCACAGCTTTGCCCAGCAAAGGCGCGGCCATCATGTTGATCATCAGGTTGATCAGGTAAAGGCTGGTCAGTTCGTGCACTTTGAAACCGAACTTTTCGACCATCATGAACCCGGCAAACACAATAAAGATCTGCCGCCGTGCGCCGGCCATGAATTGTAGCGCATAGTAGAGCCAGTACCGGCGACGCAGGATCAGCTTTTTGGTCTGCGGTGTTGGGGCATCAAACTGAGGATAGGCGATCAGGCTGAACAGGGCCAACAAGACCGACACGCCGCCTGCAGCCATGAAAACGAAGTTGTAGGACAGATCAAAGCGCTCCCAGGTCAGAACGATCAACCCGTAGACCACCGCCGTTGCTGCCGACCCCATCGCAACCAGCCATCCCAGAATTTGCGGCGCGCGATCCTTGGGCAGCCATTGCAGCTGCAGCGACTGATTTACCGTTTCATAGTAGTGAAACCCGATCGAGCTGAACAGGGTCACAAACAACAACCCACCCAAGCTGGGGAACCAGGCTGTTAAAGCGGTTGCCACCCCAAGCATCATCAGCGAAATCATCGCCAGAACCTGCTCGCGGATGAAAATGATGACGGCGATCACGCCAATCGCCAGAAAGCCCGGAATTTCACGTACCGTATGCAGCAGGCCAATATCGGCCCCATCAAAATTCGCCACCTCAATGACGAAATTGTTCAGCAAAGCACTCCACGCGTTAAACGCGATGGGCATGGTCATGGCCATAACAAACAAGAGCGTGACAGGACGACGCCAGAACGGAAGGCTCTGCGCCTCGTTGAGGGGCATGGGTTTCAGCATATTGGTCCTCTACGCCCATTTCGTCGTCTTGGCGAGAGGGAAGCCGTTGGCGCACAGCCACCCTGCGCTGATGCAGAGGTCAGTAAAAGCTCTGCGGGTCGATATCGACAGTCAGGCGGATGTCACCTTTCAGACGCAAAGGCGCGATCCAGCGAGCAATCGCCTCTTGAATGGGGGCCCCTTTTGGGGCTTTGACCAGAAGGCGCACACGGTGCCGTCCGCGAATACGCGCAATCGGCGCTGGTGCAGGGCCAAAAACTTGCCCCCCCACATCGCGCACAGGGGCATCATTACGGGCCATCGCGTTGCCGATATCGAAGACCGGGCCGACCTCCGGCCCCGACAACACAATTCCGGCCATGCGCCCATAAGGTGGAACCCCCGCCGCCTGCCGCCCAGCGGCTTCGGCTTTCCAGAAACCTTCCTCATCACCGGACAGGATCGCCCGGATCACGGGGTGTTCTGGCTGGAACGTCTGCAACAACGCCTGCCCCGGCTTATCCGCCCTGCCAGCACGCCCGGCAACCTGCCGCATCAATTGAAACGTTCGTTCTGCTGCGCGCAGATCGGCACCGTGCAGTGACAGGTCCGCATCAATAACGCCGACCAAGGTGAGTTTGGGGAAGTTATGCCCCTTGGCGACCAACTGAGTGCCGATGATGATGTCCGCATCTCCTGCGGCAATCTCTTCGATCTTGGCTTTCAGCGCACGGGCCGAGCCGAAAAGATCGGAACTCAGCATCGCAATCTTGGCATCCGGAAAGGTCGCCTCGGCCTCTTCTGCCAGCCGCTCGATCCCCGGCCCAACCGGGGCCAGTTTGCCTTCTACGCCGCAGGACGGACAGATTTCAGGCATCGGCTTGGTCTCACCGCATTGGTGGCACATCAGGCGTTTCAGAAACCGATGTTCAACCATGCGCGCGTCACAATGGTCGCAGGCGATCTGTTCACCGCAAGCCCGGCACAGAGTTACCGGCGCATATCCACGACGGTTTATAAACAGCAGCGATTGTTCACCCTTTTCAATCCGCTGCCGCACCGCCTGTCGCAGGGACGGAGAAATCCATGTTCCGGGCTGCATCTGCTCAGCGCGCATATCAATGGGCCTCATCTCAGGCAGAACCGCCGCGCCGAAGCGCGAGGTCAGGTCGATCCGGTCATACTTTCCTGCTTCAGCGTTTGCCCAGCTTTCCAGCGACGGCGTCGCACTGGCCAGAATCACGCGCGCGCCGCAAATGGCCGAACGCAAAACTGCCATATCCCGCGCGCTGTAGTGCACGCCGTCTTCCTGTTTGTAAGAGGTGTCGTGTTCCTCATCGACCACCACCAGCCCCAAATCGCGGAACGGCAAAAACAATGCAGATCGTGCACCTACAACCAGCTGTGCATCCCCTTGCCCAACCATTCGCCAGACCCGGCGGCGTTCCGTCATTGTCGCGCCCGAGTGCCATTCGGCCGGTCGCGCACCGAACCGCGCCTCGACACGGGTCAGGAATTCAGCGGTCAGCGCAATTTCCGGCAGCAAGACCAAAGCCTGGCGTCCCATGCGCAGGGCTTCGGCGACGGCTTCCAGATACACTTCGGTCTTGCCCGAACCCGTGACACCTTTCAGGAGTGTTGTGCCATAGTCGCCTGTCTGCTGCCCGGCCCGCAATCGCGCTACAGCCGCCGCCTGATCTTCGGTCAGGTCTTTACCCGGCAGGTTCGGATCAAGATGCGGGTACGGCAGATCGCGCGGGCTGTCCTCTTCCCGGACAGCGCCTTGTTTAACCAACCCTTTGACAACAGATGAGGTCACGCCCGCCTGCTCGGCCAGTTCTTTCAAGGTAAAGGCAAGGCCACCATAGTCGCGCAAAACCTCCATCACACGGGATCGCGCATCTGTCATCCGGTCCGGTTCGCCACTGCCAAGACGATAGACCTTGCGCATTGACGGCGGGTCGCCCAGCCCCGGCGCACGTGTCGCCAGCCTCAGCATGGCAGGCATCGGCGTCAACGTATAGTCGGCCACCTTACCCAGAAACACCCGCATTTCTTCACGCATCGGCGCGACCTCAAGAACCCGGATCACAGACCGCGCCTTATTCAGATCAAACCCGCCCTGCCCTGGCCCCCAAACCACACCCAGAACCTTGCGTGGCCCCAAAGGCACTTCGACAAACGCGCCCAGAAAGCACCCGCCTTCAGGCGCTTTGTAATCTAACGTCCGGTCCAGCGGCTGCGTCGTCAGCACCGCAATCAGCTCTCCTTGGTCGAAAAATCCGTTAGCGCTCACAGCATATCCTTAGCAGGGGGTTCCAGCATGGCTCACTTTGAGGTAAAGCCATCCGCGACCAAGGCCAACCCATCAAAGGACTGCCCTCATGAAATTCTTCGTAGACACCGCCGAGATCGACGCCATCGCCGAACTGAACGATCTGGGCATGGTGGACGGTGTGACCACCAACCCTTCGCTGATCCTAAAGTCGGGTCGCGACATTCTGGAAGTAACCAAAGAGATCTGTGATCTGGTCGACGGGCCGGTTTCGGCCGAAGTTGTCGCCACCGAAGCCGATGACATGATCGCCGAAGGCCGCAAGCTGGCCAAAATCGCTCCGAACATCGCAGTGAAAGTGCCGCTGACATGGGCTGGCCTGAAAACCTGCAAAACGCTCAGCGACGAAGGTCAGATGGTCAACGTGACGCTC
Source organism: Ruegeria sp. HKCCA6837 (assembly GCF_013034475.1). Lineage (NCBI taxonomy): Bacteria > Pseudomonadati > Pseudomonadota > Alphaproteobacteria > Rhodobacterales > Roseobacteraceae > Ruegeria > Ruegeria sp. HKCCA6837. Next base: position 140,524 of record NZ_WQGD01000005.1, read on the forward strand.
TGTTTCTCGACCAATCAGGCCATTCTTGCTGCCAAAGCAGGTGCGACTTTCATCTCGCCATTCATTGGTCGTCTCGACGACATCAACCTCGACGGCATGGACCTGATAGCCGACATCCGCCAAGTCTATGACAATTACGGGTTCGAGACTGAAATCCTGGCCGCCTCGATCCGCACCGTGAACCATGTGACCGACAGCGCCCGCATTGGTGCCGATGTCATCACTGCTCCGCCAGCCGTGATCAAAAAGCTCGCTGACCACCCGTTGACCGACAAAGGTCTGGAAACCTTCCTGGCCGATTGGGCCAAAACCGGTCAGAAAATCCTCTGATCTTTAGAATAACTGCGCGGTGCTTTCAGGCACCGCGCCCGACCCAACGGCCCTATGCGTGATTTCTGATCAAACATGAGGGGCGAGAGCCTCATCGCCACAGCACTCAAGGAAATCCACCTTTGCGTGCATTTTTCCCAAGGCAAAACCGGTCTGGTATGTTATAAGCCGCTCAACAAAAAAAGACCGGACGGGACATGAGCAGCAACCCCAAACTCGAGGATAACCTCCGCGCGGCGATTCTGGCTGAGCCTGACGTCGTGCTGGATGATAAGGACCTGATGCAGGCGCTGGTCAGCGCCAATGAACGCGCACGCGGCGACAATGTGATCGATCTGCGCGGCATCGCCATGCAACGTCTCGAAGCGCGGCTGGACCGGCTGGAAGACACCCACCGGTCTGTCATTGCGGCGGCTTATGAGAACCTGGCAGGCACAAACCAGGTGCATCGTGCGATTCTGCGCCTGTTGGAGCCCGTTGAATTCGAAGATTTCCTACGCGCGCTTGGTGCGGACGTGGCAGATATTTTGCGTGTTGATCACATCACTTTGGTTCTGGAAACAACAGTGGTTCAGGACGATCCAGCCGTCGACAAGCTGGGCGGCGTTCTGACAATTGCCGAACCCGGCTTCATCGACCAGTACCTGACCATTGATCGCGGCGGTCCCGCCCGCGACGTCACTCTGCGCGAGGTCCATCAACCCAACCGTCGCATTTTTGGCGCGCTTGCAGATCAATTGCGGTCCGAAGCCTGCCTGAAGCTCGATCTCGGCCCCGGCCGCCTGCCGGGAATGATTGTCATGGGTGCGCGTGACCCTCGGCATTTCACACCACAGCTCGGCACCGACCTTCTGAGCTTTTTCGCCGGCGTGTTCGAACGCTCGATGCGCCACTGGCTGTCGTGAGCCTGATCTCACCCGCCTGCCGCGATGCGCTGCAGCATTGGCTGGACAGCCTAGGTGCGCTGGCGGGAAGGTCTGAGAATACGCAAACCGCCTATCGTGGCGATGTGACCGAGTTCCTGTCCTTCATGACGCTGCACCATGCCGAACAGCAGGGTTTGAAAGCGCTGGAACGGATCACCGTATCGGACATGCGTGCGTGGATGGCGGATCAACGCAGCGGTGATGTTGGTGCACGATCACTGGCGCGCAAACTCTCAGCCGTCAAAAGCTTTTACCGCTGGCTGGCTGAACGTGAAGGCTTTGAACCTACTGCTGTCTTGTCCACACGCGCACCGAAATTCACCAAGAAACTACCGCGCCCCCTTGCCGAAGACGCGGCCCGCGCCATGATCGACACGGTCGAGCTTCAATCCACCTCGGATTGGGTCGCCGCGCGGGACGTGGCCGTGGTGACTTTGCTATATGGGTGTGGGCTGCGCATATCCGAGGCGCTGTCATTGACTGGTGCAGACGTACCTTTACCCGCCACATTGCGCATCGTTGGCAAGGGCGACAAAGAGAGGGTCGTACCGGTTCTTCCTGCTGCCCGTGATGCCGTCGACCGGTACGTACAACTTTGCCCGCACCCTAAGGCACAGGGCGCGCCTTTGTTCCGCGGTGTCCGCGGCGGGGCGCTGAATCCACGTGCGATACAGGGCGTCATGGCCAAGGCCCGAATGCAATTGGGCCTGCCTGCAACCGCAACACCCCACGCCATGCGGCACAGTTTCGCCACGCACCTTCTGTCGGCCGGAGGCGACTTGCGCGCCATTCAGGAACTCCTGGGACATGCGTCGCTTTCAACCACCCAAGCCTATACTGCCGTGGACACGGCGCGGTTGATGGAGGTCTACAACCGTGCGCACCCCAAGGCCTGACACACACATCCATCAAAACCGCACGGCTTTTGGTTTGCATCTCAGGCGTGCATCAGTCATGACGCGTGCATGACACTCAGATTCAAAGCTCTTTCCGTCCATCTCTTCACTGCAACCGGCGCTGTTTTTGCCATGCTCGCCATGCTAGCCGCCGTCGAAGAGAAATGGAGCCTTATGTATCTTTGGCTGGTTGTTTCTTTTGTCGTGGACGGAATCGATGGCCCTCTGGCGCGTCATTACCACGTCAAAAAGAACGCCCCGGAATTTGATGGCGTGCTGCTGGATCTGATCATTGACTACCTGACCTATGTGTTCATCCCGGCCTTTGCCCTGTTCAAGTCCGGGCTGATGGACGGCTGGACCGGATGGTTTGCGATCATCGTCATAACCTTTGCCAGCGCGATGTATTTCGCGGACACCCGGATGAAGACCAAGGACAATTCCTTTTCCGGTTTCCCCGGATGCTGGAACATGTTCGTTATCGTGATCTTCGCGCTCGAACCGAATTTCTGGACTATTCTGCTGCTGGTCACACTGCTGTCGCTGGCGATGTTCCTGCCGCTCAAGTTTGTCCATCCCGTGCGCACCGAGCGTTGGCGCGGCCTGACCCTGCCCATGGCTCTGGCGTGGACGTTCTTTGCCGGTTGGGCGGCCTGGGTCGATTTTCACCCTGAAAGCTGGGCGCATTGGGGTCTGGTGATCACCAGCCTGTATCTGACCTTTGCAGGCATCGCGCAGCAAATCATACCGCAGCGCCACGCCTGACGCAGCGCTGCCGACAGTCGAGCTACATGACGTCCTGCACCTCAAACTCGGTGCCGTTGTGAGTAAAGACATCGCCCTCTTGCAGGCCCACCATGGCCAAGTAAATCGGGCTTTGTGTTGAAATGCCCATATACGTTTTTCCATCCACCTCGAACCGGGTGGTCGAAACGCACACGACAAATCTGCGATTGTTGAACTTGATCACTGCGCCGGGCTGAACTGTGTCCGTCAGACCGAAGTCGGTGTTTTCAATCACGTCGATCTTGGCGTGATGTGCGTGCACAGGGGCGTCAAACGCAGCCGCCAAGTCAGCGTTTTCGCGTGAGGCGGCAAGGTCATCCTTGTCGTGACCTTCCCGATCATCCAGTTGAGCGTCCTTCAAAAACGCATCGTAATGCGCCTGCGCCGTTGCAAGCTCTTGCGCTTCAAGTGACATCAACCTGTCAATAATGGCCTTCTTTCGGGCGGCGCGATCTTGATCCGTGGTCATGCAATGCGGTCCTTCAAATTCAACAACACGTATATGGTGTGCCCGCCGTTGACGGATTGCAACCGAATTTCACGGATCAGATCAAAAGCCCGGCTGCGCGCTCATGGCGCAACAGGGCCACTTTGGTCTCGACCCCGCCCGCGCCGGAAAAGCCACCCAGACCATTTGCTGAAAGAACTCTGTGGCAGGGAATGATCACCGGAATGGGATTAGCGCCACAAGCCTGCCCAACGGGTTGCGCGGGCTGCCCCAGCTCTTTGGCGATATCTCCGTAAGTACGCGTTTCGCCAAGAGGAATCGCATACATCAGATCGCAGACCTGTCGTTGGAAGTCAGACCCTGCGATGCGATAAGGAATGTCAAACCGGTGCAGTTGCCCGGCGTCATACGCTTTCAATTGCGCGGCGGCTTCACGCAACAGATCCGTCGGCTCTCCCACATCCCGGCCATCCCAGACCAGGCGCGTGAGGGCTCCGTCTGTTTCTTCGACACCCAGACATCCAAATTGGGTTTCCACGGCAATCATCGGCATAGGCGCAGCGTTTCAGATCACCAAAGCTGTTGCAAGCAGGGAAAGAAAAACCCCCAGCCGTTGGGCTGGGGGTAAGTGTTAACCAAGCGCGTCGTTACAGCGGCTGCACACACCCGGATGGGTGTGGCGGCCCACGTCGGGCAGGATTTTCCAGCACCGCTGACATTTCTCACCTTCGGCTTTTTCAAAGACCACCGCGACACCTTCGATTTCGGGCACGCGGAACGCCTCGGCCGGGGCAGGATCACCCGAGACCGCCAATCCGGAAGTGATGCACAGATCATCCACGTCAAAGGTTGCCAGCAGATCACGGGTCTCCTGATCCTCGACATGAACGATCGGCGCGGCTTCGAGGCTGGATCCGATGACCTTGTCCTGGCGCTGAACTTCCAGCGCAGCGGTCACCGCGCGGCGAACGCGGCGCACTTTGGCCACGGCCTCTTCCAACTCGGCGTGACGCCAGTCGGCAGGTGTTTCCCGGAAATCCACCAGATGGACCGAGCTGTCATCGCCCGGGAAGCGTTCCAGCCAGACCTCTTCCATGGTGAACACCAGAACCGGAGCCAGCCAAGTGGTCAGGCGATGAAAAAGAATGTCCAACACGGTACGCGCGGCGCGGCGGCGCAGGCTGTCACCGTCGCAATACAGCGCATCTTTGCGGACGTCGAAGTAGAAAGACGACAGATCAACTGTGGCGAACGTGAACACGGCACTGAATACACCCTGAAAGTCGAAGGACGCGTAGCCCTTGCGCACCTGCTCATCCAGTTCGGACAGACGGCTGAGCACCCAACGTTCAAGACGCGGCATCTCGTCGGGCTCGACCCGATCCGCTTCGGTGAAGTCGGCCAATGAGCCCAGCATGAACCGCATGGTATTGCGCAGGCGACGATAGCTGTCGGCAGTGCCTTTCAGGATTTCAGGCCCGATCCGCTGGTCGGCGGTATAGTCGGTCTGCGCCACCCACAGACGCAGGATATCGGCACCGTATTGCTTGACGACCTCTTCCGGCACAATCGTGTTGCCCAGCGATTTGGACATCTTGTTGCCCTTGGCATCCAGCGTGAAGCCGTGGGTCACCACGTTGCGGTACGGCGCGCGACCCTTGGTGCCGCAAGCCTGCAGCATGGACGAATGGAACCAACCGCGGTGCTGGTCAGTGCCTTCCATGTAGACATCTGCGATGCCGTCCTCGGTGCCATCCTCACGATCGCGCAGAACAAATGCGTGGGTCGAGCCCGAGTCGAACCACACGTCCAGCACGTCGAAAACCTGATCGTAGTCATCCGGGTTGGCGATGCCGTCGAGGATCTTTTCTTTGAAGCCGTCGGTGTACCAGACGTCTGCGCCGTCTTTCTCGAACGCCGCCTTGATGCGCGCGTTCAGGTCCGCGTTGCGCAGCAGATAATCCGCGTCGGTGGGCAGAGCACCTTTCTTGGTGAAGCAGGTCAGCGGCACGCCCCAGGCGCGCTGACGGGACAGAACCCAGTCCGGGCGCGCTTCGATCATCGAATAGAGGCGGTTACGGCCGGTCTGCGGCGTCCATTTCACTAGCTCGTCGATGGACCGCAGGGCCCGTTCACGGATGGTATCACCCATCTCGCCCATGCCATCGTCCAGCTTACGGTCAACCGAGGCAAACCACTGCGGTGTGTTACGGTAGATGATCGGAGCTTTCGAGCGCCATGAATGAGGATAGCTGTGCTTGATCTTGCCACGCGCCAGCAGCCCGCCAACTTCGGCCAGCTTGTCGATGACGGCTTTGTTCGCGTCGCCCTCACCGCCCTTTCGGGACAGGATGTATTTGCCGCCAAAGAACGGCAGATCAGCGCGGAAGCTACCGTCGTCCATCACGTTATAAGTGATTACCTGCTCGAGCATCCCCAAGTCACGATACAGCTCGAATTCTTCCATCCCGTGCGACGGCGCGCAGTGAACGAAGCCGGTCCCTTCGGTGTCGGTCACGAACTCAGCAGCGCGGAAATCGCGGATGTCGTCCCATTCGCCATTGCCGCCTTCGGCTCCGGCCAGCGGGTGGGTCAGTTGAACGCCTTCCAACTCATTTGCGGTCACGTCACGAACGCGGGTCCACTGGTCGTCGTTCAGACGCGCGCGACCCAGAACGTCAGCGGCCAGATTGTCGGCCAGCAGGAACTTGTCGCCTACTGCAGCCCAGCATTCCTCGGGCGCGCCGGTGACTTCGTAAAGGCCATAAGAGATGTCTTTGCCGTACACGACTGCCTTGTTCGACGGCATGGTCCATGGGGTCGTCGTCCAGATCACGACAAACGCGTCATCCAGATCACCTGCATTCACAACCTTGAACTTCACCCAGATGGTGAAGCTTTCCTTGTCGTGATACTCGACTTCGGCCTCGGCCAGAGCGGTTTTTTCGATGGGCGACCACATCACGGGTTTGGAACCCTGATAAAGCGTGCCGTTCATCAGGAACTTCATGAACTCATCCGCGATCACAGCCTCGGCGTGGTAGTCCATGGTGATGTAGGGATCGGGCCAGTTGCCGGTGATGCCCAGACGCTTGAACTCTTCGCGCTGGATGTCGATCCAGCCCTCGGCGAACTTGCGGCATTCCTGACGGAAGTCGACGATGTTCACCTCGTCCTTGTTCTTGCCCTTCTTGCGGTATTGTTCTTCGATCTTCCATTCGATCGGCAGGCCGTGGCAGTCCCAGCCGGGCACGTAACGCGCGTCAAAGCCCATCATCTGATGGCTGCGCACGATCATGTCCTTGATGGTCTTGTTCAGCGCGTGGCCGATATGCAGGTGGCCGTTCGCATAGGGGGGCCCGTCATGCAGGGTAAAGGGCGTGCGGCCTTGTTTCTCGCGCAGGCGGTCATAGACGCCGATGGTCTCCCACCGTTCCAGCCATGCGGGTTCGCGCTTGGGCAGGCCAGCGCGCATGGGGAATTCGGTTTTGGGCAGGTTCAGCGTGTCTTTGTAATCAGGTGTCTGGATCGTGTCGGCGCACATTGGGGGCGTCCTTTGGATGATCTGGTCGTACTAGGATCGAAGCGGTCGGTGCGAGTTCTCAAACACCTTTTCCCGGCGTCTCAGAGGGTCAGAGCGCCGGGGATATAATTCGAATAATGATGGCCAAACGGTCATGCATGGCGGGCTTATAAGACGCCTGCGCCTAATGGTCCAGAGGTTCTGCCCCATGCGGCGAATGGCGCAGTTTGGCCCAGCGGTTCAGCCATGCCAGACCAGCCAGCGCAAGGCCAAGCGCAAGCAGCGAGAAGACCCGGATCAACCCGCCTAGCCCTGCGATGTCGATCAGAAAAACCTTGGCAACAGCCAACCCGATCACAACGAGGCCCGCCTTCCGCATCAGGTCCGATCCGCGGGCTAAAGATTGATAGAACAGCGCAGCTCCGATCAGCAGCAGAACCAGAGTATAAGTGTAAAGCTCGGGCTGTGTGACGCCGTTTCCTTCAAACATGCCCGCAGAGCCCTGCCAGACGTGGCGGATTGTCAAACCCAACCACATGGCCGCGAGCCCCGCTGCCACGACATAGCTTGTCATCGTGATCTGGTTGGGCATGTCTTTGATCCGCCAAGCGGACCCGGCGATAACCAGCGCGGGCAGCAGATACGCAATGGCAAGCGTGTTGAAAACCGGCAGACCGAGCACCGGATCAGCATTTGGATTCAACAGCGGGTTTTGCTCGGACACGGCAAGCATGAGATAGAACAGACCATGGGCGGCAAAAAAAACCGCCAACACGTAACGCGCATAGTTCAGCTTACCGCCCAGCTCAAATCTCTGAACCTGAGCAAAAGCCAGCAGCAGCCAGATGACCGCCAGCAGACCCAGCCCCCAATGGCTGTTGTCGGCACCGCCTTTGCCAAACCCTTCAAGCCAGCGCAGCAGCAACAGGGACAGCAGAATGCCACCTGTCGCCCACGCTGCGCTTTCCAGCAGCAATGACGCCACTGGGCGCTGCAAGGGGCGCTGCACCCACCAACCCGCGACAAACCCCACCGTGGCCGAGCCGTAAACCAATGTCATCTCGAGCACCGGAGCCGAATTTGCCCAATACAATCCTGGATCAAGCACCAGTCGAACGGTGACGGCAAAAACACCGGCCCAGATAAACCAGCTCATTGGTGGCAAGGTGAACTTGCGGTCCAAAGCCGCCGCCGCCACGACGCTTGCCACCAGCGCCACCGTCAGTGCCGCCGCGCTGAGCACGATGACGCAGGCAAAGACCAGACAAGACAGCGCAGACAAAGTGGCCAACGCAGCACGCATCCGATCCTCTCCGTCGACCCGTGCAAAACGTTCCGCAATCACCACCATCAGGACGGCCAGCGCAACCGCGTGCAAGGCCCAGGGGTAGGCCCCGATAACAGAAGCCGGATGCCAGCCGACCTCCAGCCCGATAGCCATTACCGGGGCAAACAGAGCTGCCCCTCCGGCCCAGATGGCGCGAAACTGGGTTGCTTTCGCAGACCGCCACGCCATTAGGATTGAGATCAAAGCCCCCAAGGCGACCAGCACCGTGACGACCATCGGATAGTCGGCCTCAGCCGTTTCCGCATAGGTGGCTGCAAAGCCGAGAAAAGCTGCGCCTTGGTCAAGCCCGTGCATCAGGACGTTAAACACAAGCCCGACGGCCGGCAGGACGGTCAGGTCCTGAAGCGCAGGTGCATCCTTAGCCCAAAGAAGCAGGGCCAGCACAAGTGCGGACAGTAAAGTAACACCAAGCCAGAACTCAGTTTCCGTGTCGGCCCAATGCCAGGCCAAAATCGCCGAACTTACTGCAATGGCCCCGGCGGCCAATCGGGTCGGAAAACCCGGCCATGGGCGCGCCTTTGGATAGCGGATCATCTGCGAGATCATGGGCCCTGAATGATCCGGCCAGACGCGCCGCGCAGGAATGGCGATCACCAAAAGCGCCAGTATCAATGTGGCGACCAGATAACCCGGTTCCGTGTTTGGCGCGCCTGCTACCAGCAGAAGGTTCGCCGAATAGGCTCCAAACACGGTCAGAACGGACACCCAAGCCCAGCGCCGGACTGTGTCGATGCCAAGCCCCAAAACGGCAACCAGCAGGAAATAGGCATAAAGCCACGAGGGATCCTCGGACGCTCCGCCAACCAGAAATGGGGCCGAAAATGCGCCGATCAGGCCAACCGCGGCCAACAGCGGGCCATGGAACCACCCCAGAACAAGGCCGATCACGGCGACGGCGACCATCCCCGCCAGCGCCGCCTCGGCACCGATCAGGTCGTACAGCTGACGCGCCGCCAGAATGGCCCCGAAAAGGGTAACAAGCCCTGCCCCGGAAAAGACCGATGGTAAATAGGCGGTGGTCGCGTCCTCATCATCGCCGAACTTCCGACGCAAGGCTTCACCCGCAGTGATCAGAATCGAACCGAACCCAAGTGCAGCCAGAACCCTGGCAGCAGGAGGCAGCAATCCGTTTTCGACGCCGTATTGCACAAGAAATATCCCGGCCAAAGCCAGCGATAGGGCTGAGACCGCATAAAACCAGTTCTCGCGCAGCCAATCGCCGAACGCTGTAAACCGGTCATGATTGAATACGATGGCCGGTGAAGTCACATCCGCCGTTCCAACCAAAGTTTCTTCTGCTGGCCTTTTGGGCGCGGCCCATGGGGCGGGCCTGCGGGGTTCCTGTTCAGCTTCCGACTGTGGATCAGGCACCTTTTCTAACGGCCCCTCAGAAACCACCGTTTCAGCTGAAGAAAGGGTTGAAATTTGCGCCTCCAAATCTGCTACGCGACGACGCAATCGGGTCTGCCCGACCACCAGCACAACCAGAGTCACCGGGATTGCCAGAACAATCGGCCCAACAAGAACAAGTAGCGCTTCCAACGCGGTCTCCGATCTTTGTCTTGTGGCTAGGCTATCTTGAGAAGGCGAGCAATAACAGTCAGGAAAGCCGCGGCTTGGCTGACCCATACACCCGTTTCAGACAAGTCTACGCTGCCGGAGAGCGCCCGGCGGCAGCAACACCCCTGCTGCGACAACTATGGATGGAACAGAGACCCGACCAGATAGGCGATCAATGCGGCCAGCCCGCCGATCAACAGCGTCTCCATTCCCGATCGCCACCAAGGGGCCAGCGACCATCGGCTTTTGAGCGCGCCGATTGCGAAAAAGACCCCCATGGTCATCCAGGCAGACATCGCAAATGCGTTCGGAATCGAGGCAAGGAAAGGCAGCAAGGGGATCATCCCGGCCACAAGAAACGCAAAAAACGTGGCCAAAGCTGCCTTCATCGGGTGCGGGTCAACACTGCCCAATCCATATTCACCCTCGATCATCAGGTTGATCCAATTTTCATGACTCGATGTAATCTCTGCCGTAGCTTCGCTCAAAACGTCGCCCGACAGCCCCTTTTGGGCAAGGATTTCGCGCACTTCTTCCCGCTCGCCATCTGGGTACAAAGCTATGTGGCGTTCCTCGACCGCGCGGATGCGTCGAATGTTGTCCAGTTCGGCCTTGGTGCCCGAGTAATTGCCCGCAGCCATGGAAAACCCGTCAGCCAGCACATTCGCCAAACCCAACGCCACGATCACAAACGGGGAAAGCCCTGCACCCGCGACGCCTGCGACGATCGCAAAGGTGGTGACGGATCCGTCGATGCCGCCATAAACAACATCGCGCAACACACCACGACCAGGCGGTGCATTGATCCGTTCGGCGATTTCCTGCGGGCTGTGACCGTGATCCGTCATGGCTGGCTCCTCCGACACTCCTAGTGTGACGAAGGGTGAGCTATGACGCTTTGCTTTGGATCAACCCTTGGAAAACAGACCCTGTAAGGCGCGTTTGATGATACCGCGCGTTGACGGTTTGTGCCGTTCTGAGAATGGCAGCGGGCGACACACCTCCATCGCGGCCACGCCCACACGCGCGCTTAGCGCCCCGTTCACCAGGCCCTCTCCGAACCGGCGAGACAGCTTGCTGAGAACGGAGCCGCCCAGAACAGGCTCCAGCAGATCGTCGCCTACGGCTACAGCCCCTGTGGCGACCAGATGTACAAAAACGGCACGGGTCAGGCGCCAACTGCCAAGAGTACCGGCCCGACCGCCATAGATTTCTGCAACCCTACGGATCATCCGAAGCGACGCGGCCAGTGCGGTCACAACATCTGCCAAAGCCAATGGGACTAAGGCGGTCACTGTGGCAACTTGCCGGGCTGCGGCCTCAACCTCGCGGCTGGCGGCTTCGTCCAGCTGTGCCAACAGCTCATCTTCGGCAAGGCTTAGCAGCGTAGAGGCATCGAATTGATCCCCCATACGCTCCGCTAGCCGTTCGCGGCCCCAGTGTGTTTCTTCCCGCCCTTTGTAAAAGGTGATCAGACGATTGGTAACAGCGCGGGCCTGTGCCAGATCGGCATTCGCCAAGGCCGTATCAGCCGCGCGGCGCATTCCGTCGACCCGCGACAATCGCCCCAAAGCTGCCAATTCGCGGATCGCAATGATCAATCCAACCAGCACTAATGCCACCAGCAGGCCAACTACGACCCACCCCAGAACTGGCGTCCGCGCCACCAGCGAGGTTGCAAAATCCCAAGCTGCAACAGAGATTGCCGCGCCGATGACAGCCAAGGCCAACCCCCAAAACCAACGCGCTAAGGTGGATGGTTTTCGGGCGGCAAGCCTTGCAGCGCTCTGCATCGCTTGCCCTTGAGGCTGCGCAACATCTGGCACCGGAGGGGCCTGCGCAACATCAGCAGTAGGCTCATCCGCTTCAAGATCGATCAGAACCGGGCCTTTAGCCATGGGTCATACCTTTGCTGCGCCAGATAAACCTAATGTCCGGCAGGTTTTCGTCGTTATCCGCCCCATCGCTGCGCCCCACTTCGGCAAAGCCGTTGCGCTCGTAAAATTTACAAGCACCTGTATTGGCCTGAAACGCATACAAGCTAAGCCGGGTTTGACGGGATTTCGCGTGATCCAGCAGTTGCCGCCCGATCCCTTGCCCGCGCGCCTTCATGTGCAGGTAGAGTGAGTTGATCTCCGTTTCGTTCAGCGCCAGAAATCCGACCACGCCCACGTCACTTTCCGCAACAGTTACCCAATCCTGATCGATCATTTTACCACAAAAGGCGATGGTTTCAGCGCAACTGTGCAGATTTGGCATCCAGTCATTTTCCAAAGTGAAACCGTGCAGGATTGTCCCGATGGCACCGGCATCTGTGGTACGTGCAGGACGCAAGATAACGGTCACAACCTGTCTCCGATCAGGAACTGGGCTGCGTGATCCAGACGGATATGCGGCGGCCCATCGCCGGGTTTCAGGGTCAGATGCGCAGGGGCAAATGCCATGAACCCATAATCCTCATCCAACCAACTGTCCGCCCCATTTCGCGCCGGACCCAAAAGATGCGCTGGGTCTTCAGGCAATTCGCCGGGATAGAACGCAGCCTGTTTCCCGCTGTCCAACAAGGTGCCCCTCACGCATGGCAACTCCACCCCGTTGTGCCTGCGCATTTCTTCGGTCGTAGCGCGCAGCGAAGCCAACGACAGAGCTGCCGTCTGCGCCCCCGCGAAATTCGCGCGGTCTCGTGCCTCGCGCGTTAACGCTTCGATGATTGCCGTTAGGCGGGGATGCTGCGTGTGGTGCAAATGGTCGGCTTTAGTCGCCGCAAACAGGATGCGTTCGACCCGCTTGCCCAACAGCAACTGACTAAGCCACGCATTCCTGCCCGGACGAAAAGCCGACAGGATATCGGCCATCGCGCGGCGCATATCCTCAACCGCCTGCGGGCCTTTGTGGATCGCGCCCAGCGCGTCGACCAAAACCACCTGCCGGTCGATGCGCGAAAAGTGGTCGCGAAAAAAGGGTTTCACCACTTGATACTTATAAGCCTCAAATCGCCGCTCCATCTCACGCTGAAGAGTTTTACGGCGTGATGGTCCGGACAGAACCAAAGGCGCAAAGGTCAGCACCGGTGAGCCCGCCAGATCACCCGGCAACAAGAAACGCCCCGGGGTGCAGTCATAAAAACCAGCTTCACGCGCCTGATTGAGATAAGCCGTGAACGCCGTCGCCAGAGCCTGCGCGGTCAGCTCGTCATGCGCGCCGGACGGGTCTGTGGCCTTTACCTGCGCGAGGTACTCGGCGGCCTCGGCACGTGTCTCGATGCGCGTCAGTGTTTCCTGCGACCAATCTTCGTAGGATTTGTCCAAAAGGGCCAGATCCAGCAGCCATTCACCGGGATAATCCACGATGTCCAGATGCACTGTTCGTGGCCCCTGCAACCCGGCAAGCAACCCTGCGGGGCGCGCTTTGAACGACAAACGCAATTCGGACACAGCGCGGGTGCTGTCGGGCCAATGTGGCGTGGGGCCCGTCAGAGCAGACAGGTGGGTTTCATAGTCGAACCGGGGCACCGTATCGTCCGGCTGTGGTTGCAGATAAGCGGCGTTGATCCGCCCTTCTTGCTGCGCGGTCAGGCCGGTCATGCGGCCCCGGTCCAACAGGTTGGCCACCAGCGAGGTGATGAAAACCGTCTTGCCCGATCGCGCCAACCCGGTGACACCCAGACGGATGACCGGCTCGAAAAACGTCTCGGACACGCTGTCGCCGATGGTTTCGACGCCACGCACAAGACTGTCTGCCAGTGATGAGATGACCAAACTGTCGCCCCGCAATTTTCGTTTTACCCAAGATAGGTAGAGGGTGCGGCACATACCAGCGCTTTCGCCCTCTTGCCCGTTCCCGCGCTGCGCTGTACCAGCGACGCATGCCCAGATACGCGTTGAAAGTTGAATACCAAGGGGAACCGTTTGCCGGATGGCAGCGGCAAAAGGATCAGCCGTCCGTTCAGGGGGCCATTGAAGAGGCTCTGTCGCGTATTCAGCCGGGCGCGCACACAATCGCCGCCGCAGGGCGCACCGATGCCGGGGTTCACGCGCTTGGTCAGGTTGCCCATTGCGACATGGCCAAGGAATGGGACCCGTTTCGCCTGTCCGAGGCATTGAACTATCACCTCAAACCACAGCCTGTGGCGATTGTGAAGGCCGCTCGGGTCGATGAGGATTGGCATGCACGCTTTTCAGCGGTTGAACGGCAATATCTGTTCCGCATCCTGATGCGCCGCGCCCCGGCAACGCATGACCGGGGGCAGGTCTGGCAGATCAACCATCAGTTGGATGTCGATGCGATGCAGGACGGGGCAAACATGCTGCTGGGACGGCATGATTTCACCACGTTCCGGTCTTCGATCTGTCAAGCGGCGAGCCCCGTAAAAACTCTGGATGAATTGCGGGTCGAGCAGGTTCCGGCCTTTTCCGGCCCCGAGATCCATTTCCACGTGCGCGCCCGATCTTTCCTGCACAACCAGGTACGCAGTTTCGTGGGTACTCTGGAGCGTGTCGGCGCCGGTGCTTGGACACCCGAGGACGTGCGCGACGCATTGAAAGCTGAAAACCGCGCAGCGTGCGGACCGGTCTGCCCACCGCAGGGGCTGTATCTGGCGCGTGTTGGCTACCCGGAGCCCGTGTTCGACTAAATCGCGCGCATCAGCAAACCGCCGGCAATCACTGCAATGACAAGACCAGCGACCAGTTCGATGGTAGGGGCCAGAACCGAAGCAAAGCGTGTGGCCGAGGCTGAAGCCAGTAGCCCTCCACGCAAACCGAAGGAAGTCCAGCCGACCAGCGTGGTTACTGTGGCCGTGCCCAGCGCCATAGCAAAAGACCCTGCGACACCTACCATTGCAATGCCCATCTGCCAGGTCAGGATCAGCACGAACAAAGCACCTGTACAGGGCCGCGCGGCAATCCCTGCAATAAGGATCATGGCCTCGCGCAGAGTGCCCACATTTGCGACCTCTTCTGCCGTTGGTCCATGCCGATGACCACAATCCGTGCAGACACCGTCATCATGGTGATGTGCTTGATCGTGGTCGTGGTGATGGTCATGACTATGTTGGTGGTCGTGAGCATGGTCGTGATCATGCGTTGCCTGGCTTTTTTGACGCCGCGCAAAGCTACGCACAGCTCGGAACACCAGCCACAGCCCGATCAAAGCAATCGCGCCATAACTGATTGGGGCCATGACCTGCTCGGTCGCGCCCACAAGGCTTTGGCGGGACATCTGAAACACCAATACCCCGGCATAGACCAGAACTATGGCTGTCACGGCTTGCCCTAGACTGGAAAGCACGCTTATCGCTGACAGCCGCCAGAAAGCCACGCGTCGACCCAGCCCGTACCCGCCGATCAGAACCTTACCGTGACCGGGGCCGATGGCATGAAAAAAGCCATAGGCGAAACATACAGTCAGCAGCGTGGCGACGGCCTGGGGCTGTTCGGCGCGTGCGGCACGCAGCGAGCGGGCGATCTGGTTCTGAAATTCGCGTTGCTCGCCCGCGGCCCAAGCCGCAAGGGAGTCAAACCCGCCACTGCCCCAGAACCAGAGCAGCAGTCCACACGCAAGCGCGACCGGAACAATCAGGTAGCGGGACATGAAACGCGAATCTCGGTGGCAAAGTTTTCTCCGACCAGGGGAATATCGTTTTCCTCAAGATCGTAATCTGCATCCAGCGTCAGCAGGAAGGCTTGCATTTGTGCCAACTGGCCATCGATATCGGGGTCGAAACGCTCCGTCTGGCAGGTGGCGGGGCCTGTGACGATGACAGGGCGTGTCACTTCGTAGGCAGTGTAGTAGGTCTCATCAAAAGCTTTTGCGGACAAGGCGCTGGCGGGAACTGAACCGCCTTCAACCGCACGCAGATGGGTGGTGACGATGCGGCCATCCTCGGTTGTGGCACTTGGTGAAAGCGGGCCGGACAGGGTGACCGGCATTCCGCCTGCAGTCACAACCAGATCGCCATTATATCCCTCGATCCATTGCGCATCGAACCCGGCCAGAAACTTTTCTTCGCTTTCGGTCAACACACCGTCGCCGTCCTGATCCAGCCGCATATCTTCCAATTGCAGCAGGGAAAACAGCTCATCATAGGCCCATGTCACGCGGATATGGGTCAGTTGACCACTTTCATCCACGATGAACTCAAGCCCGGTGTCGATAAAGACATGTGGGTGGGCCATGGCCGGGATCGGCAGGCAGCAGGATATAACTGTGAACAACCATCGCATGAACGCAAGATAGGTCCGGCTGTCCACCGCGGCAACGGCTTTTGCCATCAAACTGAAAAAAACGGCCGAGTGTCATCCCGGCGGAAACAGCACCAGCGTCTGCAACGCCGTGCCAACGGGACCTTGCGTGTCATAAAGCACCGATTGTGACATCCCGATGCCCGACGGCTGCCAATGCGAGACCGAGTCTGTGGCCAACCAATCGGAAATTGGCTCACGGTGAATATTTACGGTCAGGTCCGTGTTCATGAAACCCATTTCCGACGTCGGCGCGTTCCACGAAATGCCGTTGCCGCAATCGGCCAGCGGACAAAGGGCCTGAATGGGCGATTGCACTTCACCCTGTAAAAGAAGCGGGGTCCGCATCCACACCGTTTTGGGCCCGGCCCCCTGCTTGCCACCTTTCGGATACCGAATGTCGCTGTAATGGGCAAAACCAGGCAGGTCGTGACGAATCTCACCAATTGGAAACGGGCCGTCGACTGTATCCTCGATCCGGGGCGCGGTGGTTTTCACATTGGCAACCGGTCCAAGATCACGACGCACCAGGTGCATGGTCGAGGCCGTAGCACAGAGCGTGTCGTTCAGGTCGTGTACCGTAACCCGCGTGGTGGCCAGTGTCTTTGTGTGGCGCGTGGTTTCCGCTGCAACCCGCAAACCGGCCAACGGCAGAGGGCGCAGCAGGTCGACAGTCAGACGGGTCAGCATCTTTTCCGGACCGACTTCGGTTTCCGCCGCTCGCGCGATCAAACCGCTCACTGGCCCTGCATGGCAATGATCGGCAGACCATGGACCACGTGCGGGATCGTTGCCGACAAACGCCCCGTCTTCTCGTTGATGAAAATAGGTCTTGTCGGCGAAATCGAGCGCTGCTGCCATAGGCCCCCTCAGATCTTTTCTTGCGTATATTTCTTCAACTCGGCCCGCGCCACCTGACGGCGATGCACCGCATCTGGCCCATCGGCCAATCGCAGGGTCCGCACATGGGTCCAGGCCGTCGCAAGCGGTGTGTCCTGACTGATGCCCTGCGCACCGAACATCTGTACCGCTTCGTCGATCACCTTCAGCGCAACTTTTGGTGCAACGACCTTGATCTGGCTGATCCAAGGTGCGGCTGCCCGCGCGTCGCCCTGATCCATGTACCAAGCGGCTTTCAGGCACAGCAACCGGGCCATCTCGATCTCCATCCGGCATTCGGCAATAATGTCGTAATTGGCCCCGAGCTGCGCAAGTTTCTTGCCAAACGCCTCGCGTTGCAGCGACCGTTTGCACATCTGCTCCAGCGCGCTTTCGGCCTGTCCGATGGCGCGCATACAGTGGTGGATGCGGCCCGGCCCAAGGCGACCTTGCGCAATCTCGAACCCGCGCCCTTCGCCCAGCAGAATGTTTTCGGCCGGAACGCGTACGTTGGTGAAACGGATATGCATGTGGCCGTGTGGTGCATCATCGTGTCCGTAAACCTGCATGGGGCGCAAAACCTCGATCCCTGGAGCGTCTGCAGGCACCACGATCATCGACTGCCGCTTGTACTTGGGCTGTTCGTCGCCGCCGGTTTTGACCATCACGATATAGACCTTACACCGTGGATCGCCTGCGCCTGAGGACCACCATTTTTCACCATTGAGGACATAGTCATCCCCGTCCCGCACACAGGACATCGACACATTGGTCGCGTCAGACGAGGCCACGTCAGGCTCGGTCATTAAATAGGCAGACCGGATCTCACCTTCGAGCAAAGGCTTCAGCCATTGCTCCTTCATCTTCTCAGACCCGTAGCGTTCGAAAACTTCCATATTTCCAGTATCCGGGGCCGAGCAGTTGAACACTTCGGCCCCCAGGGGGGTCTTGCCCATCTCCTCGGCGAAATAGGCGTATTCGACGGTGGTCAGCCCAAATCCCTTGTCACTGTCGGTCAGCCAGAAATTCCACAGCCCCGCCGCCTTGGCCTTGGCCTTTAGCCCTTCAAGAATTTCGGCTTGGCGCTGTGTGTACTGCCAGCGGTCGCCCTTGTTGATTTCGGCGTGATACTCTTCTTCCAACGGCATGACCTCATCCCGAATCATATCGGCAACACGTTGCAGAAGAACGCGATTTTCCTCGCGCAGGGTAAATGACATGTTCACGGGCGCATCCTCCTGGGACATCGAGACAGGGCTATACTTTCGCGGCAAGGATGGCTTAACTGCCCCAAGCCTGTCCACCGCAGTGACGGGACGTCACCACTTCAAAATCAAAGCAGGAGCTGCGCATGGCGTTGTTGATCGAAACCGGGTTGTCCGATTGGATAGGCGACAGTGAAATTGCCGCCAAATTGCAGGCTGCTGCACCCGATGCGGATATCCGCACCCCTGAAACGCTTGGAAACCCCGAAGACATCACGATGTTGGCCTTGGTCAATATGCAAAGCGACCATCCCACACGCTTGCCGAACCTGAGGCTTGTTCAGAAGTTGGGGGCGGGCGTGGAAACCATTGTAAGCCATCCCGACCTTCCAGCCCATGTCCGCATCGCGCGTCTAAAGCCAGATGCACCGGCACAGGGTATCGCCGAGTGGTTTGTGGCTTACATCCTGCGCCGCCAACGGCATATGGCGTTCCATGAGGCCGCCCAAGCCCGGTCGGAATGGTCGCCGCGAGAGCCGATCTTTACACCCGACACAGTCGTAGGTGTTCTGGGTCTGGGCCATATCGGTGCCCGCACCGCCTTGATGCTGCGGGCCATCGGATTTCAGGTCATGGGTTGGAGCCGCACACCAAAATCCATAGAAGGTGTGACCTGTCTGCATGGACAAGACACCCTGCCCGAGCTTTTGGGTCAATGCGATCATGTGTGTGCTATTTTGCCTTCGACACCACAAACCGTTGGTTTGTTCGACGCAAAAACGCTGGAGTCGATGAAACCCAGTAGCCAGTTGCTGAACGCCGGGCGCGGGGATCTGATTGACGAAGCCGCCCTGATCGAAGCGCTGGACAAAGGCACACCGGCTCATGCCGTGCTGGACGTTACATCAGTGGAACCTCTGCCGCAGGGCAGCCCGTTATGGGCCCATCCCGGCGTGACGATCACACCGCATGTCTCGGGGTGGCATCTGGGCGACGCGCTTTCAGACGTCGCCGAGAACTTTCAACGGCTCAACTCTGGCGCGCCCTTGCTGCATGAGGTGGATCGAGCTCAGGGCTATTGAGGCCCGTACCGCAGATCAGGGCGTGAGAATCCAGTTGCCATTGCCGTCATTGCACCGGCGGGTTCTGATCTCGCGGCTCTGATCCCCACCTTCCGGCTGAATTATGTGTTGAAGGCTGACGCAGTTCCCCTGCACATTTTGCACCCGGATCGTGCCTTTTGATCCGGTGTCGTCATTTTTCCAGGCCCGTTCCTGACCCACGGATGGCGTACCACTGGTCAGCAATGTGTTCGCGGTTACGTTGACCACTTCGAAATCCGCAGGCGACAAGCCCATCTCTGCAATGATTCGCGATAGGGGCTTGGCGTCTGCCAAACTGGTCATCAAAAGAACACCACAAGCGACGATTGCGGGCAAAAACTGGGCTTTCATAGCGGCCTCACAGAACTGAAATCATTTGTGTCCAAGGATATACCGCTGCCGCTGCAGGGCCAAGCCCCTGACGTCGACCTTCAAATTATCCCGAACAAACCTATCGCGCCGGTGGACCTATCTGCGCCCGGTCTTTGCGCCCATAGTGCCGTACAAACGACCCAGAGGCTCATTATGACCAACCCAACCTATTTTGCCCCAACCGGGGGCCATCCCGGTCAGGACCAACTGTTGACCGACCGCGCCATGTTCACGGACGCTTATGCGGTCATTCCCAAAGGCACGATGCGCGACATCGTCACCAGCTCCCTGCCTTTCTGGGAAGGCACGCGCCTGTGGGTTCTGTCGCGTCCGCTCAGTGGTTTCGCCGAAACGTTCTCGCAATACATCATGGAGGTACAACCCGGCGGTGGCAGCGACCAGCCTGAAACCGAAGCACAGGCCCAGGCCGTTCTCTTTGTGGTCGAGGGGGCTGTCACCTTAACCCTGAATGCCGAAAAACATGTATTGGAAACAGGGGGGTATGCCTATATTCCACCGGGAAGCGACTGGGCATTGCACAACACGGGTGACGCAGTCGCCCGGTTCCATTGGGTCCGCAAAGCCTATCAGTCGGTGCCCGGGCTGCCTTTGCCCGATCCGATCATAACCAACGAGCGAGACGTGACACCGGTCGAAATGCCGGGAACACAGGGCCGCTGGTCGACCACGCGGTTTGCCGACCCTCAGGACCTGCGCCATGACATGCATGTGAACATCGTCAATTTCGAACCCGGCGGGGTCATCCCGTTTGCCGAGACCCATGTGATGGAGCACGGGCTCTATGTGCTGGAAGGCAAAGCCGTCTATCGCCTCAATCAGGACTGGGTCGAGGTTGAAGCGGGCGATTACATGTGGTTGCGCGCCTTCTGCCCGCAAGCCTGTTATGCAGGTGGTCCGGGGCGATTCCGGTATCTGCTG
Organism: Ruegeria sp. HKCCA6837; assembly: GCF_013034475.1. Taxonomy (NCBI): domain Bacteria; kingdom Pseudomonadati; phylum Pseudomonadota; class Alphaproteobacteria; order Rhodobacterales; family Roseobacteraceae; genus Ruegeria; species Ruegeria sp. HKCCA6837. Next base: position 161,081 of record NZ_WQGD01000005.1, read on the forward strand.
TATAAGGACGTCAATCGGCACATGCCGTTGTCTTTGCCCTAAGGTAAACAGGTGGCTCGCAAAGGTGTGCCGTGAATTTGTGGCTTCGGGGCTTCACACGCGCGCCGGAATTTGCTGAAATCCAAGCAAATTCTGATTTTAAGCATTGGAGATTGTTCCATGAAACTGCGCCCTGCCCTGCTGGCCATCGCCGCATTCGCCGCATCTGCGACCCTTTTCACCTCGCCCCTTTCCGCCAAGGAAGAGACCAAGTCCGTGTTCGTCATGAGCCGCACCTGGGCGGTGACACAGGTCTCTGACGCGCCGGTTGTGTACCGCGCCACGCGTGACAACAACAACCTCAACCCGTTTGGCCCCCCGCCACGTTTGCGCACGCTTCAGGCCATCGCCGCCATTCAGCAGGCAACCGGGTGCAAACCGATCGTGGCCAGCATGTATCAGAACATCTCGGGCCAGTTCTTTTCCCAGGTCAGCTGCAACTGACAGAACGTCAGTTAGGGCATTGAGGTCGTCCGACCACCCTGCCATAGCTTGCGCATGAAACTCGCGATTAACGGATTCGGCCGTATCGGCCGTACGATCCTGCGGCAGGTTCTGGCCCTGCCGGAGGGGTCAGATATCGAGTTGGTGCTGATCAATGACATCGCACCGCTGGAAACCTGCGCCTACCTGTTCAAATACGACAGCACGTTCGGCCCCTACCCGGGCGATGTGTCCCAAGGGGATGCCGCGCTGATTGTGGATAGGCGGACGATCCCAATGACGCACAGTGCCGATCTGACTCGCGTTGATCTATCGGGCGTGGATGTGATGCTGGATTGTACAGGCATTGCCCGCAGCTCTGACGTTGCGCGCCGTGGTCTGACCGCAGGGGCTGGCAAAGTCCTGATCTCGGGTCCTTCGCCCGCTGCCGATGTCACCATTGTTCTCGGAGCCAACGAGGAGCAATTGGGAAGCGCCCGGATCGTTTCAAACGCGTCCTGCACTACCAATGGGTTGGTGCCGCTGGTCAAGGTCATCGACGATATCGGCGGTGTTGCGGCAGGGCACATGACGACAATCCACTGCTACACCAATAGTCAGCCCATGGTAGACGCCCCGCGCGGCGACCTCGCCCGCTCACGTGCAGGTGCCCTATCGATGGTGCCCACCACATCGAGCGCCATGCACTTGATAGACGTCGTTCTGCCGCATCTGGCCGGGCGCATCTCTGGGGCGGCTGTCCGCGTTCCTACAGCAAGTGTGTCTGCCGTGGACCTAATAGTGACACTGGAACGGGGCCTGAGCGCGGATGCCTTTGAAGAGGCGCTGAAAGAGGCCGTTGCTGCATCCCCGGTCCTTGGCTGGACAGACATGCCGCTGGTCTCGTCCGACCTTCGCGCACGCTCGGAATCTCTAGTCATCGCCGGCACTGAAACCCGAATGGTCGGTGAAAACCAGGTGAGGGTCTTTGGCTGGTACGACAATGAATGGGGTTTCTCGGCGCGCATGCTGGACGTGGCCCGCCTTATGGCTGCCCAATAGCCGGACCGCGCCCCGCAATTGCGTGTGCGATCCGGCGTCGGCTTGGTTATTTGTGCCCCGACAAACTACCGGAACCGTGCCCGGACATCCCACCAGATACTTCTTCTGTGGCCTCGTCCGTAAGCTCTTCCGGCAGAACGAGATTGAGTACGATGGCAATAACCGCCGCAGGCAACAACCCACTTTTCATCAGGATACCCAGCGTGTCCGGCAAGTGCTGAACTGCATCGGGTTCAAGCTGCAACCCGAATCCGATGGAAAGCGAGATTGCAAAAATCACCATATTGCGACGGTTCCAGTCGACGTCAGACAGCATCGAAATACCCGCAGCCACAACCATCCCGAACATGACGATGACGCCTCCACCTAACACCTCAATTGGAATGGTCCGGATGATTGCACCCACTTTGGGAACCAATCCGCACAGGATCAGGAACAAGGCGCCAATGGTCACGACATGGCGGCTCATCACGCCGGTCATCGCGATCAGACCGACATTTTGGCTGAACGACGTGTTGGGCAATCCGCCGAATACACCGGCCAGCGCTGAACCGAAACCATCGGCGTAAGTAGCACCCGAGATTTCTTCATCTGTCGCTTCTCGACCTGCACCACCTTTGGTCACGCCCGAAACATCGCCAACAGTTTCGATGGCAGACACAAAAGCCATGAGGCAGAAACCGATCACAGCTGCAAATGAGAATTCAAACCCGTATTTAAACGGAACAGGCAGAGCAAACGCCGAAGCGCGACCCCAGCTTGCACCAATCGCTTCAAAGGTCACCATTCCGACCATCAATGCGTAAAGGTATCCAACCGCCAGACCAATCAGGACTGCTGAAACTGAAAGCATACCTCTGGCGAAGAATTTCAACGCAAGCGTTACAACAACAACGACCATCGCCGCTGACCAGTTCAGCATTGACCCGTATTCTGGTGTGCCGATCGCCGGAACCCCTCCGGCAGCGTACTGGATGCCAACCTTGACCAACGCCAGACCGATCATTGTGACCACAAGACCGGTCACCAGCGGCGGCAGAGCGAAGCGTATCTTCCCGATGACAGCCCCCAGACAGGCATGGAACACACCGCCGATGATCACGCCCCCGAACAAAGCTGCCAACCCGTCGACCCCTTTGCCCGCCACAAGAGGGATCATGATCGGCAGAAAGGCGAAACTTGTTCCCTGAACAATCGGCAACGCTGCCCCAACCGGACCCACAGTGACCGTCTGCAACAACGTTGCCACGCCGGCAAATAGCATCGACATCTGGATCAAGTACAAAAGCTCTGGGAAATCAGGCGAGTTCGAACCAAACCCAAACCCAGCTGCGCCAGCGACAATGATTGCAGGTGTCACGTTTGAGACGAACATCGCCAGAACGTGCTGAATACCCAGTGGAATCGCCTTGTGCAGCGCGGGTGTGAAATTCGGATCCCGAAGCTGTTCGGGTGTTCCAATTGAAGTTTCGGCCATGGGCACTGTCCTCTCAGTCAGAGTTCACGGGGGTATTGCCGCTTATCCCGCGGCTTCGTTGGGTTTCGGCACCACCTCATAGGGTGTGTCGAACCAGTGTTCTTCCAGATTTGATCCGGTGCCGATCCTGTCCACCACCGCAAACAGACCCGGGCCATGTAGAGGTGTCAGAACGCCATGCCATGTACCGCGGTGGTAATTCACCATCTGGCCCGGCTTGGTTATGAACGCGCGCGGAACGCCCGGTTCCCCGGCATTGTCTGCCGCGACGACCACCAGAAAAGGCTGATGCGTCATGGGAATGAAAGCCTGACTGCCATCCGGATGGCGCTCGACCATCTCAAGCGTGTAGGGCAATGAACGGGGGTTGGCGTTGAACAGGCTCAGCCCAGCCCGGCCATCAGAAAAATCCAACTGCGCGCGGTCGTGAAACCGCCCACATTGCTCTTGGTTGATGATCTTGTCGGGCGGTCCAGACGCCTCGATCAAATCGCCAAAAGGGGCAAATGCGTCTGCCGAGATTATTTCTGTCACGATCTGCCGGGTCATGCGGGCAACACATCCCGAAGACGAAACTCGGCGATCCGTTCAACCTGACGGCAGGCTTCGGCAAATTCCGTTGTGCGATCCTGTTCAATGCGTCGCTGAAAAGCTTCGAGGATCGACGCTTTGTTATGGTCCCGTACCGCAATTATGAAAGGGAACCCGAATGCCTGCGTGTAGCGCTGGTTCAGATCGGTAAACGCCTCACGCTCGGCATCGGTCAGTGCGTCCAAACCCGCTGACGCCTGTTCAGACGTGCTTTCCTGTGTCAGCCGCTTGGCCTGCGCCAGTTTGCCCGCCAGATCCGGATGCGCGGTCAGAACGCCCAAACGCTCGTCTTCTGAAGCCGAACGGAACATGCGCGTCAGCGCGTTGTGCAACCCGCCTGCGGTGTCATGTGCCGGGCCCAGCTCCAGATCAAAGGCGCGTTCAGCAATCCAGGCTGAGTGCTCAAAAATACCGCCAAAGGCACCGACAAACGCTGTGCGGTCCATCTGAGACGGTCGCAAGCGATGCACTGGCGGGTGGGTGGTCGCCCAATGCTGCGCGATTTGCAGACGCGTTGCGAACCAGACATCGGCAAATCCCCGTGCATAGTCCAAGAACCGTTTCAGCGCCATCACCCGGCCCGGGCGGCCAATAAGGCGACAGTGCAAACCGATCGAGAGCATCTTGGGAACGCCGGCTTCGCCTTCTGCATACAGCGCGTCAAAACTGTCTTTCAGGTACGCGAAAAACTGATCACCCGAATTGAAACCCTGCGGGGTGGCAAAACGCATGTCGTTGCAATCCAGTGTGTAAGGCACGATCAACTGATCCCGCCCACCTGTCTGCAACCAATAAGGAAGATCGTCCGCATAGGTGTCGGCGACATAGGCAAACCCGCCCTCTTCCGCGACCAGACGCACCGTGTTTTCAGAACAGCGCCCGGTATACCACCCGCGCGGGCGGTCACCGACAACCTCTGTGTGCAGACGTATGGCCTCGGCTATTTGTGCACGTTCTTCGTCCGGGGTCATATCTTTGTGTTCGACCCACTTGAGACCGTGGCTGGCGATCTCCCAACCAGCGGACTTCATCGCCGCCACCTGATCGGGCGACCGCGCCAGAGATGTGGCCACGCCATAAACCGTGATCGGAATATCCTTCATCAACCGATGCAAACGCCAGAAACCGGCGCGTGTGCCGTATTCATAGATCGACTCCATATTCCAGTGCCGCTGACCCGGCCACTGCGCGGCTCCTACGATCTCGGACAAAAACGCCTCGGACGCGTCATCGCCGTGCAGCACGCAGTTTTCGCCACCCTCTTCATAGTTCAGCACAATCTGAACGGCCAACTTGGCCCCGCCCGGCCACTTCGCCTGCGGAGGGTGTGCTCCGTATCCGATCATGTCCCGGGGGTAACGCGGCGGCTGCATGGTATGGTCCATTTCTATTTCTGTTTCCAACAGACTTACCCCAGAACACAGCCTTTGATTATCAAATCAATCCGAACGCTGTTTCCGGTTCTTTCGGCATTTCAACTGTTTCGAACTTTGCGCCAGACTGTCAAAAATCAAAAGACACATGATAGGAGAGATCGGTGGCAGGCTATTTGACAACCCATGTTCTGGATACCGCACGTGGCTGCCCTGCAGAGGGGCTGAAAATCGCGCTTTACCGCGTGTCCGGGAACTCTCATCGAAAACTGGTTGAGATGGAAACCAACGCGGATGGCCGTACCGATAGCCCAATATTGCCGCAGGACGCATTTAAAACAGGCACTTACGAACTGATTTTCTTTGCAGGCGATTACCTGCGTGCAACAGGTCAGGACGGAGACGATCCCTTGTTTCTGGATCAGGTTCCCATCCGGTTCGGCATGTCCGATGTAGAGGCGCATTACCATGTCCCGCTTCTGCTTTCACCCTACGGCTATTCGACCTATCGCGGGAGCTGATCGAGAGCTGAGGTCTTAAGCTGGGAGCTCGGCACTGCGGACGATTTTTCCGATCCGTTCGATCATGAAATCCATGAACAAACGCGCCTTCGGGTCTTGATGTCGCCGGTGCGTGTAGAGACAGGCCATCTGCACGGGAACCGGTGGTGTTGCGGTTGCAACCGGAACAAGACGCCCGGATTTGAGGTGTTCGGCGACCTCAAAAACGGGTTTCATTGCAATCCCTTGCCCTGACAAAGCCCAATCCGTCAACACGTCACCATCATCGCATTCAAACCGACCCGACACCGCAAAACGTTTCGGTCCCTCGGGGGTTTCCAGCATCCATTGAAACTCAGCCGCTCCCGGAAAGCGCAGGTTCAGGCATTCATGTTTGTCGGCGACCAGATCAGCCCCGGTTGATGGCATTCCGCGCCGCGACACATAGTCGGGGGCGGCACAAAGCACCCGCTGACAATCTGCGATCTTACGGATGCGCAGGGTGCTGTCTTCGGGTTGGCCGATAAAGAACGCCAGATCCAACCCTTCGGTCGTCAGGTCGACAGACCGGTCCGTCAGGCGCAAGCGCACGTCTACTTCTGGGTACGCAGCCAAGAAATCAGGCACATGCGGCGCCAGCAGACGGCGACCCACCCCCAGAGGCGCCGCTGCAAACAATGATCCACGTGGGGCTTCGGTCAGATGGGTCACCTTAGCCTCGGCATCATCCACCGCATCCAGAACCGCAACCGCACCGGGATAAAACGCTTTGCCTTGCTCGGTCGGAGACAGATTGCGGGTCGTACGCTGAAAAAGGCGAACGCCTAAGTGATCCTCAAGCTGAGAAATCCGCGCAGAAGTCACGGCCGGAGAAATCCTCAGGTCTCGCCCCGCGGCGGACATGCTGCCCAGATCATAGACCCTGACAAAGGTACGGATATTGTCGAGATAGGACATCTTTTCGTTTTTTTTGATACAGTTTGACAATATACGGGAATACCGAAGAAAAGCCTGTTTGCCTAGTGTGGTGGCAACCAATCGGAGACCTCTGAAATGTACGACTTTGCCGTGTTCTGGGACTGGATGGCGTTTGCCGTGCGCTGGTTGCACGTGATCACCGCCATGGCCTGGATCGGATCCTCATTTTATTTCATCGCGCTCGACCTGGGTTTGAACCGCAATATTCCGGGTCCAGCGGATGGCGAGGAATGGCAGGTGCATGGCGGCGGCTTCTACCATATCCAAAAGTATCTGGTGGCCCCCGAACGGATGCCCGATCACCTGACCTGGTTCAAATGGGAAAGCTATTCGACCTGGCTCAGCGGTGCCGCGCTGCTGATGATCGTCTATTGGGTCGGGGGAGAGCTGTATTTGATCGATGCGGAAAAGGCCGATCTGGCCCTTTGGCAAGGCATTCTGATCTCGGCCGCCTCGCTGACGGTTGGATGGCTTGTCTATGATTTTCTGTGCAAATCAGGGCTTGGGGAACGCCCCACTTTGCTGATGGTTTTGCTGTTCGTTTTGTTAGTGGCCATGGGTTGGGGGTACAACCAGATCTTCACCGGGCGTGCGATGATGCTTCATCTGGGCGCGTTCACTGCCACGATCATGACGGCAAACGTGTTCTTCATCATCATGCCCAATCAACGCATTGTGGTGGATGATCTGAAAAACGGGCGCACACCGGATCCGAAATACGGCAAGATCGCCAAGCTGCGCTCGACCCACAACAACTACCTGACATTGCCCGTCCTGTTCCTGATGCTGTCGAACCATTACCCGCTGGCTTTCGCGACGGAATACAACTGGATCATCGCTGCGCTGGTTTTCCTGATGGGCGTGACCATCCGGCACTATTTCAACACCCGCCATGCCCGCGCCGGTAATCCCACCTGGACGTGGCTGGCCACCGCACTGCTGTTCATTGCCATCATGTGGCTATCGACAGCCCCAATGTACCAGCCGCTGGAAGAGGCAGAGGCACAGCCGCTAACTCCATATGAACAGAAATTTGCTGATGCAGACGGGTTCGAAGACGCCCATGACATTGTTCTTGGGCGTTGTTCAATGTGTCACGCGCGCGAGCCGGTCTGGGAGGGCATTCTTTGGGCCCCGAAAGGTGTGCTGTTGGAAACCGAGGCTGATATCGCCCGAAACGCGCAGCAAATCTATCTGCAGGCTGGTGTGACGCATGCGATGCCTCCGGCAAACGTAACCTATATGGAACCTGAAGACCGCCAAGCCATCATCAGATGGGTGCGCAACGCCGGACTGTAGCACAAACGCAATTTACCCTAAATTTTCGCGTCAGGCGCATAATCTCTTTCCCAGATCGCATTCAGATGCTCTAACCTGAATGCAAAGGACCGTGGCAAACGCGGTGTATGATATTTGGAACTGGGACATTTGGGGCAACACATGCAAGGGAGCAAGCCGCAAGGCCGTCTGAGGCGCTGGCTGAGTGTCGCTGTTGTGGCGTTGGCCCCAAACATGTCACTGGCATTGGAAACCTCCCTGACAGCACCGGGTGCGTCCAAAGAGTTGGTGGAGCGCCTGAAAGAGACGTCATCCGTCACCACCGCCGAAGAGCGCGGCCTGGATACCCCGCTTGAAATCCTGTCCGCCGCACTGTCGGATTACCGCACGATTGTGCAGATCCTGTATGACGAGGGGTATTTCAGCCCGGTTGTCAGCATCAAACTGGACGGCCAGGAAGCCGCGGAAATGAGTTCGCTGACCGTTCCGGCAAAGATCGACCGGGCAGCGATTAATGTTGAAACCGGGCCCAGCTTTAAATTCGGCACTGCCACTGTACAGCCGTTGGCGCCTGACACCGTTCTGCCGGAAGAGTTCGCAACCGGCAAACTGGCAACAACCGGTGCTATTCAAAAGGCCACGTCAGCTGGTGTGCAGGGGTGGCGGGATGCAGGCCATGCCAAGGCTGCGGTAGAGGGGCAAACCGTCATCGCGCGTCATTCACAGGCGCAGCTGGACGCTCAAGTCACGCTGGAACCTGGGCGCAGGCTGACATTTGGCAAGATGTTCATCAAGGGCGACACAGATGTGCGCCACAGATCCATCGAAAAGATCGCTGGTTTCCCAAGTGGCGAGGTTTATTCGCCTGAAAAGATCCAAAAGGTCGGAACGCGTCTGCGCCGCACCGGCACGTTCAACGTCGTCTCGCTGCAAGAGCGCGAGACACCAAACTCGGATGGAACGCTGGACTTCGACGCCACGTTCGAGGACCTGCCCAAGCGACGGTTGACCTTCGGGGTCGAACTGGCCTCGCGCGATGGCGTTGACGTCACCGCGACCTGGACCCATCGCAACATGTTCAAACGTGCCGAGCGTTTGCGCTTTGAAGCGGCGATACGCAATATCGGCGGGGCCGAGGATATCGATGGCCGGATCGGGTTGCGCCTGGATCAACCGGATCGCCTCGGGCCGGACGACAACACGTTCTGGAGCGCATTGCTGGAACGGCGCAACACGGAAAACTACAACGTATCGGTTGCGTCCTTGGCCTATGGTGCACGCCGCACCTTTTCCGACAATTTGTATGCCGAGGCGTCCGCCGGATTTCAACTTTCAAACGCCGATGACGCCTATGGCAGCGGTCGCAAGTTCAGGTATTTCATCCTGCCCTTCCGATCTGAATGGGACCAACGCGACAGCAAAGTAAGCGCCACGCGGGGGTTTTATCTGGATTCGCAAGTCATGCCCTTTGTCGGAATTTCCGGAACGGACACCGGTATCCGCCTGTTCTTTGATGGCCGGGCTTATACAAGCCTAGGGACCAGCGGTCGGATCGTTCTGGCCGGGCGGGCACAATTGGGCTCAGTCATCGGCCCGCCTGCAGATGGCGTAACGCCCGATTTTCTGTTCTTCTCGGGCGGCGCGGGCACTGTTCGCGGGCAACCCTTCGAAAGCCTTGGCATTCCAGTCGGAACCGGCATCGCAGGCGGCAAGTCGTTTATCGGTTTGTCTGGCGAAATCCGCGGCAAGATCACTGATAGCCTGTCACTGGTCGGGTTTTATGACTACGGTGTTGTCGATACGTCCTCGTTCATTGGCAGCGGTGCAGAAGATCACGCCGGCGCCGGTATCGGCGTAAGATATGATCTGGGCGGATTTGGACCTTTACGACTTGATCTCGCCTATCCGGTGAGTGGCCCCACCGGGGACGGCCTGCAGTTTTACATCGGGATCGGACAGGCATTTTGAAACGGCACCTTTCATACACTCTGCTGATCGGAACGCTGACGTTTGCACCTGTCGCCGGACTGGCGCAGGAGGATGAAGGCGGCAGCATGATCGAAAGGTTCCTGCAGGACACGCTGTCAGGAGACGATCAAAACGTGACGGTCTCGGGTCTGCAAGGCGCTCTGAGTTCGCGGGCTACAATCGACGAGATCACAGTTGCCGATGACGAGGGGGTCTGGCTGACCATCAAAGATGCCGTGCTGGACTGGAACCGACTGGCATTGATCCGTGGCCGGTTTTCCGTCAACGCCTTGACTGCACAGGAAATTGACATCGCCCGCACCCCGGGCACAACCACCAAAGATACGCCGCCCCCAGCAGCCGAAACGCAAGCCTTTCAACTGCCCGAACTTCCCGTCGCCATTGAAATCGGTGAAATCAGCATCAGCGAACTGTCTCTGGGCGAGCCGCTGATCGGCGTTGCGGCAGAGTTGGCAGTGAATGGTAACCTGTCGTTGGCGGATGGCACGCTGGACACCAATCTTGATATCACGCGCCTGGACCGCGCCGGGGACGAAATCAAGCTAAGCGCTGGATTTCAGAACGCCGACAGCCAGATCGACCTTGACCTACAAGTGACCGAGGCGGCGGGCGGCCTGATTTCGACGGCTCTCAATATCCCAGACAGCCCACCCATTGGGTTGACCGCAAAAGGGTCTGGGCCAGTAAGCGACTTCACCGCCGATATTGGTCTCAGCAGCGATGGCCAGCCGCGTGTGACCGGGCAGGTCCGACTCCGTTCAGCCCCGAACGCTGCGGCAAGCGCAGATGAAGGCATTGCCTTTACCGCCGATCTGGGCGGTGATCTAACACCCTTTGTCGCCGACAACATGGATACGTTTTTCGGCACCAAAACACAGTTGTTCGTGGACGGTCGAACCGAGCCGGATGGCGCGCTGAACATCAGTGACCTTGAGCTGACATCGCAAGCGCTGAACCTCGAAGGTGAACTGCAACTCGCTGCTGGTGGCCAACTGCAATTGGCCGCTTTGCAGGGGCGGATCACGCCGCCGGAAGGGCAAAGCGTGGTTTTGCCGGTTTCGGGCGGCGAAACATCTATTGAGGCGGCACAGATTTCAGCGCTGTTTGACGAGAAAAACGGCAATCTTTGGGACCTGAGCCTTACGGCCAACGGAATAAAGACGCCACAGATCGATTTGCAACGCGCGCAAATCTCGGCACAGGGGACGCTGGAACAAGGGACGGCCCCGCAACTGGATGGCGATCTTCAGGCTGTTCTGGACGGGATCGACCTGGCTGACGATGCGCTGAACGCAGCCGTCGGCGAACGCATCACGCTGGATGGTGTGTTCGCCTATGGCAGTGATCAAACGGTCAATCTGTCTGGCGTGGAGCTGGTTGGTTCTGATTATGAACTGGGGCTGTACGCGGTGATCAGCGGCCTGTCCACCGGTTTGGCCGTAGATGGCACAGCCACGTTGCAGGCGACGGACTTGTCACGGTTTTCGGATCTCGCGCAGATGGAGCTTGGCGGTCGAGCCTCTGCCCGGCTTGTCGGGAAAGGCTCTCCTCTGGAGGGCAGCTTTGATGGCAAGCTCGAGGTAGAGGGTAATGACCTGTCCACAGGGCGTGATGACATCGATCCCGTCATTCGCGGCGACACCAAAATCACTGTCGACGCTAAGCGTAGTGCAGATGGGATTACGATCCGGGACTTCATCCTGATCGGCGACACCCTGCGCGCGCAAGCTGATGGCGCAGTGACGACCCCCGGCGGCAATCTGACCATCGACGGGCAGGCCACGGTTAATGCCCAGGATCTTTCCATCTTCTCCGACCTTGCAAATCGCGAGCTTGGCGGTGCCATACAAGCACAGCTGAGCGGTAAAGGCGCAGTTCAGACGCTGGAATTCGACGGCACCGCCAGCGTAACAAGCCGAGACATCAAAACTGGTATGTCCGAGATCGACCCCCTACTTGTTGGTCGGACCGAGATTACCTTTGATGGCGCGCTAAGCCAGGATCAAATCGTGATCCGGGACGCCAAGGTGAACGGAACCGCCCTAACGGCCCAAGCGGCAGCTACGATCGACGATCCGACAAACGCGCTGGCTGTGGATGGACAAGCCAGCCTGAATGTCCCGAACCTGTCTTTGTTCTCGGGCCTTGCCAAACGCGATCTGGCCGGATCGATCAAAACCGACCTTTCGGGCAAAGGTGCTGTAGGCAGCAAGAGCTTTGACGTGAAAGGCAATCTTGATGCGAATGATATCAAAACCGGAATCGACACTGTTGACAAACTGATCCAAGGGCGCACGACCTTGACCGTGGATGCGCAGAATGGCGATGAAGGGCTTGATATCCGCAGCTTCCGATTGAAGGGAACCGCCCTGTCGGCTGAGGCATCCGGCAAACTGGACCGCGAAGCCGGAGGGTTAAGCTTTACAGCCGCCCTGGACGATCTGGGCCGACTGTCTGAAACCGTTACAGGCCCATTGAAACTGGATGGAAACGTTGCGCCCACAAGCACTGGTTTCGAAGGCACTGCCAATTTGCAGGGGCCTGACAGCTCTTATGCCAAAGTCGCGGGTTCAGTTGACACGAATGGCGCAGCGGACCTGGATTTCGACGCAAAGTTCAACCGTATCGAAAGGTTTGTGCCTGAATTCCCGGGCACCATCGCAGCTTCGGGCAACGCAAAGCGGGAAAATGGGCTTTGGACCATCGACGCCAAAGCCGAAGGGCCGGCTGACATCACCAGTACCGTAGCCGGAACCTTTGATGAAACCAGCACCCAGGCGGATCTGACCGCGCAGGGCGGGGTCAATCTTGGGATTGCAAATATCTTTATAACGCCCAACAAGATCGAAGGGTCGGCACGTTTCGACCTGGCCTTGAATGGCGCACCGTCTTTGGCTTCTCTCAGCGGGTCGATCACCACATCTGGCACATCACTTGCCATTCCCGGTGCTGGCCAGACAATCACCGGTATCAGCGGTCAGATCGATCTTGCGCAAAGCCGTGCAACCATCAACCTCAGCGGTGGTGTGCGGGCTGGTGGTGGTTTTACCGTCAGCGGCCCTGTTGACCTCGCGCCACCGTTTAACGCTCAGATCACCACCGCGTTGAACAGTCTCGTGCTAACGGATCAGTTGCTTTACGAAACCACCTTGAACGGCCAGATCGCAATGACCGGGGCCTTGGCCGGAAACAGTTCACTGGCCGGGCAAATCACGTTCGACGAAACAAACATCAATCTTGCAGCCGCCTCAGGCGCGGTCGGCGCAGCCCCAATCCCCGAGATAAAGCATATCAACGAAAGCCGCTCTGCTTTTGTTACGCGTGAACGCGCGGGGCTGGTTGTCACAGAAGAAGCTAGCCAAAGCAATTCCAGAATTGCGCTGGACATCAGCCTGCTGGCCCCCAAAGCCGTGTTTGTTCGTGGGCGGGGCGTGAACGCAGAGCTGGGCGGACGCATTTTCATCGGTGGCACCACCGCTGCTGTCGTTCCATCGGGTCAGATCGAATTGATCCGAGGCAATTTCGACATTCTGGGCCGTAGGCTGGCCCTGACCAAAGGCATCGTCACGCTGCAGGGCGACTTGACGCCTTACATCGAGTTCGAATCCTCGGCCAGCACCTCTGATGGCACCGCAACAATTGAGATTGCGGGACCGTTGGATTCACCTGAAGTGGATGTGTTCTCTGATCCCGAACGCCCGGCTGAAGAGGCGTTGGCAATGCTGCTGTTTGGAAATCGGTTCTCAGAAATATCGCCATTCCTGATCGCACAGATGGCAGCGTCGCTGGCACAACTCAGCGGCGCGGGTGGCGACGCAACCAAGGGTCTGCGTGAATCCACCGGCGTGGATACAATTGATGTCGGCGCATCGGAAAGTGGTGCTGGCCGGTTGGGGGCTGGCGCCTATCTGGGTGAGAACCTGTATACCGACTTTACCGTCAACACCGAAGGTGACACCGAAGTGAACCTGAACTTGGATGTGACTGACAACTTTACCGTCAAAGGCACAGTTGATGGCCGCGGCGAAACCGGCATCGGGGTGTTTTTCGAACGCGATTACTAAGGCGTCATTTTCGGCGAATACCAATCGGCTGCCCAATCTGGGGCGCGGGTGGCAAAGACGCGTGATCCGACACCATCCGTGCCAACCGAGTGACCGCCCAATCCGGATAGGGTTCAGAGCGACCCGTTCTGTGGCTGACATTCATGAACAGCACTTCTTGCGTGGCACATACAGTCTGGTCGGGGGCCGAGATCATCTGACCGAAATAGTGCCCACGTTTGTGATCTGCATCCAACAATCGAAACTGGAAATAGATCGTCATGTCGTCGGTCACCTCACGCAGGAACTGCATGTGGGATTGCAGGACGTACGGCCCCTGCCCCAACGCCTGGACCTGGGGCTCGCCAAGACCCAATTGATCGACAAGCAGCCGTTCGAAGGCCATGTCGAACGCGACGCCATAGTAGCCGACATTCATATGCCCGTTGTAATCGATCCAGTCTGGTTGCAGCGCAAACTCGTGAATTTCAACAGGCGCATCGTACGGGCCATCATGACCACCTAACGGCTGTGTATCTTGTGACATGGCTGAACAGTCCTCACTCGTCCGGATCTTCAAAGATCGCAACGGCGCGGATGAACCCTGCCGAGGCACCTTTGATCTTGAAAGGGAAACAGGAAATTTCAAACCCTGTCGGCGGAAGCGTTTCCAAATTGGTCAGCTTTTCCATGTGGCAATACCCAATCTCCATCGAGGCGCGGTGCCCTTCCCAGATGATCGAGGGGTCTTTGGTATCTGCATATTCCTGCGCGGTCAGCGGGAAGGGTGCGTCCCAACTCCAGGCATCTGTTCCGGTCACCCGCACCCCGCGTTCTGTCAGGTACAAGGTCGCCTCACGTCCCATACCGCAGCCTTTCATCAGATAGTCAGGTTGGCCATACTGTGTCCCTGCAGACGTATTGACCACCACGATATCCAACGAGTTCAGCGTATGACCGATCCGCTTCAGTTCGGCCTCGACATCCGCTGCGGTAACCACATAGCCATCCTCGAAATGACGGAAATCCAGTTTGACACCGGGGTTCATGCACCATTCCAGCGGCACCTCATCAATGGTGATCGCCCTCTCGCCTTTGTTCATTGTGGAATGGTGGTGGTAGGGCGCGTCCAGATGGGTGCCGTTGTGCGTCGCGATTTGCAAACGTTCCAGCGCCCAACCCTCGCCACCTGGCAGGTCTTCTTTCGCAAGGCCGGGGAAAAAGGCCATGACCTGCTCGGCGGTCTGGTCATGGGTCAGGTATTCGATCTCGGGCAGCATGATCGGCGGGTCCGATACAATGCCGGTTTCCAGCGGAACGGACAAATCGACGAAACGGCGAGGCATATGCAACTCCATCAGAAGAACAGCCACAGGGTTGGCCGCGCGTAAGCTGCTGTCAAGACGCGAAAAAGGCGGCCCGCTAAGACCGCCTTTTCGAAAGATTGATTGGCGCAGAGGTTATTCCGCTGCGATGGCGTCTTCGATCTTTTCGACCTTGATCGCCGAGAACTTGAACTCGGGGATCTTGCCATAGGGGTCGATGGCCGAATTGGTCAGCATGTTCGCAGCCGCCTCGACATAGGCAAACGGGATGAACACCATATCCTCGGCGATCGCCCGGTCGGCACGCACCATGATCTCGATGGAACCGCGACGGGTCGTCAGACGGATCATTTCACCCGGTTCGATTTCCATCAGCTTGAGCGTACGCGGGTTCATCGAGCAGTTCGCCTCGGGTTCGACCGCATCCAGAACAGTGGCGCGGCGGGTCATAGAACCCGTATGCCAATGCTCCAACTGGCGACCCGTTGTGGCTATCATCGGATACTCTTCATCCGGAGCTTCATCCGGTGGGATGATACTGGCCGGGGTGAACCTGGCCTTGCCATCAGCCCGTGGGAAACCGTCGCCAAACACGATGGACTGGCCCGGATCGGTTTCGCTGAGCGACGGGTAGGTGATCGTCTCGGTTTCCAGACGCTCCCACGTGATGTTGTCCAGTGACTGCATGGTCAGCTTCATTTCGTTGAAGACCTGAGACACATCTGTGTAATCCCAGTTCAGACCGATACGCTGCGCCAACTCGACAGTGATCGCCCAATCCTCGCGCGCCTCACCCGGAGGTGCCACGGCCGGGCGTACACGCTGTACCTGGCGGTTGGTGTTCGACACCGTCCCGTTCTTTTCATAGAGCGCCGAGGCCGGCAGGATGATGTCGGCATAGTTCGCCGTCTCGGTCAGGAAGATGTCCTGCACGATCATCAGATCCAGCTTGGCCAACGCATCACGGGCGTGGTTTACATCCGGGTCGGACATGGCCGGGTTTTCGCCCAGAATATACATACCCTTGATGTTGCGCGCATAGATCTGATCGATGATCTCGGTAACTGTCAGGCCCTTCTCATTCGAGAAATCATCCGAGCCCCAGACCTCGGTGAACTGAGCCCGGATATTGTCATCCGTGACCGTCTTGTAATCCGGCAGGAACATCGGGATCAGGCCCGCATCAGATGCGCCTTGAACGTTGTTCTGACCACGCAGCGGGTGCAGACCTGCGCCGGGCTTACCGACGTTGCCGGTCATCAGAGCAAGGCTGATCAGGCAGCGCGAGTTGTCGGTGCCGTGGATATGCTGGCTGACGCCCATGCCCCAAAAGATCAGACCGGCCTTGGCCTGCGCAAAGGTGCGCGCGACGCGGCGTAGCTGATCGGGCTCGATGCCACAGATCGGAGCCATTGCCTCTGGCGTGAACTGGCGCAGATGTTCTTTCTCGGCCTCCCAGTTCTCGGTCCAGCGGTGGATGTACTGGCTGTCGTAGAGTTCCTCTTCGACAATCACGTTCATGATCGCGTTGAGCATCGAAACATCAGCACCCGGGCGGAATTGCAGCATTTCGTCAGCGAATTTGCGCATGCCGACACCGCGCGGATCCATCACAATCAGCTTGCCACCGCGTTTGGTGAATTGCTTGAAATAGGTCGCTGCAACGGGATGGTTTTCAATCGGGTTCGCCCCGATGATGATCGCCACATCCGCGTTTTCGATCTCGTTGAAGGTTGCGGTTACAGCACCCGAGCCAACGTTCTCGATCAGAGCCGCAACAGACGATGCGTGGCACAAACGGGTGCAGTGGTCGACATTGTTGTGCTTGAATCCCTGACGGATGAACTTCTGGAACAGATAGGCTTCTTCGTTGGTACACTTGGCCGAGCCAAAGCCCGCAACGCTGCGCGGATCTTCGTCGCGCAAGGCTTTTAGCTTGGTGGCGGCCAAATCCATCGCCTCTTCCCAGGTCGCTTCGCGGAAATGGGTCGACAGGTCCGATGGATCGACGTTCAGGCCCTTTTCAGGGGCGTCTTCGCGCCGGATCAGCGGCTTGGTCAGGCGGTGCGGGTGGTGGATGTAGTCAAAGCCAAAGCGGCCTTTGACACACAAACGGCCTTCGTTAGCGGGGCCGTTGATGCCCTCAACATATTTGACCTTACCGTCTTTAACTTTCAGCGAGACCTTGCAGCCCACACCGCAGAACGGGCAGACGCTTTCGGTTTCGCTGTCGTAGTCTTTGCTATCGCCAAGTTGCTGATCATCCAGCACCGTGGCGGGCATCAGCGCGCCGGTCGGGCAGGCTTGAACACATTCGCCACAGGCCACGCAAGTTGATGCGCCCATTGGGTCATTCTGGTCAAACACCACCTGCGCGGTGTGGCCGCGACCGGCCATGCCGATCACGTCATTCACCTGCACGTCGCGGCAAGCGCGAACGCAGAGGTTGCAGTTGATGCAGGCGTCCAGATTAACGCGCATCGCAACGTGGCTGTCATCCAGCAGCGGGATTTTCTCGGCCTCTTTCGCCGGGAAACGGCTGTCGCTGACATCGTTCAGCTTGGCCATATCCCAGAAATGGCTGGACGCATCGTGCGGCTGCTCGGGCTGATCGGCCACCAACAGTTCCATGACCATAGCGCGGGACTTCTCGGCGCGGTCAGTGTCGGTTTTGACAACCATCCCCTCGGCCGCCGGTCGGATGCACGAAGCGACCAGAGTGCGCTCGCCTTCCACTTCGACCATACAGGCGCGGCAGTTGCCGTCTGGTTTGTAGCCGGGTGCCGGTTTGTGGCACAGGTGCGGGATCACCAGTCCACGGCCATTGGCCGCTTCCCAGATCGTGGTGCCCTCGGGCACAGTGACGTCATCGCCGTTCAGGTTGAAGGTGACGGTCTTGGTTGGGCTTGCGTCAAGCATGGCTCTGTCTCCCTCAGATTTCGTCAGCGAAATGTTTCATGACCAGGCGGATCGGATTCGGAGCCGCCTGCCCCAGACCGCAGATCGAGGCATCTCCCATTACCTGGCACAGATCTTCCAACAGTTCGGTGTCCCATTTGTCGGCCTGCATCAGCTTCACCGCCTTTTCGCAACCTGCACGGCAGGGCGTGCACTGACCGCAGCTTTCATCTTCGAAGAACCGCAGCATGTTCAGCGCAGCGTCGCGGGCGGTGTCCTGATCTGACAGAACCACAACCGCAGCGGAGCCGATGAAGGTGCCCAGCGGTTGCAGAGTATCAAAGTCGAGCGGGACGTCATCGATGCTGGAGGGGAGAAGACCTGACGACGGCCCGCCCGGTTGATACGCCTTGAACACATGGCCTTCGGCCATGCCGCCGGCGGCATCAATCACATCCAGAATGGTCGAACCTGCCGGCAGCAGGTACACACCGGGCTTTGCAACCCGGCCCGAGACCGAATAGCTGCGCAGGCCCTTGCGGCCATTCTTTTCAACAGAATTCAGGATCTGCGGCCCTTCGCGGCAGATCTTCGAGACCCAATACAGCGTCTCGACATTGTGCACCAAGGTCGGACGGTTAAAGACCCCAACCTGCGCCACGAACGGAGGACGGTGACGCGGCAGGCCCTTCTTGCCTTCAATCGACTCGATCATCGCGGATTCTTCACCGCAGATATAGGCACCAGCACCCCGGCGCAGGTCGATGTAACCCTTGGCGACGATCCCGGCCTCTTCCAGCGCGGCGATCTCACGGCGTAGGATTTCCAGCACCGCAGGGTATTCGTCGCGCATATAGATAAAGCAGGTCTCGGCCTCGACCGCCCAGGCGGCGATCAACATGCCCTCAAGGAAGACATGCGGCGTGCGTTCCAGATAGTAACGGTCCTTGAACGTGCCGGGTTCGCCTTCATCCCCGTTTACGGCCAGATAGCGCGGACCTTCGTTCATACGAACAAAGCCCCATTTCTTGCCAGACGGGAAACCGGCGCCACCCAGACCACGCAGGCCCGAGGACAGCACGTCCTCTTGCACCTTTTCCCAATCACCGCCGTCGCGCAGCTCTTTCAGCTTGGCGTAACCGCCATTGGCTTGATAGGCGGCGAAGGCTTCATAGTCGGGCAGATGGGCATGGGTGTCGCCCGCAGCAATCGCAGCCTGTACCTTTTCGGGTGTCGCATGATCGATATGGTTGTGACCGATCTCCAACACCGGAGCGGTATCACAACGGCCCATGCACGGCGCACGAACAACGCGGACCTCAGCCGGATCCAAGCCATCTTCCAGAGCTTTCTGCAACTGCTGGGCACCAGCCATTTCACAAGACAGGGAATCACAGACCCGGATCGTCAGCGCGGGCGGAGGCGCCTCGTCTTCTTTGACCACATCGAAATGGGCATAGAAGGTGGCGGTCTCGTAGATTTCCGCCTGACCGATGCGCATCTCAACCGCCAAAGCTGCAATGTGGTCGGCACTGATATGACCGTGCGCGTCCTGGATCAAATGCAGGAATTCAATCAGCAAATCGCGGCGGCGCGGGCGATCGCCCAGCAGGCGGTGAATCTCAGCCTGCGCCTCATCCGTGAACTGACGGCCCTTGGGCGTATGCCGCCCCTTGCCTTTACCTGACTTCCAGACGCCCTTGGGTGCGCCTGATGGCTTGGTGTCTAATGGTGCCATGATGCCCTCCGATTGAGGCCCCGTGTCTCATCAGATCAGCATATCGTCAAATCGCATTTGGCAATCGCACGATAACGACAGTTTATCACCGTAAAGACGCCACCACGCTGCGCAACGCGCCGACCGTTGGCAGTTCTGGGTCGCGACTGAGGGTGGCCAGGCAAATGGGTTTGCTGACAATGGGATCGACCAGCGGCAACACACGGGTCCCCTTCAAATCGCCCAGCGCGCGCACAAGGACCCGAGGCACGACAGTGGCCGCCAGCCCCTCTCTCGCCATGACCATTGAAGCGGTGAAGCCGCTGGTTTCGGCCACGACGTCAGGATGCAGGCCCTGCTCCGCAAAAATCCGGTCCAGGATACGGCGATTCTGCATCTGCGGCTCAAGCAGGCTCAACGGGAAATCGGCGACTTGAGCCCAGGGAATCGGGCCAGTTTCCTCGGTCATGTTGGATGGTACCAACAGGACATAGGTTTCCTCGTACAAGGGCTGCACCTGCCGCAGGTCCGTGCCGATACTGTCGCCATAAGTTATCCCTGCATCCAGGCTGCCTTCGTCCAGTCGGTGCTGAATCGCGGTGGCGGACATGGTTTCAATCCGGGTCACGATCCGGGGATGGGCCATACGCAGACGTTTAATCAGGCGGCCGGTGAACGCGATCGCTGTGGGGATCACGCCCAAAATCAACGTCCCTGTGATCTCACCCTTGGCTGCTAGCACCTGCTGCTCCAGCGCCTTGGTGTCATCGAGGATACGTCGCGCCCGTTGGACAATCATCTCGCCCTCTTCCGTGAGACCGTGAAACCGGTTTGCGCGGCGGACTATGGATAGGCCAAGCCGATCCTCGAGATTGCGGATACGCATCGAGAACGCGGGCTGCGAAATCCCGCATTCCTCGGCCGCTTTGGCAAAATGGCGATGACGCGCCAAAGCGCTGAGCAATTGCAGGTCGCGGATTTCGATCATTTCTAGTCGGTCCAACTTGAGAGCAAACGGCAGATTAACGCGTTTTTACCTGCATAGAAATGCGCTTCATCCACGAACTTCAGAGAGTTTCTTTTTGAACCTGTCAGCGATACTATAAAAGACGCGGTTGATGCGAGTATTGGGATGATTAAGGGCAAATATCTCGATGATCTGATGCTTGGAGACTCCTTCGAGACCGGAGGCGTAACTCTTACAGAGGGCGCGATCGTGGATTTTGCCCTCGTGCACGATCCGCAACCATTCCACATAGACAAGATCGCTGCGGCAGAGTCCATTTTTGGCGGCCTTATCGCAAGCGGCTTTCAAACCATCGCGCTTACCTTCCGGCTATTTCGCGACACTGGTGTGCTTAACGGTACAAATCTTGGCGGCCACGGCATGGACGAAGTGCGCTGGCTCGCACCGGTTTTCGCGGGGGATACTATCTGCGTGCGCGTAACGGTCGAGGCGATCACGCCGTCACATTCAAAGCCTGACAGAGGTACGGTGCGTTTCCGGTATCGTACATACAACCAAAAAGGCATCGAAGTACTCAGCTTCATCATTGACCATGTGATGGCACGGCGGGGACAAGCAGACTCAGCAAGACCGACGAGAGAAGCGAAGCGCACAAAATGACTGTGACCCTAGAATTTCAGAAACTGTTTGATGGCTATGTCGAATGTTATCGATCCAAGGACCCAGCGGGATGCGCGACCTATTTCACAGACAATGCAGAACTCTTCTCACCGTATGGGCCTGCGGCAAAGGGTCGGAAGGCGATCGAAGCGGCGCATGCCGCGTGGATAGAAGAAGATGCCAAGTCCAAAGCTATCGAGGTCGTACAAGCCGATATCAACGGCCATATTGGCTGGTGCCTTGCGCGTTTCAGCGAAGGCGAAGCCGATCATGGGACATCGCTCAACGTGTTATACAAGCAGCCGGACGGCAGGTGGCTGATCACCCACTGCAGTCTGAACGAAACGCCCTGAAATACGCGTTTACCAAGCGACCTCAAGTATTAAACAAGAAATGCATCACATCGCCGTCCTTGACGATGTAGCCCTTACCCTCTGCCCGCATCTTGCCCGCCTCTTTCGCGCCCTGCTCGCCATTGGCGGCGATATAGTCGTCATAGGCGATTGTCTCGGCGCGGATGAAGCCGTTCTCGAAGTCACCGTGGATCACGCCAGCGGCCTGTGGCGCGGCGGTGCCGGTGCGGATCGTCCAGGCGCGGGCCTCTTTCGGGCCGACGGTGAAATAGGTTTCCAGCTTCAGCAGGTCGTAACCAGCGCGGATCAGACGGTCGAGGCCGGGTTCTTCCAGACCCATCTCTTCCAGGAACATCTGGGCTTCGTCTTCTTCCAGCAGGCTGATCTCTTCTTCGATCTTAGCGCTGATAATGACGTGGGAATTGCCCTGCGCCGCAGCCATCTCGGCCACTTTCGCTGAATACTCGTTGCCCTCAGCAGCTTCTTCTTCGGACACGTTGCATACATAAAGCACCGGTTTGGTGGTCAGCAGTTGCAGCATCTTCCATGCCTTTGCGTCTTCGTCGCTCACTTCGACCAACCGCGCCGGCTTACCGTTTTCCAGCACAGCTTGCGCCTCGGCCAACAGGCGATCCTGCTGCTGCGCTTCTTTGTCGTTGCCCTTGAGCTTGCGCACCAGGTTCGCGCGGCGCTTTTCGATGCTTTCCAGATCGGCCAGCATAAGCTCGGTCTCAATCGTATCAGCATCGGCCACCGGATCGACACGGCCATCCACGTGGGTCACGTCGCCGTCTTCGAAACAACGCAGCACATGCGCAATGGCGTCAGTCTCGCGGATGTTGGCCAGAAACTGGTTACCCAGACCCTCACCCTTTGAGGCGCCTTTGACTAGGCCGGCAATATCCACGAACGTCATCCGCGTTGGGATGATCTGCTTGGACGACGCTATCGCGGCCAGCTTGTCCAGTCGATCATCTGGCACAGCCACGTCGCCCACGTTGGGCTCGATGGTGCAAAACGGGAAGTTCGCCGCCTGCGCGGCTGCGGTTTTGGTCAACGCGTTGAACAGGGTCGACTTGCCTACATTCGGCAGACCCACGATTCCCATTTTAAAGCCCATCACGGCCTCCTGCATAGAATACGAACGCAGCTTCTATGCAGGTCAGCCTAAATGCGCAAGCCATTGCTGGGCTTGCCACGGCTGAGTCCAAATCGTCACATCACAAAAACGTTCCAAAAACGTGTTCTTGGCTGAATTGAAAAAATGCCCCTACGATAACCAACTAGCATTGAACGACGAGAATTCACTGGCAGAATAAAATGAAACAGCTCTTACTTGCGACCGCGTTGACAGTATCCGCATATGCGACAGCCCAAGCCCAACAAGTCATATTTGGCGCTGGATATGCAAACTTCTCTGACAATGCATCCGAGGACCAAGCGCTTTTCTCCCTTGAATACCACCATAAGCCGTTTCATCAGGCGACCCGGTTCAGCGTAGGTTGGGGAACAGCATTGTCTCTTCATGAGAATGGCGATTTTCACATCGGCTTGGGGGTGGTCGGACTGTATGCGCTGAACGAACGCTGGTTTGTGGAAGGCAGCGTCATGCCAGGGTATTTTAACCCAAGTATTGATCTGAACGACTTGGGGGGTGACTTTCAGATCCGCAGTCTCCTTGGCCTGGGCTATGCACTGGACAACGGAAACAGCGTGTCGCTCGCGATCACACATAAATCCAACGCCAGCACAAACGACGATAACCCTGGCGTAAACGCGGTGCTTCTGCGCTATCATCTGGGCTTCTGATCTATTCCTGCCCTGGCGGGATTGATTTTCGGTCAAAGTTTCTGCACACGGGTCGAAACCCGAGTGCAAGGACATCCGATGACCCGTATCGACGCCAAGTTCGCCGCCCTGAAAGCCGAAGGTAAAAAGGCTTTTGTCGCCTATATCATGGCCGGAGACCCGGACTATGACACTTCGTTAGAGGTAGTCAAAGGCTTGCCGGGTGCTGGAGTGGACATCATCGAACTGGGTTTGCCCTTCACCGACCCGATGGCAGATGGCCCCACGATTCAAGCCGCGGGGCAACGCGCGCTGGATGGTGGAATGACTTTGCAACGCACATTGGATTTGGCACGTGCGTTCCGGGAAACCGACGATACGACTCCGATTGTCCTGATGGGGTATTACAACCCGATTTACAGCCGGGGCGTTGACGCATTTCTGGCGGATGCCAAAGAAGCCGGAATCGACGGTCTGATCGTTGTCGACCTTCCCCCCGAGGAAGACGAAGAACTGTGCCTGCCCGCACAGGCAGCAGGTTTGAATTTCATCCGTCTGGCAACCCCCACCACAGATGACAAACGTCTGCCACGCGTTCTGCAAAATACATCGGGCTTCGTATATTACGTCTCGATCACCGGGATCACCGGCGCAGCCGAGGCTCAGGCGACAGACGTCGGCCCCGAGGTCGCCCGCATAAAGGCCGCAACAGATTTGCCCGTGATCGTAGGCTTTGGCATCAACACGCCCGAGAAGTCCCGCAATATCGCATCAGTGTCCGACGGTGCTGTAGTCGGATCCGCCATTGTCAGCCAAATCGCCGCGGGCAAGCCTGTCGCTGAAGTCTTGGATTTCGTAAAATCCCTGTCGGACGGGGCACACAGCGTCTGATCTCAGCGATACATCTCAAAGCTCAAAAAACCCGCCGCAGTGCCTTGTGCGGCGGGTTTTTGACACCCAGGCACAGGGTCAATCCGTTGCAGGCGGCGCGCTGGATTGGTAAGAAAAAATAACCAGACAGCCCGGAGGTCCGCCGCATGCCCGTAATAACCAATATCGAAGACCTCAGGCGCATATACGAACGCCGTGTACCCCGGATGTTCTATGATTACGCTGAAAGTGGCAGTTGGACAGAACAAACCTTCCGCGAAAACAGCAGCGATTTTGAACAGATCCGCCTGCGCCAGCGGGTTGCGGTCGATATGTCCGGGCGCTCGACGGCCTCACATATGATTGGCGAGGATGTCTCGATGCCGGTCGCGCTGGCTCCGGTCGGGTTGACAGGAATGCAACACGCGGACGGAGAGATGAAGGCCGCAAAAGCGGCCGAGGAATTTGGCGTACCCTTCACGCTTTCGACCATGTCAATCAACTCGATCGAAGACGTGGCTGAACACACCAACAAGCCATTCTGGTTTCAGCTTTATACGATGAAGGACACGGATTACGTCAGCCGACTGATCCAGCGCGCCAAAGACGCCAAATGTTCAGCGCTGGTGATCACTCTGGATCTGCAGATTCTGGGCCAACGTCATAAGGATCTGAAAAACGGCCTTTCCGCCCCGCCGAAGCTGACTGCCAAAACCATTGCAAACCTGATGACAAAATGGGCTTGGGGAATAGAAATGCTGGGTGCCCAAAGGCGTGAGTTCGGCAATATCGTCGGCCATGTCGACGGGATATCGGATGCGTCTTCCCTTGGTGCCTGGACCGCAGAACAGTTCGATCCCAGCCTGGATTGGGCCAAGGTCGAAAAACTGATGGAACAATGGGGCGGCAAAGTAATCCTGAAAGGTATCCTGGACGCAGAGGATGCAAAAATGGCGGCCAAGCTGGGCGCAGAAGCCATAGTCGTATCAAACCACGGCGGTCGTCAGCTTGACGGCGCACTCAGCTCGATCCGCGTCCTGCCCGAGATCATGGACGCCGTTGGCAGTGATATCGAGGTTCATCTCGACAGTGGTATCCGATCTGGTCAGGACGTGCTTAAGGCTTTGGCGCTTGGGGCCAAAGGTACCTATATCGGCCGTGCTTTTGTCTATGGCCTTGGCGCAATGGGTCAGAAAGGCGTGACCACCGCGCTTGAGGTGATCCAGAAGGAATTGGACACGACAATGGCGCTCTGCGGTGAAAAAACTATCGAAGGGCTGGGGCGTCACAACCTGCTTGTCCCCGAAGACTTCGGAGGCCGTTGGCAAGGCTGAACCGGCTGGACATTGGGGGCTCTGCCCCCGTCGCCCTAAGGGCGCCTCCCCCGAGGTATTTTCCGCCAGATGAAGTAGGGATCCTGTATTCATCTGGCTAAAAATACCTCGGAGCGCGAGGCAGAGCCTCGCAAAACAAAAAACGGACTAAAACCCCCTTTCCAAACCAATTGAATCAAGCTAAGGACGCGGCTTCACGCGGGCATACAGCCTTGGAGGATGCCCGCCCTAACATTGGAGAATTATCATGGCTGGAGAGATTCCTGATCTCGTAGCTCTGGAACGGACGGGGACAGGCAAGGGCGCCGCTCGTCAGGCACGCCGCGACGGCATGGTTCCGGGCATTGTTTTTGGTGGCGATAAAGAGCCGCTTCCGATTCAGATCCCGTTCAACGAGTTGTTCAAGCGCCTGAAAGCGGGCCGCTTCAAGTCGACACTGTGGAACCTGAAGGTTGACGGTCACGAAGATGTCCGCGTCATCTGCCGCGATGTCCAGCGTGATATCGTCAAAGATCTGCCGACCCACCTGGACCTGATGCGTCTGCGCCGGACCACCAAAATCGCGCTGTTCATCCCCGTTGAGTTCATCAACGAAGACGAAGCGCCCGGCATCAAGAAGGGCGGCGTTCTGACTGTTGTCCGCCCTGAAGTCGAACTGGTCTGCACCGCGGGTGATATCCCTGAGAAGATCACCGTTGATGTGACCGGTCTGAACATCAACGACGTTGTCACCATTTCGTCGGTTGACCTGCCCGCAGGCACCAAGCCGACCATCGACCGTGATTTCGTGATTGCCAACATCTCGGCACCCACAGGTCTGTCCACAAGCGACGACGAAGAAGGTGAAGAAGTGGCAGCTGACGAGGTTGAAGTCGTCGGTCAGGACGCTGCAGAAGAATAAGCTCGAACTTCAAGAGTTCGGATTTGTAAACGGGGCCCTGTTGGGTCCCGTTTTCTTTTGCCGCTCGGGCTGGAAACAGGTGGCATTCCGTGCCATCAACCACCTGCATCGCACAAGGATGAGACTATGAAACTGTTTGTCGGATTGGGGAACCCAGGGTCGAAATACGCCCGCAACCGGCACAATATTGGCTTCATGGCCGTGGAGCGGATCGCCGAGGATCACGGCTTTGGCCCATGGAAATCCAAATTCCAGGCCGAAATCGCTGAGGGGCGTTTGGGCGATGAAAAAGTTCTGCTGATCAAACCACAGACCTTCATGAACCGGTCGGGTCAGTCGGTGGGAGAAGCGATGCGGTTCTACAAACTGGATTCGACCGATGTGACCATCTTTCACGACGAGCTGGACCTCGCCCCTGGCAAAGTCCGTGTGAAGGCGGGTGGCGGCCATGCCGGACATAATGGCCTGCGCTCGATCCACGATCATATCAGCCCGGCCTATGACCGCGTTCGGTTGGGGATCGGGCATCCAGGGCGGAAAGAGATGGTCTCACCCTATGTTCTGGGTGATTTCGCCAAGGCGGATGCCGACTGGCTGGATGATGTTCTACGCGGGGTTTCAGACGGCGCTGCATATTTGGCAAACGGAGATGGAGGCAAATTCATGAACGCAGTCGCGCTGCGCACTGCTCCGCCGCGATCTTCAAAGACCCCGACTCCGAAATCCCAAAAAAAGCCTGATACACCAACCGAACCCGAAGTAGATTACCGTTCTGCCATGCAGAAGCTGTTGGACAAATTCAAATAGCAGATCCAAAACGTTCCGTTACGTAGCCATTGCAGAATGAAGGCGTCCGCGATCCAATACCCAAGAATAAGGGAGGCTATGCGATGAGATCCATCTTGAAATGGGTGCTGCGCATCGTTTTGGCGCTGGCTCTGGCTGGTGTTGTCGTTGGGCTGTGGAAACGTGAAGAATTGCAGCGTCTGATGGCTGTGAACTCTCTGTTTTCAGCAGAAAAGATCGTTCATAATTTTTCGCATATGGACGAGGCTTTTTTAACCGTTGACCTGCCTCGTGGCGACGCCCCTACTTGGGAGTTGCCTTATGGGGATGGGTTCGATCCGCCGGACGGCACTGACGCCTGGATCGAAGAGCGCTCTGTAACCTCGTTGTTGGTGATGCAGGGAGGAAGTATCCGGTTCGAGGAGTACTATCTGGGAACAGGCCCGGATGATCGTCGAATCTCCTGGTCGGTGGCAAAAAGCTATTTGTCAGCTCTGTTTGGGATTTTACTGGATGAGGGCGCAATCGAGTCGCTTGATGACCCGGTGGTAAAATACGCGCCAAAACTCAAGGGCAGCGCCTATGATGCCGCGACAATCCGCAATGTGTTGAACATGGCCAGCGGGGTCACGTTTGACGAGGATTACCTGGACCCAAACTCTGACATCAACCGCATGGGTCGCGTGATCGCCTTGGGCGGTGAACTGGACGATTTTGCGGCATCTTTGAAAGACAGCTTTGCGACACCGGGCGAAACCTGGCAATACGTCTCGATCGATACGCATGTGTTGGGCATGGTGATACGCGGCGCGACAGGA
Organism: Ruegeria sp. HKCCA6837; assembly: GCF_013034475.1. Taxonomy (NCBI): domain Bacteria; kingdom Pseudomonadati; phylum Pseudomonadota; class Alphaproteobacteria; order Rhodobacterales; family Roseobacteraceae; genus Ruegeria; species Ruegeria sp. HKCCA6837. The sequence continues at coordinate 189,251 of NZ_WQGD01000005.1, forward strand.
CGAGGCGTGGCAGAGTTGTTGATTGAAAAAGTCATTCAGCCCTTGGGCCTGGAACGCGACGGATACTATGTTACCGACGGTGCCGGCGTTGCTTTTGTGTTGGGCGGCCTGAACTTCACCACGCGCGATTTCGCTCGGTTTGGGCAAATGATCCTACAGGACGGTAAAGTGAATGGGCTACAACTGGTCCCCGCCGAATGGATATTTGAGGCCACGCAACCCAGCGCCCCCACAGCACAGGGCAAGATCGGGTATGGCTATCAATGGTGGATACCCCGCGGCGCACATGAGGGTGAGTTTCTGGCACGTGGCGTTTACGGTCAGTATATCTATTTCAATCAGCCCCGCGGCGTTTTGATTGTCTCAACCGGTGCAGACCGACTGTTCCGTGAACCTGGCGTGAATGATCAGAACATCGAAATGTTCCGCAAGATCGCAGAAAGCCTGTAAGGTAGCCTCATGCAAAAGCAAGACACTATCAATGTGCTGGGTGGCGTCCTCGCCCCCTGCTCAAGAAACCCCTTAACCGGCTTTTTCCGCGACGGCGCGTGCAACACCTGCCCCGAAGATCAGGGCAGCCACACCGTCTGTGCAGTGATGACGGCCGAGTTTCTGGCGTTTTCAAAATATGTCGGCAATGATCTGAGCACGGCTCGGCCCGAATTCGACTTTCCGGGTCTCAAACCCGGTGACAGCTGGTGCCTGTGTGCCAGCCGCTTTATGCAAGCGCATGACGAAGGATGTGCGCCGCAGGTCCATCTGGAGGCCACACATCAGCGCGCGTTAGAGATTGTGCCATTGGATGTTCTGCAACAGTACATAGCCGAAGAGTAGCGATTCTCTGCGGCGCACCTAAGTTGGTTCAGAAGGACATTTGCCAGATCAGGCTGAGGCTGTAGTTTTCGAACCCGCTTTCACCAATGCCGTCATAGAACACATTGGCCGCAAGCAAGCTGTTGTTTTCCAAGAGGTAGTCAAAGCCCAGATCCGCACGCGCACGCGCCGTGTCGCCAATCGGCGTTACGCCGGGGACAGTGCCCGTGCCCGAAGTCGTGCTCCATATGCCTGACAGGCCACCCGTCAGCATAAAGTCACCGCGCGAAACCTGAACGGGGTGTGTGAAATCCATACCCAACCGCGCCGTGGTTAGACTGAAGTCCTGCTGCGGTATCAGGTTCCCCAGACTGTCGGTGTAGCTTTCTTGATCATCGCTGGCATAGCTGACGTCCAGCAGTGGCATCAGCGTCAGTGCACCGCGTTTGATTTCGCCGGTCACACGTGATTGCACCAACCAACGCTCGCTGTCGAAACTGTCAGTATAGGTCCCAAGTGGAGAGATGTCGTTGTCAGCCTGTCCATACAGAGCGCGCCCTTCAAAAAACACCGGCTGGCTGGGCAACTTGGCGACCACGTAAGGGCCAATCAGCCACCCTGTACCGTCCACACTGGCCGGTCCGTTATCCGTTTCTGCATAGTCGAGTTGCAGCATGGCCCCGACCAACAGGTTCGCGTTGATCTGACGATGTGCCCCCAAAACAGCCAACGCATAGGAGCTGTCGAAATCGCCCTGAGAGCTCCAGTTACCGGTCAAATTGAACCAGACCGGGTTGGATGGATCTGAAGCAAAATTCAGATAACCCGAACCTTGCGTCACTGACGTGTCCAACACGCCGGAACCCGACCGCTGCAAGAACCGGGTCAATCCCGGCTGGTTGGTTGCAAGGCTGGTAGCCCGCGCGTTCTGAAACGCCTGTATCAGACGCTGCGTATTTGTCACCGCCTGAACCGACGTCACTGTGTTAGATGCAAGGTTTAGGTTGCCTGCTGCGTCAGTGAATACACCGGCTGGAATGAACAGTTCGATGGTGCCGTTATTCTGCGGTGTCAGCGTTGCGACATAGTTGGTCCCTGACCCTGCTAGGGTAGCCGTTGCGTTCGTCACCGACAGGTCCCCCACCGTGAAATCGGTGCTGGGTTCGCTCAGTGTGATAGACGCTTGAAACGTACCGTTTCCGGTGGCTGTCAGTGCACCGATTGTGGCCGTCGGTTGGGTTGTGTCCACAAGCGTTCGTGTGTTGATTGGAACCGTGTTCGTCACACCGGACAGCGCGAATTCGTACCGATAAAGCGGCCCGCCTGCGGTTTCCTGCGCTGTGAATACAAACCCCATGTATCCATCTGCTGCATAAGTCGAATCCGCCCCATCCTGGCTGATAATAGTCGGGTTGATCCAACCAAGCCCTGTCAGCGTGGCAGGCGTGATTGCTGGCAGCGCAGTAGATACGGATCCGAAGTTGTAAAACGTGCCTGCCGGGACAGCACCTCCAGCAGAAACGAAGGCCAAGGACAGTGCCGGATTATTGGAAATCACCACATTGCCGCCGCTGGGCGTCGGGTTGTTCTGCGTTATAAAATTGGTGCCAAATGCTGCACCCTGTTTCGTTCCACCAAGCAAAAGCGCTGCAACCAGAAGCACGAGGCTCAAAAACCTCAACATAGCAGACCTTACCATTTTACCTCCTACAGCATTCCATGGGCGCCAAACAAAGAGTGGCTTGAGTCAAAACAGCAACCCAAGCGTGTCACCTCTTGTTCCAACAAGTAGAGACATCCCCAAAAAACCGGCCGCATAAGCCGATTATCAAAACGTTAAAACAATTCTTATAAGTTGTATAGAATTTGAAGTCGCTCGACTGAACACTTAGTGCAGCGAATGTGTTTTGCTTGTTTTGCAGTACACAAGCGCCACGCAATACAAATGGCCATAATTGATTGATTTGGGATTAAAACCACCGCGTAGCAACGTACACAGAAGCGCCTACAAAAGTACAATCGAACCCGGCAAAAACTAGCAAAATTGCAACAGTTGAAGGGATTGCGTCAGTCTTTGTCCGATCAGGAAACACGCGTGTTCATGCCAACTGCTAGCTGAGAACCACGCGCTTCCGGGCTTCAGACGACTCAATCAAAAGAAGAGTTCCACAGTGCAGCTGCCCGGAAATGAAAAACCGTGGCAACATCTGCGGCTTTACTTTAGTCAGCCGTGCGGCCTTCGGTGTCAGACATGTCGAAATTCAGATATTTCGCCACTGTCTGAACGTCTTTGTCGCCTCGACCGCACATGTTCATGCAGATCAGGTGATCCTTGGGCAGATCCGGCGCAATCTTCATCACATGAGCCAGCGCGTGGCTGGGCTCCAGCGCGGGGATGATGCCTTCGGTCGCACAACACAACTGGAACGCCTCAAGCGCCTCTTTGTCGGTGATCGAGACATAATTGGCGCGACCAATGTCATTCAACCAGGAATGCTCGGGCCCGATTCCCGGATAATCCAGACCAGCCGAAATCGAATAGCCCTCAAGTATCTGACCATCATCATCCTGCAGCAGATAGGTGCGGTTACCGTGCAGCACGCCCGGACGGCCTCCGGTCAGCGAAGCGCAATGCTCCATCTTCTCGTTCACACCTTTGCCACCAGCTTCAACACCGATGATGTTCACCTCTTTGTCGTCGAGGAAGGGGTAGAACAGACCCATCGCATTCGACCCACCACCGATGGCAGCGATGATCGTATCGGGCAGACGGCCTTCGGCCTTCATCATCTGCTCTTTCGCTTCTTTTCCGATGATCGACTGAAAATCGCGGACCATCGCCGGATAGGGATGCGGACCGGCCACGGTACCAATGCAGTAGAACGTGTCGCGCACATTGGTCACCCAATCACGCAGAGCGTCGTTCATCGCATCTTTCAGCGTACCACGACCCGAGGTTACTGGAATCACCTCGGCCCCCAGCAGACGCATGCGGAACACGTTCGGGGCCTGACGCTGAACGTCATGCGCACCCATGTACACGATGCATTTCAGACCAAACTTGGCGCAAACGGTTGCAGTTGCCACGCCGTGCTGCCCTGCCCCAGTTTCAGCTATGATCCGGGTTTTGCCCATGCGCCGCGCCAGAATGATCTGGCCCAACACGTTGTTAATCTTGTGCGCGCCGGTATGGTTCAGCTCGTCACGCTTCAGGTAGATCTTTGCGCCACCCAGATGCTCGGTCAGGCGTTCCGCAAAATACAGCGGCGAAGGGCGACCAACGTAATTCGCCCAAAGATCATCCATCTCGGCCCAGAAGGTGGGGTCATCCTTGGCTTTGTTGTATTCCTCTTCCAGCGACAGGATCAGCGGCATCAGCGTTTCGCTGACAAATCGCCCGCCGAAGATGCCAAAGCGGCCTTGCTCGTCAGGGCCGGACATGAAGGAATTGAAAAGATCGTTGGCCATGGGTGTCTCCACTCGTCGTACCCGTTGTTCATAGGTTGTGGCGACAAGATTTGCCATGGGCAAAACGCATCATTCCGCAACCCGTATGTTTTGTCGCCAGACCTGAATTGCCTGTTCCGCAGAGGGCACGCCTATGCACGGAAAGTGGTAGAACCGGTTCACATCCGCCAGCCGATCGGCTGCCAGCATGACACGTCGATGAGGACCCGATTGTGCAAACGTCAGCATCGCCTCGATATCGTGCCAAACGCTCAGCGAAAAATAGAGCCCATCCTGCCGGAACACAGCTGCGTGCAGACACAACGGGTCGCCTTTTGCTTGCCTGTACGCCTGACCCGCGCGCCAGAAAAATTCGGGCGCGTTGTACCAGTGTCTCAGGGAAACACCACCTATTGCCGCCAACATACTGTCTTCCTCCCCAAACGGGGATACGCGGCAACTAAAGGATCAGATCACTGCAAAGCGGCTGCAAATTCGCCGATCAGGGTTGCGTCCTTTACACCCGGCGCGCTTTCCACGCCCGAAGAGACATCGACCTGCCGCGCGCCGGTCATCCTGGCAGCTTCAGCAACGTTCTGCGGCGTCAGACCACCGGCCAGCATCCAAGGACGCCGCCAGTATTTCCGACCGGCCAGCAAGCGCCAGTCAAACGCCAGCCCGTTGCCTCCTGGCAGTTCCGCGCCCCGAGGCGGCTTTGCGTCGATCAACAATTGATCGGCCACTTCGGAATACAGATCTATTGCGTCCAGATCCTCGGCCTCGGCAACACCTATCGCCTTCATCACAGGCAAACCGAACCGGTCCCGGACCTCAGAAACCCGTTCAGGACTCTCTTTACCGTGTAACTGCAGCATATCCAGCGGAACCGCAGACACGATGCTGTCCAGCTCTTCGTCAGTGGCGTTTACCACCAACGCCACCTTGGCGACGCCGGGCGGAACCATTTGGGCCAGTTCCGCAGCCTGCGCAACGTCCAAATGGCGAGGTGATTTCGGAAAGAAAACAAAACCGACATAGCCTGCCCCGGCCTCAACGGCTGCACGCACGTGATCAGATGCGGTCAAGCCGCAGATTTTGAACCTAACATCGGACATGGGAATTGGGCTCAGCTTGCCTCATCCAGAAGGGCCAGAACGTCATCTTTGCCCTCGTTTTGCTTTTTCTTGAGCTTGTTGACCTCTCGCTCGAGCTTGCGCACTTCGCTTTTCTTCGCGGTCGCGTCACGGCGATGCTTGTGTTCACGCATCCATTCCCAAATGAAGCCAATGATCAGACCGGCCACAACACCACCCAGAACCACCAGGAACAACGGAAGCGAAGCGGTCAGATTGAATCCCAACAACTCAGCCAGCGGATCCGGCATCAGCTTGAGTTCAACCGACTCAACATTGGCCAGAGACACCGAAATCAGGATGATCCCAAGCGTCCCAAGAAAAGCATATCGAATGTAGCGCATCATACGGTCAGGCTTTACCGTTCAATCGGTCCCTAAGCAACTTACCAGTTTTGAAAAACGGTACACATTTTTCCTCGACCTGCACCGTCTCTCCTGTGCGTGGGTTACGCCCCACACGCGCATCGCGCTTTTTGACCGAAAACGCGCCGAAACCACGCAGTTCAACACGATCGCCGCGGGCCATGGCGTCGGTGACTTCTTCGAACACGGTATTCACAATCCGCTCAACATCACGCTGATAGAGATGTGGGTTTTCGTCAGCGATTTTCTGAATCAATTCTGAACGGATCATGCGTGATACCCTCCCAGGCAGCCGGTGTGTCAGGTCTACTGATTTGACAGTATAGGAAAAAATCCGGTTTGGGGGAACGCATACTCTGCGCGCTGAGGCTTTATTTTGCCATATTCTCACGCGATTTTTTGCCGGACAGGGGTTTTTCCGCACTTAAAGCGCAAACATTACCGAAATTAACACGGCCGATTGGAACACCTTGATTCGCAACAAAAACGGCCCCGCGCTGAAGCGCGAGGCCGAAAAGCTTGTTTGGGATGTGTCCCGGAATTAGTCGCCCGACTTCAGCGCTGCACCCAGGATATCGCCCAGCGACGCGCCCGAATCGGAAGAACCGTACTGTTCCACGGCCTCTTTCTCTTCGGCGATCTCGCGTGCCTTGATCGACAGGCCCAGACGGCGGGTCTTGCTGTCAACGTTGGTGACGCGGACGTCGACCTTGTCACCGACCGAGAAACGCTCGGGGCGCTGTTCGGCACGGTCACGCGACAGGTCGGAACGACGGATGAACGACTTCATGCCTTCGTACTCGACCTCGATGCCGCCATCTTCGATTGCGGTCACTTCGACAGTGATAACCGAGCCACGTTTCACGCCGCCCACGGCTTCGGCGAACTTGTCACCGCCCAGGGCTTTGATCGACAGCGAAATACGCTCTTTCTCGACATCCACTTCCGAGACAACCGCCTGAACGACGTCGCCTTTGCGGTAGTTCTGGATCGCATCCTCGCCACGCTCGTCCCAGGACAGATCCGACAGGTGAACCATGCCGTCGATGTCGCCTTCGAGGCCAATGAACAGACCGAATTCGGTGATGTTCTTGACTTCGCCTTCGACCTCGGTGCCCTCGGGGTGAGTTTCTGCAAACACTTCCCATGGGTTGCGCTGAGTCTGCTTCAGGCCCAGAGACACGCGACGCTTGGCGCCGTCGATTTCCAGAACCATGACGTCGACTTCCTGGCTGGTCGAAACGATCTTGCCGGGGTGGACGTTTTTCTTGGTCCAGGACATCTCGGAGACGTGCACCAGACCTTCGACACCGGCTTCCAGCTCGACGAACGCGCCGTAGTCGGTGATGTTGGTGACGCGACCCTGATGAACAGAGCCCAGCGGGTATTTCGCAGCAACCAGATCCCACGGATCTTCCTGCAGCTGCTTCATGCCCAGGCTGATGCGGTGGGTTTCTTTGTTGATCTTGATGACCTGAACCTTGATGGTTTCGCCGATCGTCAGGATCTCGGACGGGTGGTTCACACGACGCCATGCCATGTCGGTGACGTGCAGCAGGCCGTCAACGCCGCCCAGGTCAACGAATGCACCGTATTCGGTGATGTTCTTGACAACACCCTCGACGGTCTGACCTTCGGACAGGTTGCCGATGACTTCGGCGCGCTGTTCGGCACGCGATTCTTCCAGGATTGCGCGGCGCGAAACAACGATGTTGCCACGGCGGCGGTCCATTTTCAGAATCTGGAACGGCTGCTTCAGACCCATCAGCGGGCCAGCATCGCGCACAGGGCGAACATCAACCTGCGAACCGGGCAGGAACGCAACTGCGCCACCCAGATCGACAGTGAAGCCACCTTTGACGCGGCCAAAGATTGCACCTTCGACGCGCTGGTCGTCGGCATATGCTTTTTCCAGACGGTCCCATGCCTCTTCACGGCGGGCCATCTCACGCGAGATGACGGCTTCGCCACGGGCGTTTTCTGCGGCGCGCAGGTAGACTTCGACCTCGTCACCAACAGCGATTTCAGGGGCTTCGCCGGGATTTGCGAATTCTTTCAGATCAACGCGGCCTTCCATTTTGTAGCCTACGTCGATGATGGCCTGGCCGGCTTCGATCGCCAGAACCTTGCCTTTGACAACAGAACCCTCTTCGGGTGTGTCCATTTCGAAGCTTTCGTTAAGGAGGGCTTCGAATTCCTCCATGGATGCGTTAGCCATGTGGCGTTGTTTTCCTTTACAGTACGTTTTTGCTGGCCGAGCGGTTGTCTCCGCCGGTCTTGTTTCATGATGCCGTCTGGCGTGACCCGGTGCGCCCCTGAGCAAACAAACACAAAGGGCCGAGGTAACCCGGCCCTGCTCAGAAACGTCATCCGGACGTTGACCGCCCTTGTATCGACAGCGCGCGTATAGGCGGATTCCTCGACATGTGCAAGGGTAAAGCCCATGTTTTCAAGGTTCGGCAGGTCTTTGCAGAGGGCTGTTCAGCGTTTGGCGCTCCAAACCCCGGCATCGCGCTGCAACATCGCCTGTTCTATCTCATCCAAGCGCATCAACGCGGCAGACGGATCGCGTGCACCTCCGGCCCGGTTCCATACTTTCTGAGCGGACACCGGACTCCACGGCAAACTGGCAGCAGCCAACCATTGCCGCAACCCCGGCGGCAGCGAGTCATAAACCTGCATCGGTGCAGTTTCTCTTTGCCGACGTTTGAGGCCGCTCCGCAGATTTCGGCGGAATTTGCAGCCGTGATCTGACTGTCTTTGCAATGCACATATCCTTCACATCCATTATGTAATTACATAACGATAATAGGCTGCGCAAGTGCCTACTAGGCTGCTTTTTCGCCCACCCAAGACGAGCTTGAGGCAGGGGCGTTCACCCCAACCTTCATTTTTGCCAAAGTGGGTTCTGCCCCGGGCTCAAAGGGCCTCTAGAACAACTGCAGATCTTTTGCACCGCTTTGGATTTCTGCAAAGTTCGGCATGTTCTGAATCCTAACAGGCGCTGGCGTGGTGCCGGGCATCGCAACAGTCGGTTGCGCTACCTTCGCCTTGCCAAAGGCAGGGCGCTCCAGCTCGCCGCGGATATCGCGCAGCAGCGTTTTGTGGTCAGGCATTGATCTGATGATCTGAGCAAGATCTTCCTTCGCGCGCTGCATACCCTGATACCAGATCACCTTCTTCAATGGTCGCACTCGATCCCGGATGCCTGGCCCATACCCCGTATCATAGACCTGCTTGCCCAACAGAACCGTCTGATACACGCGGTGGTCAAAAAGCGTGGCGAATTCCACATCGTGATCCATTGGCAGGCGGTGCTGCCATAGCTCCAAATTCTCGGCCAACCGGTCCGGCACCTTCATCTGTGTCCGCGCATCGATCCAATAGGGATCGTCCGTGCGATTGCCCAAACGGTAGTGCAGGCAGATAAACTCCAGCACCTCGTTGTACATCTTGTCCATCTGCCGATTGTATCTTGCCCGCAGCGATGGCTCGATGGCGCGCGTTGGCAAATGCTCGGCGAACCAGCGCACCGCATGATCAATCATGTGGATCGCGGTACTTTCCAGCGGTTCGATGAACCCGCCAGACAGACCAATAGCGACACAGTTCTTGACCCAGGCATTGCGCACACGTCCAACGCGCATCGGAATGACACGCGGCGTCAAACCCTTGCCGCTGTCCCCAAGCCATTCGAGGTACTCATCCGCCGCATGATCATCGGTTCGATGCGCCGATGAGAACACATACCCTGTACCCACACGGTTGTAGAGCGGCACCCGCCATGTCCAGCCCGCGCCAAGTGCGGTGGATCGTGTCAGGCTCTCGATCTTTTTCGGATTCGGATGCTCGATCTGCAACGCCATGGCGCGATCATTGGGCAGGTAATCCGAGTAATCCAAAAACGGCTCGCCCAGCGCCTTGTTGATGATCAATCCGCGGAAACCGGTGCAGTCAATAACCATCTCGATCTCATGGCGACCCCTACGCTCGAGCGTCAGATGGCTGACATTGCCCTGTTCATCCAGTTCAACTGATTGCACCTCATCCCGGATATGTTCAACACCTCGATCTGTGCAGACCTTGGTCAGCATCCCGGCAAATTTCACTGCATCCAGATGGTAAGCGTAACCAAACCGCTGCTCAAACTCAGGCTGGCCCAACTGTCTTGCGCCCTTGCACAGCCGACCCAGATCGTCGTGCGGCGAGATTGACTGGGTAAAGTCCCGATCCCCATTGCCGAACCGCAGGAAATACTCGGCAGCATCCAAACCTTCCAACATCTGGCCGTGTGCAAAGGGATTCACATAGTCGATACGATTACCCTTGCGGTCCTTGTTCCAATTGCAGAACTTCACGCCCAGCTTGAAGGATGCGTTGGTTTCGCGGAAAAAATCCCGCTCTGTAATGCCTGCCTGGCGCAGCGTCACAGGCATGCGGGGCACCGTGGCCTCGCCCACCCCGACGGTCGATATATTGGGGCTTTCAATCAGGCAGATCCGTGGGCGATCTTTTTGCGACGACGTTCGGGAAAACACCATGTCCAGGATCAGCGCGGTCATCCATCCCGCCGTGCCGCCGCCCACGATGGTGATTTGGTTCAGACGATTATTCATGTGGTTTTGTCCCTGTTGGCTCGGGGGATTTTGCAGCTGCTTCCCCCTTTTTTGGGGTTATTTGGCAGCTTTCCCTTTTTTGCTTGAGGGAAACTATAACAGCTTTCCAGCGTCCATCTAGGGCTTATCGCGGCATATTGCGCACGCATATGCGACCGGCTTGAACCGTATCTGCGGGTAAGCGACTTTTCTTGGCGGGCACGACGCGATCTGTGGCATGTGGAATCTTTCCTGGCCGCGCAAATAACGCAGCAGAGCGGTACGAATGAAGCGGATTAAGATAAGGACATGCGCTGGGTTCAGGCGCCGGTCAGATTTCTTCACCCTTCTTCAAAAGCTCTTCGATCAGGGCACGTTGCAGATCCGTACTGTCACCCCCACCAAATTCCGCAGCCCCGCCGGAATAAAGCGTGCCATACGTCTTCGCGATATTCACCGTCTGCGCCAACCCCGAGATTAGCTGATCCTTTTCCAGCAACGACAAAGGGTGGATAAACGCAGCCCACAATATGCCATTTGCAATCGCATAACGCGCGTCCAAAGTGCTGTCGAAATTGGCCTGCATCACCCGGATCAAGTCTTCTTCGGACAGATCTGCGGCATTGCCGACCGCAACCATGGCTCGCATCCGATCTGCATTGATGTCAGTGATGACCAAAACCTGAACACCGGCCACTGTCATCTGAAATCCAGGCCCATGGGGCTGTGCTTCGGGGTCCAGTGCAAAAAGGATATTACCCAGCCGCTCGTATGTCATTGGAGGCTCGGCATTTAAGCCATCAGGCGAGGCTTCGGGCGCGACCTCCTGCGCAGCAAGGCTTCCGGCGGCGAAAATCAGAAAGATGGCTATGCGAAACATGAGGTCACTCCTGCAGACATGCTTTGACAATAAGTAGTGAAGCTCAAACTGGCCAAACAAAGCTTAGTGATCTGCGAAGCCCAATAATTCTGTCAATTGTACGATCTGCAAAATAACGCGTTCTTTCTGAGATTACACGTTCAGAAGCTTAACCTTAACTGTTTTTCATCGGTCGACACACCGGTCGGTCCGAAACTGAAATCAAAAGGAAAACCACTATGAAATCGCTCATCCTGCCCGTTCTTGCGGCTGCTGTCGCCCTATCCACACCGGCCTTTGCCGCTGACGAGATCAACGTCTCCAACGGCATCTCGGCCGCAGGTGCGCCGCTGGCCGCGCACGGCGTTGATCTGGTTGCACTGGTCAATGACGGCAATCCCGTGGAAGGCTTCGCAACCCACTCAGCAACTTATGACGGTGCTTCTTACTACTTCACGACCGCAGCTAACCGGGAAGCGTTTGAGGCGAACCCGGCGGCTTTCTTGCCGCAGCATGGCGGCTTCTGCTCGTTCGGCGTATCAGTTGGTAAGAAATTTGACGGCGATCCGGATCAGTACCTGGTGGCAGACGGCAAACTGTACCTTTTCCTGAATGCTGAAACCCGCGCAGCCTTTCTGAAAGACGTTGTCAATACGGCAAAAACTGCTGACGATCAGTGGGCAAACATCAAAAGCGTTGCCGTGGGCGAGCTGTAAGCTCTGTCCCCTTTGCCTGCGGTGTTAACGCGCCGCAGGCAGTTTAGCGTTGATGACCTCAAGCGCTTTTGCCAATGCCGCGTCGATGCTCAGTTCGGTTGTGTCCAAGTGAACCGCATCTTCCGCAGGTTTCATCGGAGCAGTGCTGCGCTCAGCATCGCGCGCGTCGCGTTCTTTGACATCTGCCAGAACCCGTCCGCGCGTCACGTCAGCACCCTTGGCGCTGAGCTCAAGATACCGGCGTTCGGCACGCACTTCGGCGCTGGCCGTCACAAACAACTTCACCTCGGCATTAGGACAAATCACCGTCCCGATATCACGCCCATCCAAAACAGCCCCCCCAGCCCTACGGGCAAAGGCGCGTTGAAAATCCACCAACGCGGCGCGGACCTCGGGAATGACTGCCACTTTGGACGCGGCTTGTGCGATTTCGGCAGTGCGCAGATCGCCTTGCGACAATTCTTCGGCGGTCAAAGCCTTTGCCGCGTCGACAGGATCGACACCCTTCAAAACGCGTCGACCCACCGCACGATAGAGCAGCCCTGTGTCCAGATGGGCAAACCCAAAATGCGCTGCAACGGCCTTTGAGATTGTGCCCTTGCCCGCTGCCGCAGGCCCGTCAATCGCGACTGTGAAGCTCACGAGCGTTCGACCTTAGCACCCAGCGATGCCATCAACGGTTCAAAAATCGGGAAAGACGTTGCAATCGGGCCGCCATCGTCCACGCTAACTGGCTTCTGCGCGCCCATGCCCATCACCATGAAAGACATGGCAATGCGGTGATCCAGAAAGCTTTCGCAGGTGCCGGCCCCGGGAACGTTGCCGATACCCAGCCCTTCGACCGACCACCAATCGTCACCCTCGTGTACCGTCACACCGTTTGCGCGCAGGCCGCGCGCCATGGCGTCGATGCGGTCGCTTTCTTTCACCCGCAACTCTCTTACACCGCCCATCATCGTGGTACCGGTGGCGTTTGCCGCAACCACGGAAAGAATCGGGTATTCATCGATCATCGAGGCCGCGCGCTCGGGCGGCACGGTGATCCCCTTCATGTTCGGCGAAAATTTTGCGCGCAGATCGGCAACAGGCTCGCCACCCTCTTCACGCTCATTCTCGTAAGTCAGGTCTGCACCCATCTCACGCAATGTGGTGAACAAGCCAGCGCGGGTCGGGTTCAGGCCAATGCCGGGCACCAGCACATCCGAGCCAGGTGTGACCAGCGCAGCGCACACCGGGAAGGCTGCGCTGGACGGGTCGCGTGGTACCGCAATGACCTGCGGCTTCAATTCAGGGCGTCCTGTCAGGGTAATGACACGACCTTCATCGGTATCTTCAACCGTGATCTCAGCGCCGAAGCCAGCCAGCATACGCTCAGAATGGTCGCGGGTCGCTTCTTTCTCGATCACAACGGTTTTGCCGGGGGCATTCAATCCCGCCAGCAACACAGCAGATTTGACCTGAGCCGAGGGTACGGGCACTTCATACCGCACCGGGGTCGGGTCCGCTGCGCCCACGATGGTCATTGGCAGACGCCCCCCGGACCGACCAACCGATTGCGCACCAAACAGGGCCAGAGGGTCAGTCACCCGCGCCATCGGACGTTTGTTCAGGCTGGCGTCGCCCGTAAAGGTCGCCGTGATCGGAGAGGTTGCCATAGCGCCCATGATCAGTCGCACGCCGGTGCCTGAGTTGCCGCAATCGATCACCTGATCCGGTTCGGCAAATCCGCCAACGCCCACCCCATGCACGGTCCATTCCCCGCCACCGTGATCCGTAACCTCAGCCCCAAAGGCCCGCATCGCCTTGGCCGTGTCCAAAACGTCTTCGCCCTCCAGCAGGCCCGAGATTTTGGTCTCACCCACTGCCATCGCGCCAAGGATCAGCGATCGGTGCGAGATCGACTTGTCACCCGGCACCTCGGCCGTGCCGGTCAGCGGGCCGCAGGGATGCGAAGTCATCGGGATGGGCGTACCGTGTCCGGACATGGGGGCTCCTTTTGCGCTATCAGTTCAAGGCGGATTAGCGAATTGGAGCGGCTTGGTCCAGCGGCAATGAGTGCAAAGCGGTCTCTCAGGCTTCACCCAGCCATTTCGCCGGGTTTTCTTCAGCGATCTGCCGGAAAATCTCCTCGCCCAAGATGTTGCGCAGCCGGAAACAGACCGCCTTTTCTGACAGCGCTTCTTGCCGGGTCATGTAGTAATCTGATCCAAACAGGACACGCGACCTGAGGCGCTCACCTTCTTCATCCTCGCCGGTTAGAAAAATGCGCAAGAAGGGGGCGTAATCCTCGAACTGGAACAATGTGTAAGAGATATCCGTCCAGAGGCCCGGGTAACTTCCGCTGCCGATCATCTGCCGGATCGCCACCTGCCAGTTCCTGTTGAAGGCGTCGTCCAGCAGGTTCTTGCGATCCGGATTGACATAGGCGTCCCAGTCCCGCTGCCCGCCAAAATGCGCCAGGCAAATCCGTAGCTTGGGATGAGCGCGCATTACGGGAATAAATGCCTCTGGCTCGGTATAGCGGTCGGCCCAATAGTTCGAAAGAAAGCGCCCCTGAACGCCGCCGCGTGAGCAATGCGACATGACCGGCAGGTTCAACTCTTCCAACCGTGGGTAAACATGCTGCATTAGAACCGGATCGTCCGGTGCGAATCCAAGACGCGGATAGAGTTTTAGGCCGCGAAACTTCAGACCATCTATGGCCCGCCAGAGTTCTGTGGCCTGTGGATCCGCCCGCGGGTCAATCGTTGCAAAGGGTATCACTGATCGGCCGACCTCTGGGTCGCCAGACAGCTTCGCCAACTCGTCATGTTGCGCGCTCAAGGAAACCTCTGGCGTCCCAAAGCCAAAGGCTGACATCTCCATTGGCAGGACGACAAAGCGGGTATCGCTCGGATAGTGTCGCCTCAGGTTGTCCAGAATATCACGCTGGCTGCCCGCGTCTGTTTCCTGCTGAAAGCGATAGAGCCTGTCCAGTTTCTCGGCGGCTGTATGCTGACCAACCAGACGGGCACCAAATGCCAGGGCTTTGATCAGCCAAGGCATCTTCTTGAATGGCCTGAGCGCCGGATAAGGGTAATCCTCGGGCACATGGCGCGCGTGAAACAGGTGCGTGTGGCAGTTCGTGATCCGTATGTCAGACATGGCAATCCTGAAAAAAACAATGCTGAAATGCGTACTCCGCACACAGACTAACATAGTGTTCAGGATTACAGAAATTTGAAACTGATCAGGAATCAATCCGACGGAAGGTCAGGTAATGTGGCACCCGCCCTTCCCGCAGGGCCTTTTGTTCGTATCGGGTTGAAATCCAATCGTCCCAAGGCTCACGCCAGTCGGCCGGGCGTTCCGCCAACCATTCAAATCCTGCGCGTGGAACTTCTTCCAGCGTTTGGCGCACATAGTCGGGAATGTCGGTGGCAACGCGAAAGATCGCACCCGGCTTCAACACCTTTGCCAAAGGCTCCAGATGTTCAGGCGTCACAAAACGGCGGCGATGATGGCGAGTCTTTGGCCAAGGGTCCGGATAGAGCAGGAAGGCGCGCGAGATGCTGGCTTCGGGCAACACATCGAACAGATCGCGCGCATCGCCGGGATGTACGGCCAGGTTCTCGACCCCCGCTTGCCGGATTTTACCCAGCAGCATCGCAACACCGTTGATATAAGGTTCTGCCCCGATGATGCCGATATCCGGGTTGCTTTGCGCCTGATGCACCAGATGTTCACCGCCGCCAAAGCCAATTTCAAGCCAAACAGGCTTGCCTCCGAACAGCCCATCCAAGTCCAATGGGTTGCGTTCGGGATTAGTTTCCCAATCCACCGCTCCGGGCGACAGCGCGGCCAAGTCTTCATTCAGATAAGTCTTTTGGCTGGGCTTCAGGGTCTTACCCTTTAAGCGGCCATAGAAATTTCTGCGCGGGCGTTGTGGGGTCTCGGTGCTCATGGCGGTGGCCATACTGCGCGGGCCTTGGCGTTGCAAGTGCGCGACGTGCCCGCAACAAAAAAGCGCGCCCGACAGGCGCGCTTTCTTTCTGTTTGGATCAGACTGCGGCTTTCAGCGCGTCAACCAGGTCAGTGCGTTCCCAGCTAAAGCCGCCATCTGCATCAGGTTCACGCCCAAAATGGCCGTAAGCTGCAGTGCGCTGATAGATCGGCTTGTTCATTTGCAGATGCTCACGAATGCCGCGCGGTGTCAGATCCATGACCTGCCCAACGGCCTTTTCGATAACTTCATCTGAAACGTGACCTGTTCCATACGTGTCAGCATAAATCGACAGCGGCTTGGAAACGCCAATCGCATAGCTCAGCTGGATCGTGCAACGCTCTGCCATGCCAGCAGCGACAACGTTCTTAGCCAGGTAACGTGCGGCATAAGCAGCGGAACGGTCCACCTTGGTCGGGTCTTTGCCCGAGAACGCGCCGCCGCCATGCGGGGCCGCGCCACCATATGTGTCAACAATGATCTTGCGACCGGTCAGACCTGCGTCGCCATCCGGGCCACCAATCACGAATTTGCCCGTTGGATTCACATGCCATTCAGTATCAGCAGACAACCAGCCTTCGGGCAGAGTTTCGCGAATATAGGGTTCAACGATTTCGCGGATGTCGTCGGATGTCAGCGCTTCATCCAGATGCTGCGTCGACAAAACGACCGAGCTTACGCCGACCGGCTTGCCATCATTATAGATGACGGACAATTGTGACTTGGCATCGGGGCCCAGCGCAGGTTCGGCACCGCTTTTGCGCACTTCGGCTAGACGACGCAGGATAGCGTGCGAGTACTGGATCGGTGCGGGCATAAGCGCGGGGGTTTCGGTTGTGGCGTAACCAAACATGATGCCCTGGTCGCCTGCACCTTCGTCTTTGTTATCCGCAGCATCAACACCTTGTGCAATGTGAGCGGATTGTTCGTGCAGCAGGTTTGTTACCTCGACGGTTTCGTGGTGAAACTTGTCCTGCTCATAGCCAATATCTTTGATACAATCGCGGGCAATCTCTTCTATACGACCCATGTAGTCGTGCAGCTTGTCTTTATCCGACAGGCCGACTTCGCCGCCAATAACGACACGGTTGGTCGTGGCAAAGGTCTCGCAGGCCACACGTGCTTCGGGTTCTTCATTCAGAAATGCGTCAAGGACGGCATCCGAAATGCGGTCACAGACCTTGTCAGGGTGCCCTTCGGAAACGGACTCCGAAGTAAAAGTATAGTTCTGTCGGGACATAAATGTGCTCCATTAGGGTTTCTCTGCCACGCCAGGAAGCCGTTGTGACAGGTCAAAGACGCATACGCCCACGTGCAGGTGCGGTCAATCTCTAATATTTCTCGCGCAAGCGAGCACTAAATAGGATGATGGCGCCAAGAAACAAAAGGATCACAAGAACAGCACTGTCTCCTGTCCGCGAATAAATAGTCGACTGTTGCGGCAATGGAAGGACGGCATCGAGATATCCGGCCTCGCCCAAAGACAAAGAGGCCGTGACACGGCCCAGAGGGTCGATCATGGCCGATATACCAGTATTCGCTGAACGGACCATCGGCAGGCCCTGTTCGATCGCCCTCATCCGAGCTTGAACCATATGCTGATACGGGCCAGATCGGGTTCCGAACCAGGCATCATTGGTGATCTGCAAAAGGAAATCCGCCCGCCCCGATGCACCGTTTACATCTTGTGGAAAAACGGCTTCGTAGCAGATCAGCGGCAGAGCATTCCCCAGCTCTCCCATATCCATCAATTCGGGGCCAGGGCCCGCGCTGAATCCATGGCCCGTCGTTGCTGCCATTCCGTGAATGCCAAAACGCCCCAACAGGTCGCCGAAAGGAACATATTCTCCGAAAGGGGCCAAATGGTGTTTGTCATAGAGTCCTGCCTGCTGCCCGTTGGCATCAAGTTGGATCATCGAGTTGAAAATCCTCGGCCCGTCTCCGCGCTGTATGCCCAGTACAACCGGGGTTCCCTGCGCGGCATCTGCAATCGCGGCTAAAAACGGTTGTGCACTGCCAAGCCAAGCGGGCACAGCAGTTTCAGGCCAAACGATCAGATCAGGCTCTGGCCGGGCAGCGGTGTACTCAATCTGCCTTGAAAAGAACAAAGGGGCGTATGCCGGATCCCATTTTTGATGCTGAGGCGCATTTGGTTGCACAACCCGAACGACGTGCGGGCCGTCGTGAACCGTTGGCCGTATCGCGGCATAGCTTAACGCGACGACGGCCAATCCGGCTGTAAATACCAGTGACTGCACCAGCCCTCGAAAAGGTCTGGGGTGCATCATTGCCGAACCGATTGGGAAGGTCGCGGCGAACGTCAGGGCGTTTAACCCAAACGGCCCGAACAAAGACAACAATTGCGCTACTGGTGTATCGATCCAGACCTGCGAAACCCCTGCCCAAGGGAAACCGGTTAGCACGTAGCCTCGGGCCAGTTCAGCCAAGGACAGGGTAACGATCAAGAGCAAGCTTTGGCGAAAAGGTGACGCGCCCGGGCGGCGAGACATCCAAAAAGAAACGGCCCAGAACAGGGCGAGGCCACCTGCCATAAACAACAGCGCAAACGGTGCCATCCAGGCGTGGCGCTCCGCGTCCACCTGAAACGGCTCGATGATCCAACTAAGCGCATGCGCGAAATAGCCCGTCGCAAAGACCCAACCTATCCAGCCAGCCCGCGCGCGGGTTTCACTAGCCAGAAAAATCGGTACGATCAGGATCAGAGACAGGATAGTAAGTGCCCAATAGCCATAAGGCGCCAAACCAAACCCCGCCACTCCGCCCAGCATGGCGACGGCCAGTAACCTCAGCGGGAAAGGCCAGCCCCGCGTGGGGGTCATGCAGCGATATCCGGCAGCATGACGCGAAGCCTTTTTATACGTCGCGGATCGGCGTCGATGACTTCAAATTCCGGTCCTTCAGGGTGGATCACAACCTCTCCCCGTGCGGGCACACGGCCCGACAGCATGAACACCAAGCCGCCCAGAGTATCGATTTCTTCTTCATCCACGTCTTCATGGCTGGTCAACGAGCGGCCAATCTCGGCCTCGAAATCCTCAAGAGGGACACGGGCCTGAACGACATAACAACCGGGCTTCTCTTGCACCCAAAGCTGATCTTCATCTGCATCATGTTCGTCTGCGATTTCACCTACGACCTGCTCGATCAGGTCCTCGATGGTCAACAGGCCATCAACGCCACCGTACTCATCGATCACCAACGCCATATGGCGTCGCTCCGTCTGCATTTTGGTCAGCAGGACGCCGATCGGCATTGAAGGCGGCACGAAAAGCAGCGTGCGCAGCATCGAAACGAGATCAAAGTTGCTACCTCCGCCATTGAACCCATGAGTCAAGGCAAAGTCTTTGAGGTGGACGAACCCCAGCGGCGTATCCAGGGTACCTTCATAGACCGGGATTCTGGAAAGCCCGCTTTCGCGAAAGACATCCGCCAGCTCGTCCTTGGAGATCGTCGAAGGGACGGAAATGATTTCTGCCGTAGGAATGGCGACATCTTCCACGCGCATCCGACGCAGGTTAATCATCCCTCGGGATTGGGGTACCGTTGCATCCTGCCCGTTCAACACCGGTTGCGGTTGGGACTCATCACCCGAAAACGCATCTATGATCCTTGAAAAGAAACCGCTTTTCTCTTCGGTCGCATTGCTGCTGTCCTGTGGTTGCGCGCTGTGCGCCGCCCTAGAACTGCCGTCTGTCTCGCCCATTATCCTGTTCCAACTGATCGGGTCATCTGACCCCTTCATACCTTATATGGGTCATCGATACCTAATTTGCCAAGTATCTCGACCTCAATCCCTTCCATCAGGGTGGCATCAGGATCACGAATGTGATCATACCCCAGTAAATGCAACGTTCCGTGAACAAGCAAATGGATCACGTGATCGTCCATCGCCTTCCCAGCCTCCGCCGCCTCACGCGCGCAGGTGTCGAAAGAAATCGCGATATCACCTAAGGGGATTTCACCTGTAAAGTCCGGCTCCGGTGAAACCGGCTCCTGACCCGGCTCTTCCGGGGCCAGATCCTCGGCTGGCCAACTCAGAACATTGGTGGCACTTGGCTTGCCGCGAAACTCTGTATTCAGGTCTGCGATCCGCGCATCGTCGCAGCCCAGAACGCTAACTTCACAGACCTCAGAGTCCAGCTCGACAAACGTCAAAACAGCAGAAATCGCCTTATGCGACAAAGCCTCAAGACCTTGCCACCGATTGTCTTCGACAGTGAGTTCCAGCTTCATCTTACCGCACATCAGCCCTTGCAAAGGGCCTTGCACTCAACTGGTATCGCGGCCCGCATCGGCCTCATACGCTTCGATGATGGCGGCGACAAGCGGGTGACGAACGACGTCTTTTGAGGTGAAGTAGTTGAAGCTGATATTTGGTATCGTTTTCAACAACCTTTCAGCATCCGCCAAGCCTGACTGCACCCCGCGCGGCAGATCAACTTGCGACCTGTCGCCGGTAATCACCATACGACTACCCTCACCCAAACGGGTCAGGAACATCTTCATCTGCATGGTCGTCGCATTCTGCGCCTCGTCCAGAACCACAAAGGCGTTCGCCAGCGTTCGACCGCGCATGAATGCCAGCGGAGCGATTTCGATTCGTTTTTCCTCAATCAGCTTGGCCAGTTGCTTGCCCGGCAGGAAGTCGTTCAGCGCATCATAGAGCGGCTGCATATACGGATCGACCTTGTCCTTCATGTCACCGGGCAAGTAGCCCAGCTTTTCACCCGCTTCGACCGCTGGGCGGCTCAGGATGATTCGATCCACGTGGCCGCCGATGAACATCGAAACACCCACAGCCACCGCCAGATACGTTTTCCCCGTTCCCGCAGGACCAATGCCAAAGGCCAACTCGTTCTGGAAGAGCGACTGAACATAGGCCTTTTGGGCATCCGTGCGCGGTTCAACCAGTTTCTTGCGGGTCTTGATCTCGACCGATCCGCCCTTGAACATTTCAAGCTGATCGCCGTCGCGGGAGCCAGTGCCTTGTTCCGAGGCCCCCATGCGGAGCTCGCGATCTACATCCGCAGCCTCTACCTCGCGCCCACCTTCCAGGCGAGTATAGAGCGACTGCAGAACCTCCACGGCGTGTTTCTGAGCATCTTCATCCCCCATGACAACAAGCTGATTGCCACGACGTACAATCTGGACGGAAAGCTTGCTTTCAATATCCGTCAGATTGCGGTCATATTCACCACACAGGTCAATCAACAATCGGTTGTCGGGAAATTCTACAAACGCCTCGCGCTGGGGCATTTCATCTTGCGGTGGGGTCAGGGCACCGATGGCCAATCCGTTCTCCTGTCTTGGCTGTTCACCCTGAGCGTAGACAACAAAACTCGGTGGGCGCAAGCCACAGTTTCAAAAATTAGTGCTTGGATGACAAAACAGCCGAAATATGCCGTTCGGGTCTACATCAAAAGGTGTAGTTCAGCCCAAATCTCAGGCCGCCATATTTAGGTGTCGACTTAGTGGAAAACCCCGAGCTGAACGCAATGGTTTTCGAGTCGAATTGGACGTATTCGTATTCACCGGTAATCGACCAGCTGTCGCTCAGTTTATGTTCGGCCCCGATGCTGGCCGAGTATCCGTTCCGCCGATCAGTAACCGCGAAATTCTGCGTCGAACTGCCTGATGTGATGCTGTTGGTCGTGTCAACGTCACCCCACAAATAGCCGATGCTGACAAAGTACAGGATTCGTCCGCTGCGGTTGGTCAGACCATTTCTAAACCGGATCGCCAGCACATCTGACACCTCGGTCCCACCCTGAACATCGAAACCTCCAATCCGGGCACCGACACTGTCATCGAAGGATCCGAGCTGATACCCGATTTCAAAGCCATATACGTAATCACGGCCACCTCTGGCGGGCAGGATGCCGCGCCAGCCTCCACGAATCTCTCCGTAAGAGCCGGACAAATCCTGTTCGCCGATATCGAACAATCCGGCGGGTGTCCTGAGGCCGAAACGATCATCGCCACCCGCGCCATACCCACCGGCCAAACCCAGATAGAATGCGCTGACGTCGCTGCCGAATCTGGACGGGCTGATCACTTCGGGTTCCGTCACAGTTTCCTTCAGATCACCTGCTATTGTCGCACTGGCAAGAAGAGTGGCAACCGATGCCGCAGGCAATGTTCTGCCAAGTTTTGAAATCCTGAAGTTCGTAAGGGTCGTCACTCGTGCCTCCATAACTCCGGCCGCAAGATTGGCCTAAAACCGTTTTTTGCACGCAAAACTTCACGCCCGGAAAAACTTGGCCCTTCTCCGAACATAGTTCCCAGCGATAAATCAAGGGTAAATTTTGGAAACAAACACCAATTATGGTGGCTGGCTGGTGGATATTTGACGATCTACAGCAACTCACCTGCCAGTGAATTTGCACCCGACTTGGTGATCCGAACTTCTTTCAAATCTCCAATCGCGATCTCGGGACCTTTTACGTGAACCGAATGAAGATACTCGGATTTTCCGACCATCTGTCCGGGCAGGCGGCCCGGCTTTTCGAACAGAACACGCACAGTACGGCCCACCATGGCATCCTGAATTTCCCGCTGATGCCGAGTGATCAGTGCTTGAAGCCTTTGCAACCGTTCATCCGCCGCCGCGGGGTCCACTTGCGACCGTTCGGCAGCTGGCGTTCCGGGGCGGGTCGAGTATTTGAACGAATATGCGTAGCCGTATTTGACCTCTTCGACCAAATCCATGGTCGCCTGGAAATCCTCTTCCGTCTCTTCGGGGAAACCGACGATAAAGTCGCCGGACATCACAATATCCGGGCGCGCCGCGCGAATTCTTTCGATCAGACGCAAATAGCTTTCGGCCGTGTGGCTGCGATTCATCCGCTTGAGAATGCGGTCCGAGCCCGACTGCACCGGCAAGTGCAGGTAAGGCATCAGCT
Organism: Ruegeria sp. HKCCA6837; assembly: GCF_013034475.1. Classification (NCBI taxonomy): domain Bacteria; kingdom Pseudomonadati; phylum Pseudomonadota; class Alphaproteobacteria; order Rhodobacterales; family Roseobacteraceae; genus Ruegeria; species Ruegeria sp. HKCCA6837. The sequence goes on from NZ_WQGD01000005.1 coordinate 212,084, forward strand.
TGTCGCAGGTGCCATGTGCCTCGATCAGATCATCGGCCATGTCGTTGGGGTGTGAGGTAGTAAAGCGAATCCTCTCTAACCCGTCGACCTTGTTCAACTCCCAGATCAGACCGGCCAAAGTCATGTCCCCGTTCGGGCCCGCGCCGTGATAGGCATTCACATTCTGCCCCAGCAGAGTGATCTCTCGCACGCCGCGCTCGACCAGATCATGCGCTTCGCGAATAATGCGATCAGCCGGGCGGCTGACCTCAGCACCACGTGTATAGGGCACGACGCAGAAGGCGCAGAACTTGTCACAACCTTCCTGAACAGTCAGAAACGCCGTCGGGCCTCGCTTGGCCTTGGGGCGGTTCTTTAGCTTCTCGAACTTGTCCTCTTCGGGAAAATCCGTATCCAGCGCCTTTTCGCCGGCGCGTGTCTTGGCCTCCATCTCTGGCAAGCGATGATAGCTTTGCGGGCCAACGACCAGATCGACCAGAGGCTGGCGGCGCATGATCTCTTCACCCTCGGCCTGCGCGACACATCCCGCAACGCCGATTTTCAGATTCGGCTTCTCGGCCTTCAGACCCTTGAACCGACCCAGTTCGGAATACACCTTTTCCGCGGCCTTTTCGCGAATGTGGCAGGTGTTCAGAAGGATCATGTCCGCATCATCGGGCGTTTTGGTTTCAACATAGCCCTGCCCGCCCAAAGCCTCGGACATGCGTTCGCTGTCATAGACATTCATCTGACAGCCATAGGTCTTGATAAACAGCTTCTTCGGTTCAGACATGGATCGGGCCTTTGCATTCGCGGGACCGGCGTCGTCTATATGCTTCGAACGCCGCTTGCAATGCGGGCGCAATTACCCGAATTTGGCGGGACTTTCCAGCAAGGCAAAACCGAAAACACGCGATGAAGTACGAATCCCCGGACCATTTTCTGAAATCGGGTCAGACTGCATTGGCCAAAGGGCCCATCGCATTGATTTTTGCAGAAGACGAAGTCGAGCTGGACAGCACCGTGCGGCATCAACTGAGGTTGGGGTTCAAGTCGGTGCTAGTGTTTATGCCTCAGGACCTCGCTCTCGACCCGGAACTGGCCGATCACGTGCATCGGATCACGCTGAAATGCACGCCCCGAACCGTGGTGTTTGACACCATAAACAGGATTATACAGGCCGCGCCCGGCCTTTGGATGTATTACTGTTACAACGCCGAATACTTATTCTTTCCCTTCTGCGAAACACGTAGCGTCGGCGAAATGCTGGCCTTTCACAGCGAAGAACGGCGCCATGCCATGCTCAGCTATGTCATCGACCTTTATGCTGATGATCTGAGCGCTTTTCCCAACGGAGTCGCTCCCGATCAGGCACTGTTCGACAGCACGGGCTATTATGCCCATACCCGCCACGACCCAAGCGGCCAACCGTTGGATCGCCAGGTGGATATCTCGGGCGGTTTGCGCTGGCGCTTTGAAGAGCACATTCCATACGAGCGCCGCCGTATCGATCGGATTGCCCTGTTCAAATCGCAAAAAGGTTTGGTGCTACAGCCTGACCACACGTTCAATGAACCGGAATACAACACCTATTCCTGCCCCTGGCATCACAACATGACTGCGGCCATATGCTCTTTTCGGGCGGCAAAAGCCTTGAAGAAAAATGCAGGCTCCACATTCGATATTCCCAGTTTTCGCTGGCGAAACTCGGTGCCGTTTGAATGGCAGTCCCGCCAACTGCTGGATCTGGGTTTGATCGAATCAGGTCAGTGGTTCTGAGGCTCTTCAGCGTTGTAACAGCATAGGGAACCAATCCTCGCGCAAGCGCTGACCCGGCGTCATGTCGTGACCGGGGAACGGGGGCGAGGTGCGGCCCGGGCGTTCAACGTAACGCGCGTCATCCCCGACTAGGCGCAGCGAGAATGCACGGCGACGGCTGTCCGACTGGTTGCCTCGCGCGCCGTGCAACGTGCGATAGTTGAACGCCACGGCATCACCAGGCTCCATTTCGAATTCAACAACCCTCATGCCTTCGGCATTTGGGTCCGGGACCGGAATGTACTGGCCTTCATCCGGGAAGAACCCCTCCTCTGACACCCAACGGGTCGGCAGAACTTCTTTCTCCCATCGATGCGATCCGGCGACACAGCGCAGCGTTGCCTGCCGCACCGTATCCAGTGGAGACCAGAAGCTGATGGTCTGTTGGCCCTCAACAAAGTAATACGGCCCGTCCTGATGCCAGGGGGTGGCCATCGATGTGCCTGGCTCTTTGACCAGCACGTGATCGTGGAACATCTGAACGCTTTGCGATTGCATCAGATCAGCTGCGACCTCGGCGGCGGGCGACTTTTCGATGACCTCACGGAACTGGGGAATCCGGGTCCAATTGCAATAATCATCAAAGAAACGCCCTGTTTCGCCGGACTTCTTGTTTTCAGACGCATAAGGGCCGGGCTCAGCCATATTTGCCGCCACGCCGTCGCGCAGTTGATCGACATAATCAGCGAACAATCCCTTGATCAGGACAACGCCATCTTGCTGATAGGTATCGATCATCGCTTGAGAAACAAGTGGGTGAGGCATCCGGGTCTCCTTTGGCTATGTCCCGGTTTTGATCCGAACATGCATTCTGTTCAAATCATATCTTTCGAAGTTATAAATAACTCCATGTTATATATTTCACTTCGCCAATATGAATACGTCTGCGCTATCGGGCGCCATGGCAGCCTCTCGGCGGCGGCGCAGCACTTGAATGTGTCGCAACCCGCCCTGTCTACTGCGCTGACACGTGTTGAAGAACATATTGGCCATCCGCTGTTCTCCCGCCGCCGGGGTGCAGCCATGGCTCTGACCCCACAGGGGCGCAGGTTTATCGAACAGGCCGAAGCATTGTTGAATGACGCAGCCCGAATCGAAACGTCTGAGACCCCCACACCGGGGATGACTCAATTGCGGTTGGGGTGTTTCACGGATCTCGCCCCGTTTCTGCTGGCCCCAGCCCTGCATCAATTGCGCGTTGCTTTTCCAAATCTCGCGATCAGCTATGTCGCCGCGTCCTTCCAAGGATTGTTGAATGGCATGATCGCCGGACAGATCGACATTTCGATCACATATGATCTGACCATGGATGCCGGGTTCGCCCGTGCAAAACTATTTGACAGCAGACCAAAAGCTTTGATGTCCCCGGACTATCCGCTGGCATCAACGAATGGTGTTACCCTGGCAGACGTCGCGACCCACCCCTTGATCCTGTCAACCGAAGGGCTTTCGGCGCAACATATCCTCGGCCTGTTTCGTCGCAAAGGTCTGCGCCCAACAGTCGCGCACCGTGCAGCGTCACTGGAAATTCAGCGCAGCCTTGCTGCTCATGGAGAAGGAATCGGAATCAGCTATGCCAGCCCGCCTAGTCCTGTCAGCTATGACAACCGGCATCTAATCGGCATTCCAATCACCGACCCGGAAGCCGCAGAGTCTGTTGTACTGGCGCGCCACGGCACAGGACCCGCCGACCCGGTTATTGATCAGGTCGAACGCGTTCTAACAGATCGTTTGAAGCAGGATTGAAGCCCTATTTCCTGCGCAGTCGGATCACTACGTCGACTGACGCGATCTCGACCCCTTCGGGCGCCTCGGGCAAGCGATGAATCACCAGCTGATCCGAGGGCGCATCACTCAGACGGGCCTCGTCTTCCCAATAAAAATGGGGGTGATCGTGGGTATTGGTGTCGAAATAGCTTTTCGATCCATCCACGGTAATTTCCTGCAGAACACCTGCATCGCAAAAGGCACGAAGGGTGTTGTAGACCGTTGCAAGGGAAACGGCATCACCGTTTGCTTTAGCGGATTCAAACAGGCTTTCTGCAGTCACATGGCGATGACGGCCATCGCCCACCAAAAGCTCAGCAAGCGCCACACGCTGACGCGTCGGCCGCAAGCCGGCATTCACCAGCCAACCCGTTGCTATTTCCTGGCTCTGAGGTGTCATCTGTCCGATTACCCATAGTTGCTGCTTTTATATATAGGGGCGCATAGTTGGGAATTTCAAATGAAATTCATTCGCAAAGATGGGTATACGCACAATATGATGTGGCGCACTACTCTTGCAGGACCTTGCAAACGGGTGATAGACGAGGCCAGATATAAAGACAGACCCTCGGCAGGAAAGGCGGCAGAATGGCCCAGTTCCCTAGCAGTTTTGACAAAGATGATCTGCTGAAATGCGCCCGCGGCGAATTATTCGGCCCCGGCAACGCACAATTACCCGCCCCGCCGATGCTGATGATGGATCGGATCACCGACATCTCGGGCGATGGTGGCGCGCATGGCAAAGGCCATGTGGTGGCCGAGTTTGATATTACGCCGGATCTTTGGTTCTTTGACTGTCACTTCCCCGGCAACCCGATCATGCCGGGCTGTCTGGGTCTGGACGGCCTGTGGCAGCTCACCGGTTTCAATCTGGGGTGGCGCGGCTGGCAAGGACGTGGGTATGCGCTGGGCGTAGGCGAAGTTAAATTGACCGGAATGGTCCGCCCCGACCGCAAAATGCTGACATATTACGTCAACTTCACCAAAGCCGTTCAGACCCGTCGTCTGACCATGGGTGTGGCGGATGGCCGGGTCGAAGCCGATGGCGAAGTGATTTATCAGGTTAAAGACATGAAGGTTGCACTGTCGGAAAGCTGACCCCAGCTCTCGGACACGTCACAGAAAACGAAATACAGGAGTACGCTTATGCGTCGCGTCGTCGTCACCGGTCTGGGGGTTGTCTCCTCCATCGGGAACAATGCCGAAGAGGTTCTGGCCTCGCTTAAATCAGGCAAATCCGGGATCGAGGCCAACGAGCAGATGGTCGAACATGGTTTTCGCAGCCAGATCGCCGGGACGCTCAAAATCGACGTGGCCGAGCATGTAGACAAACGCACCCTGCGCTTTATGGGCCCTGGCGCGGCCTATGCCCATATCGCCATGAGCCAGGCGATTGCTGATTCCGGCCTGGGTGAAGATCAGGTGGTGAACCCACGCACCGGTCTGGTGGCGGGCTCTGGCGGGCCATCCACCAGCGCCATGCTGACGGCACATCAGACGGTTCTGAAAAACGGCGCGACCAAGAGGATCGGGCCGTTTGCCGTGCCGAAATGCATGTGCTCGACAATATCAGCAAACTTGGCAACGGCGTTCAAGATCAAGGGCATCAACTACTCGATCACATCCGCCTGCTCGACCTCGCTGCATTGCATCGGCAACGCTGCAGAACAAATCATGCTTGGCAAACAGGACGTGATGTTTGCAGGCGGCGGCGAGGAACTGGACTGGACACTCTCCTGCCTATTCGACGCCATGGGCGCAATGTCCTCGAAATACAATGACACACCCGAGAAAGCCTCGCGCGCGTTTGACGAAAACCGCGACGGTTTCGTGATTTCCGGCGGCGGTGGCATCGTTGTTCTGGAAGAGCTGGAGCACGCGCTGGCGCGCGGTGCAAAGATTTATGCCGAAGTCACCGGATACGCGGCCACTTCGGATGGCCATGACATGGTGGCTCCGTCCGGCGAAGGCGGCGAACGCGCCATGCGACTGGCTCTGGGCACCCTGCCCGAGGGCCGCAAAGTGGACTACATCAACGCCCATGGCACCTCTACCCCAGTTGGTGATGTGGGTGAGGTTGAGGCCGTGCGCCGTATCTTTGGCGAAGGCAACGTTCCACCGATTTCGTCGACCAAGTCGATGACCGGGCACGCCCAAGGTGCAGCAGGCGCTCTTGAAGCGATCTTCTGCCTGCTGATGCTGGACAATGATTTCATAACGCCGTCGATCAACGTCGACACGCTTGCCGAGGGCATCCTGCCCGGTGAAATTGCGACCGAAGTGGTTGAAAACGCAGGATTGGACAGTGTCATGACCAACAGCTTCGGCTTTGGCGGCACCAACGGGTCCATGATTCTGTCAAAGTATAATGGGTGAAAGTGATGTCGGATCTTCTAAAAGGTAAACGCGGCCTGATCATGGGCGTGGCCAATGACCGCTCAATCGCGTGGGGCATTGCCAAAGCCATGCACGAGGCTGGTGCCGAACTGGCATTCACCTACCAGGGCGAAGCGTTCGGCAAGCGGCTGGAGCCCTTAGCCCAAAGCCTCGGCAGCGATTTTATGGTCGATGCGGATGTTACCGATGACGAATCGCTGGACCGCGCATTTGATGAACTGGCCCAGCGCTGGCCAACCATCGACTTTGTCGTCCACGCCATCGCCTATTCGGACAAATCCGAACTGACGGGCCGTTTCCTGAACACCACGCGGGCAAATTTCAAACACTCGATGGATGTGTCGGCCTATTCCTTCATCGAAGTGGCGCGGCGCGCCTACCCGCTGATGAAGGACAATGGCGGTTCACTTTTGACCCTGACCTATCAGGGATCAAACCGTGTTGTTCCGAATTACAACGTCATGGGTGTAGCCAAGGCGGCTTTGGAATCAGCAACCCGCTATCTGGCCAATGACCTTGGGCCAGACGGCATTCGCGTGAACGCGGTTTCACCTGGGCCGATGAAAACCCTCGCCGGTGCGGCCATTGGCGGTGCGCGCAAGACCTACAAGTTCTGCGACCAAAACGCTCCGATGCGGGCAAATGCAACACTTGAGGCTGTGGGTGGAACCGCTGTCTACCTGACTTCGGATGCAGGGTCCTGCACCTCGGGCGAGATTATCCGCGTTGATGGTGGCTTCCACGTTCTGGGCATGCCACAGCCTGACTTTATGTGACCATATCTTTCCCTGCCGCCGCCAAGTTTTCACCATCTTTGGGCGGCAGGAAACTAATATGAGCAAGCTAGATCAAATCATTGCGAACAATGCGCGCACAACAGCCGGACGAAGAAAGCCCGGTTTCCTCAGCCAAAGGGCCCGAGCCCTTTTGTTGACGCTGACATGTATGCTGTTGGCGTTTATCTTCTTTACTCAACCGCAAGTCCGTACGGCGATCGAAACGTTGATCGGGTAAGTCCCGGGCCGGAAAACCGGCCCGAACTGAACATCAGTTGATCGAGACGACCTCAATTTCAAAAACCAGATCCTGACCTGCCAGAGGATGGTTGGCGTCCAGCGTCACGGTCGCCTCGTCTGCGCCCACCACTGTCACCGGCACGGCCTGGCCATCCGGAGCTTGCATTTGCAACTGCGTTCCGGGCTCAAGCGGGATGTCATCGGGAATGCCTTCGCGAGGAATTTCCTGACGCATCGCCGGATTAATGGGGCCATAGGCATCCACACAGGCAATCTCGACCCGCTTTTTGTCCCCTAAAGACAGGCCGGGCATGGCGCTGTCCAAGCCGGGAATAATCTGGCCAGATCCGACCACAAACTCCAAAGGATCACGCCCCTCTGAGCTGTCAAAGGTTTGGCCGTCCAGCAGCGTCCCGGTGTAGTGGATGCGAACCGTGTCGCCTTGTTTGATTTCGGTCATCGTGGCCTCCGGCCGTTTTACAGGATTGAGCGGCCAACCCTAGGGCCTGACACAATCTTGTAAACCCTTGGCTCTTTCACCCCCCTCATTGTTGTGCCAACCTGCGCGCGATCAGAGGAGGATCATATGCCGATCACCACCTGTGTCTTCGACGCTTACGGAACACTTTTCGACGTTACAGCAGCGGCGCGCCAAGCTGCCGACGGACCGGGATTTGAAGCCCTCAAGGACAAATGGCCCACAGTCGCCGGGCATTGGCGTCTTAAGCAGTTGCAATACACTTGGCTTCGCGCCGTGGCCGACGCACATGCCGATTTCTGGGACGTCACTCAGGACGGGCTGGATTGGGCGCTTGACGCAGCTGGACTGCAAGGCGACCAGAAACTACGCCAACGCCTGCTTGATCTTTACTGGGAGTTACAGGCCTATCCCGAAGTGCCCGACATGTTGAAGGCCCTCAAGGAGGGGGGGATGCAAACGGCAATCCTGTCAAACGGATCGCCGCCAATGCTGAATGGCGCGGTGCAATCTGCCGGGATCGGCGATGTGCTGGACGATGTTCTGTCGGTCGAAAGCGTTGGTGTTTTCAAACCTCATGCCCGGGTCTACGATCTGGTACCGGAACGGTTCAACTGCGCGCGTAATGAGGTGTTGTTCGTCAGTTCAAACGGTTGGGACGCCGCCGGTGCCAGCGGGTACGGCTTTGTCACCGCCTGGGTCAATCGGGCTGGCGAACCGATGGACCGCCTGCCGTGGACACCTGCGCATGTGCTTTCCGATTTGACTTCGATCCCAAAACTGGTGGGGCTTTGATGTCAGACTTCACAACCACTGACGGCATGCGAATCTATTTCGAAGACGTCGGCACGGGCACGCCGCTTTTGTGTTTGGCTGGCCTGACCCGAAATAGCCGCGACTTTTCGTTTTTTGCGCCCCATGCGGCTGACTTGCGCATGATCGCAATGGATTACAGGGGGCGTGGTCGGTCGGACTATGATCCCGACTTCATGAACTACAACATCTTTCGTGAATCGCATGACGCGATCGAACTGCTGGATGTACTGGGGATCGAGAAGACTTTCGTTCTGGGCACCTCGCGGGGTGGTCTGATCGCCATGGCCCTAGCCGCAAGCCATCCCGAGCGGCTAGCCGGGGTGATCCTGAATGATGTTGGACCTGTCGTTGAAACGTCTGGTATCGCCAAGATCATGGCCTATGTGGGTGCACAGCCGACTGCGCAAACCTATGATGAGGCCGCTTTGACTCTGCAAAAGGTAATGGAACCTCAATTCCCCGGCGTTTCCCTGGAAACCTGGCGCATGCAGGCCGAAATTCAGTACGAAAAACGCGACGATGGGTTGGCGCTACGCTACGATCCCGCACTACGCAAGGCGCTGATTGAGCAGGCTGCAAGCGGCGCCACACCTGATCTGTGGATGTTCTTTGAAGCCCTGCGCGATATTCCGACTGGTGTAATACGGGGGGCAAATTCCGACGTTCTGAGTGCCGACACAGTTGCCGAAATGCACGACCGCCATCCGGGCCTAATCTCAACCGAAGTTCCTGATCGTGGGCATGTTCCGTTTCTGAACGAACCCCAATCCTTGGATCTGATACAAAAGGTATTGAAGAGCGCCGCATGAGCACAATTGAGATGATCGAGGCCGCAGCAGAACGGCTAAACGGACACATCCGAAAGACACCAATTCTGTCTTCGCCCTTTCTGGACAAGCTTGCCGGTCGTCGGGTCTTGGTCAAACCAGAATGTTTGCAACATACCGGCAGCTTCAAGTTTCGGGGGGCCTGGTCTGCTATTTCGGCACTGGAAGAAGCCGAACGCCAGCGCGGTGTAATTGCGTATTCCTCGGGCAACCACGCACAAGGCGTTGCAATGGCGGCATCAAAGCACGGCATTTCTTCGGTCATCGTTATGCCGTCGGACGCACCGCGACTGAAGATCGAAAACACCCGTGCGCTTGGGGCAGAGGTCGTTCTGTATGACCGAGCAAACGAAAAGCGGGAAGAGATTGGCGAGACCATTGCGGCCGAGCGCGGACTGACCCTGATCCGACCTTATGACGAACCGCTGGTTATTGCAGGCCAAGGCACCACCGGCCTTGAAATCGCCGGTCAGGCCGCGGATTTAGGTATCACTCAGGCAGACGTACTGGTCTGTTGCGGCGGGGGCGGCCTGACCTCGGGCATCACCCTGGCCTTAGAGAAACATGCGCCGAACCTGCGCGCGCGCCCTTGTGAGCCAGAGGGGTTCGATGACGTCAAACGCTCGCTGGCCTCGGGACGGATTGAAAATAACAACGCAGCTTCGGGTAACATCTGCGACGCCATTCTGACGCCACAACCCGGAGATATCACGTTTCCGATTCTAAACCGCCTGTGCGGTCCGGGCTTATCCGTCACGGAAGAAGAAGCTTTGCGCGCCATGGCACTGGCCTTTCTGCGCCTCAAGATCGTTCTGGAACCCGGCGGCGCGGTGGCTCTGGCCTCGGCCCTGTTCCGAGGCGACCAGATCGAAGGCGATGACGTGATCGTTGTTGCATCTGGCGGCAATGTCGATCCGGTAGTATTTTCCAGGGCGTTGGAATTCCTGACCTGACAGGGCTGCACAAGATGTGCATGTTGCACCCCAAAAGGTCATGGCGACAAGGAAGCCAGTCATGAAGATCGCTGATCTGGGCGACGTGAAATTGAATTACCGCATCGACGGCCCAACAGACGGTGCACCCTTGGTCTTTGCCAATTCCCTAGGAACCAACCTGCACTTGTGGGACGCTGTACTGCCACATCTGCCAGCAGAGCTGCGCATCATCCGATACGACAAACGTGGTCACGGGCGGTCCTCGGTGCCGCCTGCGCCGTATTCGATGGGCGCATTGATACGCGATGCAGAGGCATTGCTGGATCACCTGCAGGTCCGCGATTGCGTCTTCGTTGGTCTGTCCATTGGCGGGATGATTGCACAAGGGCTTGCCGTCAAACGCATGGACCAGATTCGTGGTCTGGTTCTATCAAACACTGCCGCCAAAATTGCCACCCCTTCGGTCTGGCAGGATCGGATCAAGGCCGTGCGCAAGGACGGGATCGAAGCATTGGCCGACGCAACGATGGAACGTTGGTTTTCGCGTGATTTCCGCGCCGCACAAAACCACCTGCCTTGGCGCGACATGATGGTGGGCCAACCGGCTGAAGGGTATCTGGGCTGCTGCTCGGCCATTGCAGGCACCGATTTCTATACCCCAACGAGTGGGCTGCGCCTCCCGACCTTGGGCATTGCAGGCAGCGAAGACGGATCGACGCCCCCCGATCTGGTGCGAGAGACCGTCGATCTGATCCCGGGATCCCGGTTCCGGCTGATCCGCCGGGCAGGGCATTTGCCCTGCGTTGAAAAGCCAGCGGAATATGCAGAGATCCTGACTGATTTTCTGACCGAAATCGGACATATCTGAAGGAGAACGGCAATGGCGTCTTTCCTGTTGGTCCACGGTTCTTGCCACGGTGCATGGTGCTGGCGCGACCTGATACCCGCGCTTGAAACTCTGGGGCATTCTGCCAAAGCCATCGACATGCCCAGCCATGGTGCGGACCCCACGCCCGTAGCCGAGGTCACGCTGGACAGTTGCCGCGACGCCGTGCTGCATGCCAGCACATCAGATACAATCCTCGTTGGCCATTCCTGGGGCGGCTACCCGATCAGCGCCGCCGCCGAAGCGCAACCCGATGCCATGCGCGCGCTGATCTATCTGTGCGCCTATGTGCCCAAAGACGGCCTGGCCATGGCCGACATGCGCAGGCTTGGCCCAAGGCAGACCATCGCCCATGCGGTCGAAAAATCCACCGACGGGCTGTCATACACTGTGTCTGCCGAGGCTATTCCCCAGCTATTCTACCATGATTGCTCCGACGACATCCTGCCTTACGCCTATGCGCGCCTTTGCCCTCAGGCCATTCGCCCACAAGAAACGCCCCTTCCGACCGGTGCGAATTTCGACAATGTGCCCAAGGCGTATATCCGCACCACGGACGATCACACTATACCACCCGAATACCAAGCAACGATGAGCGCCCTTATCCCCGAAGATATGCGCCGCACCATCGACAGTTCGCATTCCCCGTTCTTCTCGCACCCGCGCGAGCTTGCGCAAATCCTGTCAGAACTGGCAGACAAACTGCCCTGACCTGTCGCAACGGCAATTCGACCCGCAATCAACTCTCGCTTTTCTCGGTTATCATCTGTGCTTAGGGTGCGTTGAACAGATCACTTGCCGGGTCCTATGCGTCTGCCGTTTTTCTTCATCCTCAGCATTGTCATGATCGACGCCATGGGCATCGGTCTGGTGATGCCGATCATGCCGGAACTGATCGTCGAGGTTCAGGGCGGCTCGCTCGCCAATGCAGCGATCTGGGGCGGTGTTCTGAGCACAGCCTTTGCCGCGATGCAGTTTATCTTTGGGCCCATACTTGGAAACCTGTCAGACGCGTACGGACGCAGAACCGTCCTTCTGGTGTCCCTGTTTGTTATGGCGCTGGACTATGTCGTGATGGCTGTTGCGGGCAGCATTTGGCTGTTGCTGATCGGTCGGATCGTAGGCGGTATAACCGCAGCCACGCATGCCACCGCTGCGGCGTTTATGGCGGATGTGTCCGAGCCCAAGGATAAGGCTGCAAACTTTGGCCTGCTGGGTGCCGCTTTTGGCATGGGCTTCGTCCTTGGGCCCGTCATTGGCGGATTGCTCAGTGAATATGGCACGCGCGCACCGTTTTGGGCCGCTGCCGGTTTGGCGGCGTTGACCTTTTGCATCGGTTACTTCGTGATGCCCGAGACCGTAACCGACAAGACCCGACGAGCCTTCAGCCTGAAACGCGCAAACCCTCTCAATTCGCTGAACGCCATCGCTTCTTTGCCCGGTATCCGGCCGCTGCTTTGGGTGTATTTCCTGTATTCAGTATCCATCTACGTCTACCCCGCCATCTGGTCCTATTTCACGACCGAGCGATTCGGATGGTCGCCACAGATGATTGGCCTGTCCCTGGGTGTCTACGGTATAGGCATGGCCATTGTGCAGGGCGGATTGATCCGGCCTGCCATCCGGTTTCTGGGCGAGAGGGGCACAATCATCTACGGAATGGGTTTTGAGATCATTAGCTTCGCATTTCTGGCCTTCCTCACCAACGGCCTCATCGCGCTGCTTCTCATTCCAATAACTGCCATCGGGGCGGTCATCACACCTGCTCTTCAGGCCATGATGTCCAAGGCCACGCCCGATTCGCAGCAAGGCGAATTGCAGGGCGTTCTGACGGCGCTGCACGCGCTGTCGATGGTGATCTCGCCTTTGCTTATGACTTCGATTTTCGCGCAGTTCATCCGGCCCGACACGCCACTCTACCTGCCCGGCGCACCGTTTCTATTAGCGCTGGTACTAATGCTGGCAGGTTTCTTGTTGTTTCGCCGGTCCCGCCCTGTCGTTGCGTAACAACGACATCCAAATGGCGGTTTCCGCCTTGCGAGACGTCATTTCCCGCGCCACCGTGAACCCAACGGGAGAGAGTGACAACATGCAAACAATCAAAGCCGCAGTCTGCCGAGCTTTTGGCGAACCCTTGGTGATCGAAGAAGTTCAACTTGCGCCCCCCGGCACGGGCGAAGTCGAGGTTACACTGGACGCCGTGGCCATCTGCCATTCGGACATATCCTACGCCGAAGGGGCATGGGGTGGGTTCCTGCCAGCCGTTTATGGCCACGAAGCCGCAGGCGTTATCAGCGCCGTTGGTGAAGCCGCCGGGGATTTCAAAATCGGCGACCCTGTGGTTGTAACGCTGATCCGTGCCTGTGGAACGTGCCCCAGCTGTGCGGGCGGAAAACCGACAATCTGCGAAACACCATACGATACGGTCAAAGGTCCGTTGAAGACCGGTGATGGCGGTCCACTCGAACAGGCCATGGCCTGTGGTGCCTTTGCCGAAAAGGTTGTGGTGAGCCACCGTCAGATCGTCAAAATTCCAGAAACTCTGCCCAAGGATCTGGCCAGCCTGCTCTCATGCGGGGTCATCACCGGGGTTGGAGCTGCTGTGAACGCAGCTGATTTGCGCCCCGGTCGGGATGTCGTGGTGATCGGCGCAGGCGGCGTTGGTCTGAACGCCATTCAGGGCGCGCGGATTGCAGGCGCGCGGCGAATCGTGGCCGTGGATATGACCGAAGAAAAGCTTGAGATCGCCAAGGAATTCGGCGCAACCCACGGCGTGTTGGCCAGTTTGGACCAGCCGTGGAAGGCCGCTTACAAGGCGTTAGGCGGGCGTGGTGCGGATGCGGTTCTGATCACGGTTGGTGCGATTCCCGCCTATGATCAGGCACCGCGCTATCTTGGACGTGGTGGCAAGGCGATCATGATCGGAATGCCGCATTCGGGTGACATGGCCAGTTATGAGCCCGTCGTTCTGGCGGCTCTGGGTCAGGGCGTTGTTGGGTCGAAGATGGGCGACGTGGTGATCCAGCGCGATATTCCGTGGATGGTGGATCTGTACGAACAAGGGCGGCTGAAGCTAGACGAGTTGATCTCGGGTCGTTGGTCCCTTGATCAGATCAACGAAGCCATCGCCGACACCAAAACCGGATCAGCCAAGCGCAATGTGATCCTGTTCGACAGGACCTGACCCACCGAGAGGATTTGGGATGAAACTGCAGGATCTCGACATTATCGTCACCGCCCCACCGGCGCCGGGTTGGGGTGGGCGATATTGGATATTGGTTAAGGTGACGACCGATACTGGCATCACCGGCTGGGGCGAATGCTATGCCTCCTCCGTCGGGCCAGAGGCGATGCGCCATGTCATTCATGACGTGTTCGAACGGCATATGCAGGGTGAAAACCCCGAAAACATCGAGCTGATGTTCCGCCGTGCATATTCCAGCGGCTTCACCCAGCGACCAGACCTGACCGTAATGGGCGCGTTTTCAGGGTTGGAGATCGCCTGCTGGGATATTCTGGGCAAGGATCGCGACCGCCCCGTCTATGCTTTGCTGGGTGGAAAAATGAACGACCGAATCCGTGCCTATACGTATCTTTACCCCCTGCCCCAGCATAATCTGACTGATTTCTGGACTTCTCCTGAACAGGCCGGCGAAACGGCTGCTGCAATGGTGCAGCGTGGTTATACTGCCGTCAAATTCGACCCGGCGGGCCCTTATACGATCCGGGGCGGCCACATGCCCGCGATGAGTGACATTTCCATGTCGGTCGCTTTCTGCAAGGCGATCCGCGAAGCCGTGGGCGACAAGGCCGATCTGCTATTCGGCACGCATGGTCAATTCAACACCGCCGGGGCCATTCGGCTGGGGCAAGCGTTGGAACCTTATCAACCGCTTTGGTTCGAAGAACCCACGCCGCCGGACATGATCGAAGACATGGCTCGCGTCGCCCGCAATGTCCGCATCCCCGTCGCCACCGGAGAACGCATGACGACCAAGGCCGAATTCGGTGCCGTTTTGCGCGCCGGGGCCGCGGAAATCCTGCAACCGGCGTTGGGACGCGCGGGCGGGATCTGGGAGATGAAGAAAGTTGCCGCAATGGCTGAGGTCTTCAACGCTCAGATGGCACCGCATCTCTATGCAGGGCCGGTGGAATGGGCGGCTAATATCCATCTGGCTGCGTCGATCCCTAATTTGCTGTTGCTGGAAAGCATCGAAACACCGTTCCATGACCAACTGATCAAAGGGTCTATTCGGGTCGAGGACGGGTTCGTAACCGCGCCAACAGCGCCGGGCCTAGGTATTGATGTCGACGAAGCCCTGGCCCGCGCGCATCCCTATGAGGGCCGCGACCTGCACTTGCAAATGCAAGAAGACCCCTGCGATTACGCCAACGGCAACGCTTTTCAAGGCGGCGCACCGGCAACCGAGGGGTGACAACAGCTGCGTGTTTAGGGCATATTAGCCCGATAAAAAGCGGAACAACGGTCACAACGTGGAACTCAAAGAAACCGATCCTCAGGCACGCAGCACGGACACTCTGCCGGACATGAAAGACAATGCCGCCCGCGCGGCTGCTTACCTCAAAACGCTGGCCCATGAAGGGCGGCTGATGATCCTGTGCCACCTTGGGGATGGAGAGAAATCCGTGGGTCAGCTTGAGAATCTGCTTGAGCTGCGTCAAGCCGCTGTTAGCCAGATGCTGGCCCGCCTGCGCGAAGAAGGGCTTGTCTCAACCCGCAGAGAGGGCAAGACGGTCTACTATTCCTTGCGTGATGGGAACACGGAACAAGTGATTGGTCTCTTGTACAAACTGTTCTGCGCAGAAGACACCTGATCCCCTAGCTTGAAACGTAGCCTGCAATCACCTGAAGCAGCTTGAAGGCAGTTGCAGCGTCATTCTCGACGACGGCAAGGAATTCCTCTTCACCAATCCGCAGACAAGACAGCTGAGTTTCTGCCACCATGCTCAACGCGCGCGGCTCTTTGCGGATCAGGCCCAGCTCTCCGACCAAAGCGCCCGGTCCAACGGTGGTGATCAACTGATCCGGCCCTTGCTCCTGCGGCAGGTACAATCCGGCCTCACCCTCAAGCACAACATAGGCACCATCGGTTGGCTGGTCGTCTTTTAAGAAAACCACTTGCCTGGGCTCGGCGTCAAACCAGCGTGCACCAAAGGCCAACAGGCGCAACTGCCGTCGGTCCAGACCAGAGAACAACGGGGTCTGTTCCAGAGCACGCAATTTCCGCGCCAGATCTGCCGATGCTGCGCTGTCTTCCTCCACGTCTACCGGCCCTCCGTCCGAGACCACACGACCTTGCCTGATTTCAACGAACATGTCGAATACATCGGGGTTTTCAAACTGATCGTTCAAGTAGATGACAGTAGTCTCCGGCAGCAACTCACGCAGCTTTTTGTAGACGGCCACCTGCGTTTTCATGTCGTAACTGGCCAAGGCGTTTTCCAGGATCAGGACGTCCGGTTTCTTGATCGTTGCGCGCGTAAACGCCAGTGGCTCTGCAAACACCGCGGGCAGGTTCTGACCACCCAAGGCCACCGGCACGTCATAAATCAGTTCCGTCACCAATGGCCGCGCGCCGTTTTCGGCCAACACATCGACAATCAGCTTGCGCGCCTCATCGGAACGGGCACCGCCAATCTGACTGACTTTGCCAAAAAGCGCGTTTTCCATGACTGTCAAACCAGGTGCGTATACCTCCGGGTCCAGCGGAACAAAAACATCTTTCAGACGTTCCATCAGCTTCTCAGAGTGGCTGTGTCGAAGTTCGAGAATCCGGTCCTTCAGCTCATCGGTGAACGCTGGGCCGATCTGTTCCGCCGAAATAACAAACGGCACGGCCAGCAAATTTGCCAACTGTGCATCGTCCAACCCGGCCGAGCCTTCTTTACGGGTCTGCTCAACCAGTTCGACCGCAGCCTCATAGGTCTTTGCATCCAACCCGAGCTTGCGAAACAACGGGTGATCCGTACCGTCCAAACCAAAAATCTGGCGCAACATCTCGATCACGTCGCGGGTCAATGCGATCAGCGTTTCATCCAGCCCCAACTCTCGCAGCTGGCCCAGAAAGACCGTCTGTTCTACCAGCAAAGCGTGTGTCACCGGAACGCAGGGCGTGGCAAACAGAAGATTCTCGGCAACAGGCAGGGCGGGGTTGTACAGATTGCGGTCGAAGATCAACGCCTGTTGTTCCAGACCCGCGTCCTGAACGGCTTTGCGCACAATTGGACGCAATTCGACCAGTTTCTGAGCCAGTTCGCAATGCTCAGCGGCGTTAAAGCTTTGTTCTGCACCACGCTGGAACAGGGCCGCACCAGACCCCATCCCGTCGATCAGCTGCAACCACCAATCGCGCAAGGCCGCCGCGTCCGGAAGCCCTGCCAAAGACGGATCAAGCCAATCCACCTTGAACGGGTCGGAACTGTTTCCTGCCCGCAGGGTTTCGCGAAAATCGGGGTCATCTGCGCTCTCTGACAACGGTCTGAACCGCATAGGCATCATTACGTTGTCGCCCAAAGTGCCCTGAAACATGACAGGGCGGGACGTAGCATAACCTATACGTGAGGCCACAACGCCCTGATGCAGTTCGGCCAGGTTCACATCCCCGATACGCACCTTGCCACCACTGGGCAAGATTTCACGCGTCAAAAGTTCGGCGATGGCACGGCGGTCTTCCTCGCTGGGGGCGGAAATGCCGATCGTCTTGCCGCCCGGAAAGCTGAGGTTCAGATCGTCCAACACCTGATTGCCGTCCATGTCCCGAACCGAAACATGATCCAGCACAATATCATCGTTCAGATTGGGGCGTGCGTCAGCTTCGCCCTCAAACAAGGCTTCGTCCTGCATTCCGCTGGGCGCAAAGCGGTCAATCACCACGTCCCAACGCAAAGACATGTCCTGTGTCTGGTTGTAGTAGGTCAAAAGCTCTTTCCAGGGCGAGCTCAGGTCCTTGTAAGCCGCAAGCGCTGCAACCAGCGCCCCCAGCGAGACCGAGCCTTGCAGCACCAGCAGACCGCCGATCAGATAGAACATGAATGGCGTCAATTGAGAGATGAAGTTGTTTATGAATTTCATAAAAAACTTCTTCTGGTAGATCTCGAACCGGATGCCGAACAACCGCCCCAACTGATCCGAGATCATCGCCCGGCGATAACGCCAGCCACCATTGGCGCGCAGCGTCGAAGCCCCTGCAGCGTTTTCACCGATTTGGGCCGCAAGCACCCGCACTTCTTGAATACGCTTTTTGTTCAGCAGGTTGATTTGGCGTTGCAGCTTGGGGATCAGCCAGGCTTGTACCGGAATCAGTGCCACCGCGGCCAAGCCGAACCAAAAGCTTTGCAGGAACAAAAAGGCAAGGATCGTGATCATCTGACCCGCCTGCAATACAGGCTGGCTGATCGCATCCCCCATCAACCCGCCCATCGGCTCGCTTTCGGCGGTGATCATCGACACCATCTCGCCCTGGCTGACGCGTTCGAAATAGGGTTGCGGAAATCGCAACGCACGGCTGATCAACTGATACCGAAAGCGCCGCAGCATCCGCTCGCTCAGCACACCTTTCATGGTGTTGATGCGCATTTTCATCAGGCCATGCCCCAATACAGCCGCTAAAAACGCAAAGCATAGAATAACCAGAAAATTCGTCTGCGACATCGTATAGCCCCAGATGGTTACTTCTGGGTTGGGTGCACCAATCGCATCATTGATAATGCGCTTAGGCAGTTCCAACGTCAGGTAAAGCAGCGGGAACAATGTCGCTGTCACAGCCAGCAAGATCAGCTGGTCGCGTTTGGAGTACTTCCAGATAAAGCGGAAAATCGTGCGTTCTATGGAACCTGCCCCTGCTGCTGACCGACGACGCGGTTCAGATGTTATCCACGCAAATTCAACAGCATGACTCTAATGCCATCCAGACATAATTGGCAATTTTTTTCCCGATTGTGCGAATTCTTAAGCTTATGTGAACTAGTTCATTTACGTATGCCCATCTAATTGCCTAGAGTGGTCAGCAGGACGAGATCGGGAGGGTTCTTTTGGCTGCCAGTTTTGGCGCAGTGTTCGTTATGCTTTGCTTATTGCTTGTAAAGCACATGTTCGCTGACTTTTACCTCCAGACACCGAAAATGCTCTCTGGACGCGGTGAGTATTTTCATTGGGGACGTGCACAGCATGCAGCAGTACATGTTGCAGGCTCTATTATTGTGTTCGTGGTTTTTGGCGCACCTTTGGCGTTTATTCTGATTGTCGCAGCGCTTGAATGGATAATCCATTTCAACATCGATTTCGTCAAAGCCAGCTATTCTGACAAAAACCAGCTGGAACCTTCGCAAGCCGCCTTTTGGCGCGCGGCCGGGTTGGACCAGTTGATGCACAACCTGACATATGTGGCGATGGTCTGGGCGTGGGTTAGCTTTGCAGCAGCCTGAATAGGTTACGCCGCCTCTTTCAACGCACCCATTCTGTACGACCGAAGCCACATTCGATCCAATGCGTCGATCTTTTCGGGATCGAATCTTTCTTCGACCTCCCAATACCGACCTGAGTCGACGTAATAGCCCAGATCGTGTTCTATTTGGCGTGCTGGACCCATTCCTAATGTGTCAATAAGTGGTGACGCGGACAGATTAGACCGGCTGGTTGAGGAAAAGACCAATCGGCTGGGCCCGTTGGACAACCGAACTGCTCTGCACCCCTGTTTGGCTGCAAAAAGAGCCAGACGCGCAGATTTAGCTTCGAGCGATCGCAGAGTCACATCGTCCCGCAACGGGTCCGCGGCCCCGGTTCCGTAAAAATGGGTCTTGCCAGAACCCGAATACATCATGTCGCATCCAAAAAACGCCAATACATCCGGTTTCAGAGCCGCCAGCGCCCAATACCCGGCTGTAAAAGCCATCGTGCCGCCTGCGTAGACGAACCCGCCATATTCGTTCTGCTTGGGCACATAATCTCGCGCAGTGACGATGCTTTGCGCTTTGTTAACGTACTTCGGGCGTCTGTCAGTCGGAAAATCTTCGGGGTGGATTAAGTAATCCCAATCCCCTCGAATGCGCCACGCGTTGTTGATGGCGACAATATGCGTGAAGGGCTGGCGCGACCAAGCCCTCGCTTCTAAGGCCGAAGGAGCACTGCCCAGAATCAGAACTTTGGTTTGTCGGTCGGTCATAGCAGGGCCACCCTCTTTGCCAGCCCCGCAAGACGTAGATCGTTTACAGGCCGTGACTAGCCCAGCACCGAGAAACTGCTTTCTTCGTTGATCGGACGTTTGCGCGAATAAAAGCCGACATCGATGCTCCGTTTGATATAGGGCAGTTCGAACTGCAACGGTTCTGCGTCATGGTCGGCACCACCCTCGCAATACGAGATCAGAGCCGTCATCATCTTACCCGCAATCGGCGCGTTTTTGTATTGGTTCCCGCTGGAACCGCAGGCCATGTAGAACCCCGGCAGGCTGGATTTGTCATAGATCGGAATCCAGTCGGTGGACGCATCATACAGGTCAACAACGCCCCGCGTTTTCGACGGGATGCCAAGACTGGGGACACGTTGCGCATAGCGCATCGCCTGCGTGGTCCACTGGTCGGTGAACTCTCGGTTATAGTTCACATCGTCCTCGCACCACTGATGCGGATCACATTCCGGGTCTTCTGATCCGACGAGGATATGGTTTCCATGTTCCGGGCGACAATAACAGGCGATGTCGCTGTCCGACACAATGGTTCCATCATTTTCAAAATCGAACCCTTCAGGCGCAGGAACATGAACCACCTCTTGCCGCAAGGGCCGGGTTTTGATGGTCATGTCGCCCAGGACACCCGCCATCTCGTTGATGATCGCCGAACCCGGTCCCGCAACGTTGACCACGACCTTGGCGTGGATTTCCTCGCCCGACGCCAGTTTGACGCCGGAAACGCGCCCGCCCTCGGTCAGGATTTCAGTGACTTCAGCGCCGGTGCGCACCTCGGCCCCATTCTGTTTCGCGGCATCCATCAGGTTCTGTGCAGACAAGGCCGGGTCGGTGACGTACCCCGCTTGCGGCCAATACACACCGCCGGTCATCTTGCGTCCGTTGGACTGACCGAATTCCGGATCATCCATACGGCGCGCGGGGGCAAAACTGTCCAGCGAATAAACCGGCAGGCGCTCCACCACTTTCTCAGCCGACCATTCCTCGAAGGGGCAGTCCAAATCCGACGAATTGCGCATGTGCTTTTCCAACATACCGTTCGCCTCGGTCTTCATGACCAGACAACCGGTTTCCCGGAACTGGGCCAGATTGGCATCCTCTGGCAGCCCCAGATAGTCGGCCCAGTCGCGCCAGTAATGGTAGCCTTCCCAGGCAAAGGCCGTTCCGTCAAAGGTCGAATAATGCATTCGGATTATCGCACAAGACCCGGCGGTTGAGCCGTGACCAACCTGAGAATTGCGGTCTAAAGACAGGGTTTTCCACCCCGCCTTCGACATCTCGAACGCAATGGCCGCGCCGATCACACCCGTGCCAATGATGATTGCGTCTGGTTGACTCATTTCAAGTCTCCTTTCCAATAACGCATTGTATATGCGCTGAATTCTTCAACTTCTTCTGGCTTTGGCTCAACGCCGGTAAACGTGTAGAGGTAGTGCGCCAATAGCGAGATCCGCATCTCAATTGGTTCGTTCATTTGCGCCAGGTCATAGCCAATCTGCATGTAATACAGTACCCGCGCTCGAGTTTCGGCCTCGATCTCGGAATAGCCGTAGCGGGCAAACATTGCGTGCAGTGCTGCAAGGCGACGCGCGTCGGATTGGTCCAGCGCACGCCGCACCTTGCCGGATTTACGCGCCCAGTCACGTACGGCAAAGTCCAGCGCGGTGTCGAACAACTCGCTGTTTACCACACAACGATGCACGTTGCAGACAGCTGCTGTGATTGTCTCAGCCGGGGCCTCCGCCTGCTTGATCAATGCTGCCGTATTGGTGGCTTGCCAGCGGGAAAGCAGCGCATCCATCAGTTCTTGCCGAGATTTGAAGTACCAATAAAAGGATGAGCGCGATACAGCCATCCGCTCGGCAAGATTCAGAACCTTAATTTGATCTATCCCATCCGAAATCAGCACGTCCATTGCCACATTCAACCAATCGTCACGCGTGACCTTGACGTTGCCGATCAAGGGTTCAGCCTTGGGATCATCGCGGTGAAGGACAGGTTTTGTATTCATTCAACTCTCCGGCGGCGCGCCGCCCTCGGCAGTCCGACGCGCAATAAAGTCGTGCATGGCACCCAAACTGTCACTGTCAATACTTGGTGCTTTGAAGTCGCTCAGGATACCTTTCCAAACGTCAGTAGCCCGATTATTCGCATCAACCGCCCCACGTTCGGTCCAGGTGCCAAAGTTGGCGTAGTCATGAAGATGCGGTTGATAGAACTCGGTATTGTACCGCTCCATCGTCTGGCTTGAGGCAAAGAAATGTCCACTGGGTTCGACCTCACGCAAGGCTGTATCATATCCGATCTCTGCCGCGCCTGCCTGTGCACCCGCGCAAAGTTCGGCCACCATGTTCAGGACCTCGGCATCGCAGACCAGTTTTTCGAAGGATACGGTCAGGCCACCCTCCAGCCAACCTGCGGAATGGATGATCACGGTTGCCCCGGCCATCAGGCAGCCCCAAAGGCCAAACTGGTTCTCGTTCGCGGCCTGCACATCGTTGATGTTTGACGCTGATCCTGCTGCCGACCGCCAAGGCAGGCCAAGTTGGCGCGCCAATTGACCCGCAGCCAGAGACGCCTGGAAATGGGAAGGCGTCCCGAATGCAGGGGCACCAGATTTCATATCCACGTTGCTTGTAAACGTTCCATAACAGACCGGAGCACCAGGTTTGGCAAGCTGCGTCAGTGTCAAAGCGGCAAGCGCTTCGGCATGGGACAAGGTGATCGCCCCGGCCACAGTAATCGGAGCCATCGCGCCCATCAGGGTAAACGGCGTGATGATCGACATCTGACCATGCCGCGCGAAGTCGATCAGACCTTGCGCCATCGGAATATCCAAAGTGCGCGGGCTATTGGTGTTGATGATCGTGTAACAATGCGCATTGCCCTGGAATTCATCACTCGAAAGGCCACGGGCCGTGGACAGCATCTCAAAGCAATCCATCACCTGCGGCGTGCCGCGCGAGAAAAAGAACGGGAACTTGTCTGTAAGCTCCATCTGCGCTTGCGTGGTAAAATAGTGGCGCAAATGGGTTGGTACGTCCTGCGGCTCGACCTGAGGCGAGATCATCTGGAATACATCGAAATGGTGCGTGAGCTTCAGAAACTCCAGATAATCCTGCCCTGTCGCGGGGCGACGTCCACGTTCAAGGTCGGTCGCATTCGGAGCCCCGGCACCGGGTTGAAAGACCAAAGAGCCCAGTTCAAGCGTGAAATCCCGCCGCCGCGAACCGGCTCGACAATCAATAGACTTTGGGGCTGAAGCCACTGCGGCCCCAACCATCTCGCGCCCGATGAAGACCATTTCACTGTCTTCGTCCACGCGCGCACCACCTTGTTTGAAAAGCTTGCGCGCCTCGGGTAGCAGACATTTTACGCCCAATTCTTCCAACGTACGCAATGCAGTCTCATGCATGTCGGCGATCTGATCCGCCGGAAACACCTCCATTTGCGGGAAAGGGTTCTTGAGCTGGCGATAGTTCACATCGCGACTGGGTTGCGGGGCGGCTTCGGCCCCCCGCCCGCGCCGCCTGCGTCCTCGGTCCTGAGCGGTCATGATCAGCCTCGCATCGCTTTGCCTTGCGGGTCATAAGGCGACGGCGCAACCACGCGTGCCGACCGTTCCACGCCAACCACATGGACTGACAGTTCAGTACCCGGTTCAGCTTTGTCGCGGTCAATCAGGGCCATCGCCAGCGATTTGCCGGTGTAATGCCCATAGCCGCCCGAGGTCACGAAACCAACGCGTTCACCATTGGCCCAAATCGGCTCGTACCCGCTGGCATCCGCGTCAGCTGCATCGATCTCCAACGTCGCCTGTACTTGTGCCGGACCATTGCCATTGCGTTCGGCAAGCGCGGCCTCTTTGCCGACAAACTCTTTTTCCCAATCGATCCAGCGATCCATTCCGGTCATGCCAGGTGTATAGGCTTGCGTGAACTCCGCAGACCAAATCCCAAAGCTCTTTTCCAACCGGGTCGACCCCATCGCGTTGAAACCAACCTCGCGAATGCCTTCTTCGGCACCGGCCTCCAACAAGATACGGCGCAGTTTGATGTGGTCGCCATAGCGGCAGTTGATCTCGTACCCCTTTTCGCCGGTCACGGACATGCGCGCCACGCGAGCACGAACAAGGCCGATGTCGAAATCGCCGCAGCCCATGAATTTCAAGCCCGAGATATCCTGCTCTGCCAGCTTTTCGACCACAGCCTGCGATTTCGGCCCAACCACGGCAAAGCCGCAATATTCCTCGCCCAGATCACGCAGCTCGACACCCTCAATCATGTGATCGTCAAACCAGCGCTTGTGCCAGGCACGCAGATAGTAGCTGCCCATGATCCACCAGGTGCCGTCGCCCCAGTTCAAAACGGTCAAATCGCCCTTAAGCCGCCCATCCTCGCCCAGCATCGGGGCCAGTTTCGCGCGCCCCGGGGCAGGCAGTTTCGAGGCCATCACCCTATCGAGCCACACTTGAGCATTCGGACCGGTCACTTCAAACCGAGAAAAGCCCGAGATATCCATCAGGCCCACGCCTTCACGGATGGCCTTGCATTCTTCAGTCACGATGTCATGTGCATTGGACCGCTTAAGCGTTGGTGTTTCCTCGAAACCCTTTGGTGCGAAATACAGCGGCACCTCCAGATCCCAGCTGACGCCCCATTTGCAGCCAGCCTCGGTCATCGCGTCATGCGCAGGAGCCATCTTCAGCGGACGGCCTGCAGGCAGTTGTTCGTTTGGATAGGTCATCACAAAACGGCGGGAATAGAACTGACCCGTGGTCTCGCGGATATAGCGCTTGTTCTGCGCATAGTCGCCGTAGCGGGCCACATCCATTGACCAGGCATCAGCCTCGGGCTCGCCATGGATCATCCATTCGGCCAAGGTCTTACCCACGCCTCCACCTTGAAGGAAGCCCGCCATCACCGCACAGGCAGACCAATAGCCACGTTTGCCCGGCACCGGACCGACCAAAGGGTTACCGTCGGGCGAAAAGGTAAATGCGCCGTTCACCCATGTCTTGATGCCGACATTCTGAATCGAAGGATAACGTTCAAAGCCCAGCGTCAATTCGTTCTCGATCCGGTCAAGCTGTTCCTGAAACAGCTCTTCGCCATAGTTCCACGGCGCGCCGTCCATGGCCCAATGCTCGTGATCTACTTCATAAATGCCGACCAGAACGCCCTTTTGGTCCTGCCGCATATAGGTGAATCCTTCCAGGTCCACGGTCATCGGCATCTCAAAATCGGCGGCTGCGACTTCGGGCACTGTGTCAGTGATCAGATAGTGGTGCTTAAGCGGTGATACCGGTAATTCGACGCCAGCCATGCGCCCGACCTGCTTGGCCCACAGGCCCGCCGCATTGACCACATGTTCGCAAGTGATCGTGCCCTTGTCGGTCACAACCTTCCAACCTTCATCGGTTTGGATCAGTTCCTCGACTTTGGTTTCTTCGTAATACTCAGCACCGCGTTTTCGGGCCGCTGTTGCATAAGCCTGCACTGTTCCGGTTGTGTCGATATACCCTTCACGATCCGCCCACATAGCACCCAGCACGCCCTCGGAGGACATGATCGGACAACGTTTCTGGGCCTCTTGCGGGGTCAGCAACTCGCAATCGTCAATCCCGATGGACTGAAAAATTCGGTAGTTGGCCTGCAACCACTCCCACCGTTCGGGCGTTCCGGCAAGAGTCAGACCGCCGGTCATGTGCAAACCGATATTCTGACCCGATTCCTTTTCGATTTCACTGAGCAGGTCGATAGTATACGCCTGCAGTGACGCCATATTCGGGTCGGCATTCAACGCGTGGATACCGCCAGCCGCGTGCCACGAAGAGCCCGACGCAAGCCGCCGCCGTTCAAGCATCACGACATCCGACCAGCCAAACTTGGCCAGATGATACAGAACCGAGGCCCCGACGACCCCGCCCCCAATGACAACAACGCGATACTGAGATTTCATCTGAACCTCCCCAAAACAAAATCTGGGAAAACGCTAGTGGCACTGTTCATTTCTGTCTAGACATTTCTGTACAGTGTAGACCAGCAGTGATGGGCGCCTTGAAACAGTGGTCGCTAAAGCTTGGCGCTAGGGCGTGACTGGATGCTTTCAAACCACGCGACCGTCGCAGTATTGCCTTCAGGGATTCGCGTTTTAATCACTCGCGCAAAATCGACAAAAACAAAGGTCGAGATGTCAGCTAGAGTGAAGTCGTCACCCGCGATGAATCTGCTTTCGGTCAACCGCGCCTCGAGCAGATCAAAAAACTGAATCACACGGTCCTTTCCGCGCTGCGCCAGTTCCGGGATTTGGGCATAGTTGGACGGACCAGGAATAGCGCGGTCCCGAAAAGCCGGATGACTGTTGCGCAGCGTTTCGGCGATGGGCAAACCACCCTGCTGTTCGGCGATCGCATTCCACATCAGAACCAGACCTTTTTCATCGGGGGTCCGACCCATCAAAGGCGGTTCGGGAAAACGTGCCTCAAGATAAGCGGCAATACCCATGTTCTCGGTGAGAACTGTACCATCATCGGTTACCAGGACAGGCACGGTGGCGCGCGGATTGACGGCGCGGAATTTATCGCTCAGTTGCGCGCCTTCGGCGATCGAGACTTCTCGGGTCTCGATCTCAAGCCCTTTTTCCGCAATGAACATGCGGGCTCGCCTGGGGTTGGGGGCTGTTGAGCAGTCGTAGAAAATCATGCTGGTGCCCCTTTCAGATCAACGGCGGTAAATGAAACAGCGCCCTTCAACGGCACCTTCGGGCAGCGGCATTTCTGTCAGCCCGTCGAAATACATGCGATCACTGGACACCATCAGACCGCCCTGCGCCAGCAAAGGTTCAATCAGCGGCGAGACGAACCGAGCAAATTTATCGTTCTTCTCACGGTTATGCCCGCCCAAGTCTGCGTGGATAAGGCTCGCTGTTGCGCCAAACCGGTCAACGGATGCAGGCAACGTATCGCGCACATCCCCCAGAATCACCCGATCCTCGGGTGGGGTTGAGTCTGGGTGAGAAGCCACCGCGCGTTCGAACACATAAACCGGGCGGTCATCCATATGCTGCACAAGATGGTGATAGGTACGGCCATTGCCCAAACCCAACTCGAAAACCGGGCCTTTCATGCCCGCCGTATGCGCAATCGCAAAATCCAGACAGGCGCGTTGCGACACCATGCGGTCGATGAACAGATCCAGGCGGCTTTGATTCTCGGACACCAGCACATATCTCCTTGATACTATTCGGAAGCATAGATGCGCCCGATGCGGCCCTAGATGACAAATTCTCAAGACTTTGTGTAGCGATGAAGCCCAAAGTTTCACAATTCCGCGACATTTCAGCCCAAGAACGGGTTTGACTAGTCGGGCGGAACCGCGCGACACTAAGCAAAAAATCACGGGGAGTTGAATTAACCGATGTCACCTTTTGGTCAAACGGGTAGAAAACCCGCATGAACGCGTTGTTGTCCGTCAGAAACCTGAGCATTGGCTTTGGTACGGGCAATTCCGTGGTCACGGATGTGAACTTCGACGTCGAGGCCGGTCAGACACTTGCACTAGTGGGTGAATCCGGATCGGGCAAAACAATCACATGTCGGGCCGCTTTGCGCATTCTACCCCGCTCTGCACAGATCCGCAGCGGCACTATTACCCTGAACGATTCCAAAGGTACGTGCGAGCTTACATCGGTCTCGGAACGCGAGATGCGCAACATACGCGGCAACCGGGTTTCGATGATCTTTCAAGAACCTATGCGTTCACTGTCGCCCCTGCACAAGATCGGCAATCAGGTCAGCGAAGTCTTGTGGCTGCATCGTGGTCTTTCAGAAGCCGAGGCCCGCAAAGAAGTTCTGAGCCAGTTTGATCGCGTGGGTTTCCCCGACCCCCAGCGCGCTTATGACTCGTACCCGTTTGAATTGTCTGGCGGGATGCGTCAGCGCGCCATGATCGCAATGGCGATGGTATCCAAGCCCGAACTGCTGATAGCAGACGAACCAACCACTGCGCTGGATGTGACCACACAGGCGCAGGTGCTGGGGCTGATCAAGGAATTGCAGCGCGAGACCGGCATGGCGCTGATCCTTGTCACCCATGACCTGGGTGTCGTCGCCAATATGGCCGAACAGGTCGTGGTCATGCACAAGGGTCGCATCATGGAGTCGGGCCCGGCCGCGCCAATCCTGACCGCTCCGGCTCATCCTTATACGAAACAGTTGTTCGATGCCGCGCCGGAAATTCCGGACCAGGATGCCGTAGGTATTCCGATGCCGGACGAAGATCTGATCCTTCAGATGAAGGACGTGTCCAAGACCTACACCATGCGGTCCAGCAAGGGGTGGCAAGCCGACACCGCAATCTACGCCTGTCGCGGCGTCGACCTGAACCTTGCACGCGGCAAAACGCTGGCTATTGTTGGCGAAAGCGGATCGGGAAAGACGACAGCAGCCCGGATCGCATTGGGTGCCGAATTGCCCGACCCTGGTGGCGAAGTTCTGTTCCGCACTGCACCTGACGTCGACCCAATCACGGTGCACAGCATGACGCGCGCCCAGCGCACGGCGTTTCAGCGAAAGGCACAAATGGTCTTTCAGGACCCCTATAGCTCGCTCAGTCCGCGTATGCGCATTCAGGACGCGATGACCGAACCGTTGGAAATCCACAAGATCGGCACCTCAGCGGAACAGCGCGACAAAGCAGCCGAGATGCTGCAACGTGTCGGTTTGACAGAAGACATGCTGAAACGCTATCCCCACGCGTTTTCCGGCGGGCAGCGGCAGCGCCTTTCTGTGGCCCGTGCCATGATGTTGGACCCGCAACTGATTGTCTGTGACGAACCCACATCGGCTCTGGATGTCTCGGTTCAGGAACAAATCCTGACCTTGCTGGAGAACCTTCAGGACAGCCTGAACCTGTCCTATCTGTTTATCTCGCACGATCTGGCCGTTGTCGCCCGGATTGCCGACGAAGTTGCCGTTATGCGGCGCGGCCTGATTGTCGAACAGGCACCGCCCGAAACGCTTTTCTACAATCCGCGTCACCCTTACACCAAGGCGCTGATTGCCGCTCAACCCGAACCCGACATCAACCGTCCAATTGACCTGCAAATGGTTTCATTGGGCGCCGGCGCACCGGACAGTTGGGAAGAAGCCTTCCGTTTCTCGGACACCGTGATACCTTCATTGGTGGAATTGGAACCGGGCCATAAGGTACGTTGCCATGTTTAAGACCACTCGCCCCCTGATCCTGGCCGCAATGCTGGCCCTGACGGGAATGCTGCCCGCCACGGCAGAAACCTTTCCTACTCCTCAGGAAAGCGCCTTCTGGAGCGCTGAAGTAGAGGCAGGCAACCTTCCGCCGATCGAAGAACGCATTCCCAAGGAACCGCTGATCGTTGATCTGGCCGCTAAAGGCCGTGAATTTGGCACCCAAGGTGGTACGCTGCGTACGATGGTGACACGGTCGAAAGATATCCGCCAAATGGTCGTCTACGGCTATGCCCGCCTTGTTGGGTTTAACCAGGACTATGAAATTGTGCCCGATCTGCTGGCCTCGTTCGAGAACGAAGACAATCGCAAGTTTACGCTGAAACTGCGGGAAGGGCACAAATGGTCAGACGGCTCGCCCTTCACCTCGGAAGATTTCCGCTATTGGTGGGAAGAGGTTGCCAATAACGAACTGCTCAGCCCTTCGGGTCCGCTTGAGTTTCTGATCGTCGAAGGCAAATCACCAACGGTTACATTTCCTGATGAAACCACGGTGATCTTCGAATGGGAGGATCCAAACCCGGACTTCCTGCAAACGCTTGCCAATGCGCGACCGCCATTTATTTACCGTCCGTCCGCCTTCCTCAAACAGTACCACGAGAAATACGCCGATCCCGAGGAGCTGGCCTTTCTGGTTGAAGATGCAAGGGTCAAAAGCTGGGCCGCGTTGCACAACAAGCTGGACAACCTTTACAAGTTCGACAACCACGAACTGCCGACTTTGCAACCTTGGCTAAACGCAAGCTCGGGCAAGAAGATCAGGCATAACTTTGTGCGCAACCCCTACTACCACCGTATCGACAGCAACGGGGTACAGTTGCCCTATATCGACGTGGTTGAGATGGAGATTGTTGCCCCCGGCCTTGTCGCAGCCAAGACCAACGCAGGTGAAAGCGATCTGCAAGGTCGCGGGTTGGCCTTCCGGGACGCGTCGATCCTTAAAAAAGGTGAGGCCCAAGGCGGCTACAAAACACTGCTGTGGAAAACCGGCGTAGCGTCCCAGGTTGCGATCTATCCGAACCTTAACTTTGCGGATGACGTCTGGCGCGACGTGTTGCGCGACGTTCGTGTGCGACGTGCCTTGTCGCTTGGGATCGACCGCAAGACCATCAATCAGGCTCTGTATTTCAAACTGGCGCGCCCCGCAGCGATGTCAGTGCTGCCCGCTTCGCCGTTCTACAATGAAGAGAACGCCGAGGCCTGGGCGCAATACGATATTGATCAGGCCAATGCCCTGCTGGACGAAGCCGGTCTGACGCAACGCGACAAAAACGGCATCCGTTTGCTGCCTGATGGCCGCCCGATGGAGTTGATCATCGAAACCGCAGGTGAACGGCAAGAGGTCGAGAATGCCCTGCAAATCGTCACCGACAACTGGCGCGAGATCGGGGTCAAACTGGTGATGCGTCCACTGGACCGCGACATTCTGCGCAACCGGGTGTTTGCGGGCAACTCGATGGCGTCAGTTTGGTTTGGATGGGATGATGGTATCCCGCAGGCACACACTTCACCAGCTTATCTGGCACCCACTGATCAAGTGTTCCTCGCTTGGCCCAAATGGGGTCAATATTACCAGACAAAGGGTGAAGTTGGCGAAGCCCCTGACATGCCTGAAGCCGAACGTCTGATGGAACTGGCCCATGATTGGGAAATCGCCACAAGCGATGAAGAACGCACGGCAGCCTGGACAGAAATGCTGAAAATTCACGCGGACCAACTGTATGCAATTGGCATCCTGAACGGCGCGCCGCAGCCGGTGGTTGTCTCGAATCGTCTGCGCAACGTACCGG
Organism: Ruegeria sp. HKCCA6837; assembly: GCF_013034475.1. Classification (NCBI taxonomy): domain Bacteria; kingdom Pseudomonadati; phylum Pseudomonadota; class Alphaproteobacteria; order Rhodobacterales; family Roseobacteraceae; genus Ruegeria; species Ruegeria sp. HKCCA6837. Next base: position 243,261 of record NZ_WQGD01000005.1, read on the forward strand.
AACAGGCTATGTGGGCATGGGAACCAGGCGCGCATTTCGGCATCCATCGCCCGGATGAGTTCTTTTTCGCTGACTGAGCAGGAGCAGCAAAATGGTCATGCTGCGCTATGCGGTCTATCGGTTCTTTACGATGCTGCTGACTTTGTTGGTAGTTTCGGTCCTGATTTTCACAATCATCAACCTGCCGCCCGGTGATTACCTGAGCAACCAGATCGCCGAGCTTCAGGCCTCGGGGCAATCTGCCGGTGTCGCCAAGGCCGAGTTTCTGCGCACGGAATACGCTTTGGATCGTCCCATCTGGGAGCAATACCTGATCTGGATGGGGTTCTGGCCCGGACCGCACGGGTTTTCCGGTCTAACTCAAGGAAACTATGGCTGGTCCTTTGAATTTGACCGTCCCGTATCAGAAATTGTTGGCGATACGCTTTGGTTGACGGTGGTCGTCAATCTGGCTGCGATCCTGTTTGTCTATGCCGTGGCTTTGCCCCTTGGTGTTATCGCCGCGGCGCGGTCGCGAACGTGGATCGATTATACCTCGGCTTTTGTTGGATATTTGGGTCTGGCCACACCGAACTTCCTTTTGGCTTTGATCTTGTTCTACTATGGGCACCAGTATTTCAACCTGCCCATCGGTGGCCTTATGGACCCCAAGTTCGAAGGCGAGCCGATGAGCTGGGACAAGCTGAAATCCATCCTCATTCATTTGATCGTGCCAACCTTCGTGATCGGTACCTCTGGGGCCTCGGCCATGATGCAGCGCCTGCGGGCAAATATGCTGGATGAGCTTGGCAAGCCTTATGTCGAAACTGCGATTGCCAAAGGTATGGCCCCGTCGCGGATGCTGACCAAATACCCACTGCGTGTGGCCTTTAACCCTTTCGTGGCCGATATCGGCAACCTGCTTCCGTCAATGGTATCAGGCTCAGTTCTGGTTTCCGTCGTTCTGGGCCTGCAAACAATTGGCCCGACCCTGCTGACGGCTTTGAAAACGCAGGATCAGTTCCTGTCGGCCTTCATCCTGATGTTCGTCGCTTTGCTCACGCTGATCGGAACGATGATCTCGGATATTCTGCTGGTGATGCTGGATCCGCGCATCCGTTATGAGGGGCGCGAAGCATGACTGATCGTCCCGATAACCGCTTTGTCGATGACGCGCCATTTGATCCGCAAGCGTCTGTTCAGCAACTGGAACGCGCCGATCTGGACGCACCAAATTGGGTGCTGGTCTGGCGCAAATTCCGCACTCACAAGCTTGGCCTGATCTCTGGCATTTTCTTGCTGTTTTGTTATCTGATGTTGCCCTTTGCCGGGTTTATCGCACCCTATGGGCCGAACGAGCGAAATGGCGAACACCTCTATGCCCCGCCGCAATCTGTAAATTGGTTCCATGAGGGTGAGTTCATCGGGCCCCATGTGTATCCGATCGTCGCCGAAGCGGATCTTGAGACATTCCAGTGGAAATTTGTGCCCGACACAGACGACCCTCGTCCCATCAGGTTCTTTTGCGAAGGGTCAGAGTACCGTTTGGCCGGGTTCATACCGTCCGACACTCATCTGTTCTGCGCCCCCGAAGGCGCCACCCTGTTCCTGTGGGGATCTGACCGACTGGGGCGCGACATCTTCAGTCGTATCCTTTATGGCGCTCAGCTTTCGTTGACGGTGGGCCTGATCGGTATCTCTGTGTCGTTCTTTCTGGGCATCTTGTTCGGCTCGATGGCGGGCTATTTCGGCGGGCGCATCGACTGGACGATCAACCGAGTCATCGAAATTCTGCGCTCGTTGCCGGAACTGCCACTCTGGCTGGCGCTGTCCGCCGCCGTACCATCGAACTGGAGCCCTGTGGCGGTTTTCTTCATCATTTCGATTATCCTGGGCATACTCGACTGGCCTGGCCTTGCGCGTTCAGTTAGGGCCAAGTTCCTGTCACTGCGTGAGGAAGAATATGTGCGCGCGGCTGAAATGATGGGCGCGAGCTCGGGCCGGGTGATCCGCAAACACCTGCTACCCAACTTCATGTCGCACCTGATCGCATCAGCCACCTTGTCGATACCGGCCATGATCCTGGGGGAAACAGCGCTTAGTTTCCTTGGGTTGGGTCTGCGGGCACCTGCGGTCAGTTGGGGTGTCATGCTGAATGATGCACAGAACCTCGCCTCGATCGAGATCTACCCGTGGACGGCCATCCCGATGCTGCCGATCATCGTGGTCGTGCTGGCGTTCAACTTCCTCGGTGATGGGCTGCGCGACAGTCTGGACCCCTATCAGCAATGAGCCTTCTGGCCACCCTTCCTGCTGCGGACAGCTATCGCAGAACGGGTGAAGGAGCGCTGCCCAGCGCTTTTGCCGTTTCTGAATTGGCCACAGCCAGCTTTGCAGCGGTAGGTCACGAAATGGCCCGGTTGATGCAAGCGCTCAACCTGTTCTCCGTTAAACCTGAAATCACGGTCGATCACCGGCTGGCGTCCCTTTGGTTCGGCTATTCTTTCAAACCAGACGGTTGGGACATGCCAAGCCTGTGGGATGCGGTCGCAGGCGACTATAAAGCCTCGGACGGCTGGATCAGGTTGCACACCAACTTAACTCGCCACCGGGCGGCTGCGCTGAAGGTTCTTGGTACTCCGCCTGATCGCGATGCCGTAGCAACTGCCGTTAAGTCATTGTCCATAGCGGATCTGGAAACTGCCGTCGTGGCGGAAGGCGGCGTTGCCGCTGCCATGCGCAGTCGAGCCGAGTGGCTGGAACATCCGCAAGGCCGCGCCGTGTCACGCGATCCGCTGATCGGTTGGCAGGGGCCGCGTTATGTCAAGCTGCGCGACCGACCGGAAGCAACTGCCAAGCGTCCTTTGGCGGGATTACGCGTGCTCGATCTAACCCGCGTTCTCGCCGGTCCGGTCTCGACCCGCACGCTGGCCGGTTTCGGCGCCGAGGTTCTGCGCATCGACCCGCCTGATTGGGATGAACCGGGGGTGATCCCTGACATCTCACTGGGAAAGCACTGCGCCTATATGGACCTGAAAACAAACGATGGCATGAAGCGGCTGCAAGAGCTGCTGTCACAAGCGGATGTGTTTGTGCACGGGTATCGACCGGGCGCATTGGATGCTTTGGGCCTGACGCGCGCCAAACGTGACGAATTGGCTCCGAACCGGATCGAGGTCACTCTGGATGCCTATGGCTGGCAGGGGCCATGGTCCACCCGGCGCGGTTTTGACAGCCTTGTGCAGATGAGCGCGGGCATCGCCCATACCGGAATGGGCTGGGCGCAGGCGGACAAACCTACCCCCCTGCCGGTTCAGGCCCTTGATCACGCAACAGGGTATTTGATGGCGGCCGCTGTTCTGTCCGCCCTGTCAGAGGCCGCATCGGGCAGTTCCATCATGCACGCCCACCTGTCCCTTGCCCGCACAGCTGAACTTCTGGCTGTCCTTGGCAAGGACGATACCGAAGCAGCACCGATCAATCCGACACCCAAAGACTACAACACGGAAACCGAAGCATCTGGCTGGGGGCCCGGTCATCGGCTCAAACCTGCGCTTAAAGTCGGCGAGGCATCAATGCACTGGGATTTGCCTGCATCGAAATTGGGCACATCACAGCCCATTTGGCCCTTGAACGCCAATTGACCCAACCGCCGCGCGGAACGCGCGGCTGGGCCCAACATATTGACGGGATCTCGTCAGAGATGTCCCTCAAAATGGCGGGAGCACGCCCTAGCGGTCGTCGCCTCCGGGGCCGATATCGTCCAGGTATTCTTCGTCAATTGCGGCCTGAACTGCACCAGTTACAGCATCACGCTGTTTCGGGGTCAGATCCTCGGCTTCTTTTCCATCCGCCAGCCTCACCGTGACCTCGCGGTGGGCAAACTTGATACCCTCACGCGCAAAGAGTTCGCGAATTTCCTGATAAACCTTCTTTCGTACCAGCCACTGGTCACCCGGTTTGGTCATGAACTTAACCCGGATGATCATCGCGGAATCCTGCATCTCGATCACACCCTGAGATTTCAGCGGCTGGATGAAATTGTCGCCAATCACAGGATCGGTCAGCAGCTGTTGTCCCAGCTTCTTGATCAGCTTGCGCACCTTCTCGACATCTGTGTCATAGGTCACGCGCAAGGGCAGTTTCATGATGACCCAATCGCGCGAATAGTTGGTCAGCACCTTGATCTCACCAAAGGGAATGGTGTTCAGTGCACCCAGGTGATGACGCAGTTGCATGGACCGGACCGAGATCTTCTCGACCGTGCCCTTTACATCCCCGATGTCGATATATTCGCCTTTGCGGAACGCATCATCCAACAGGAAAAAGGCGCCCGAAAAGATATCACGCACAAGTGTTTGCGACCCAAAACCAACGGCCAAACCTACTACACCAGCGCCAGCAAACAGCGGGCTGACATTGATGCCCAGCTCCATCAGAACAATCAGAACAATCGTGACGACGACGACAGCCAGAATTGCACCCCGGAACAGGGGCAGCAATGTTGCCAGACGGCTTTGCCCACCCTCGCCGCCTTCATCGCCCAGTTCCGCTTCTGTACCGTCATCGACCTCTTCGGCAATCTTGCTGTCTATCCAGATTCGGAAGAAGTGGAACAGGATATAGCCGATGAAGATGATGACCATCACATCCAGCGCACGTTCGACCGGCAGGTCCTGGCTCCAGTCCGCGTCCGGGTACCAGATGACCACAAGCGCATAAGCTCCGATCACAAAGGCCAGAATTCCGGCCACCCGACGGGCCAGATCTTCGTAGGTGAGAAGGTATTGCTTTCTCTGCTCGGCCTCAGGTGTTTCCAACGGCACGATGTCGTCTTCGCCAGCCGCAGCTTCTTCGTTTATTTCGTCGATCTTGCGGGTTCGATCAAAGTACCGTTCCAGCAGATAGTTCATCGCGCCATAGGCGATGACGACGGACATGAAGATCAGGTAACTGCTTGCAATCAGCGGAAGTGGCGTCGGATTCTCGAGCGCCAAATCAACGGCCAAACGGAACCAACTGAACACGACATAAACGATAAGAGCAGGCGCCCAGCCAAAGGACACGAAACGCAAGAGAAACGATACCTGATCTGATGCGCGCCCTCCCCGGATCGCATTCGAAATGGCCCGGGCATTGAACAAGATCATCAGAACATTGCCCAACGCACCAAGCATCGTGAGCCCGCCATAAACCATAGCATAAACGTTATAATTCAGGCCAAAATCCGCGACCCATGTTGCAAACAAAACAACCGAGATGTCGTAGGTCGCCAAAGCCGACGCCCAGATGTACAGCCTGCGCGCGTTCTTGTCGGAAAACGGCGGCAGGCGGTATTGGCTCAGATAGGGAGACAGAACCATCCGCCACAGATCGGATACAGTACGCGCCAAGAAGAACGCGGTGAAAATGGCTGTAACCGTAAACTGGATCGAGATGTCCTCGGCCTCGCCGAAGAACAGATACCCAACAATCAGCGCCATAAGCATGGCAAAGATCGTGCCACCAATCCCCATCAAAAAGCGGAAGACAAGGAACGGCATCTTTTCGCGGTATCCAACAGGGTCATCTTTGACCCGGGCCACAACCCAACGCCGAGCAAAGCGTTTGCCGTAAATCTCGATCGACAGCCAACGCCCCAACAGCAGGAAGAGGATGTTCCAGCCCAAGACCTCGACATAAGTCTGGATACGCCCGTCAGGGCTGGTCTGACGCAGAATATACTGCACTTCGAACACCGAATAAGGCAGCGCCTCGAGCCGTGATTGCATGGACTCACGGAACTTCGAGAACCGCTCCTGCGCCTTCATCAGTTGCGATCCGTCGCTCATAGGGTTGTTCGACCCACCGCCGTTTTGGGTGGGGCTTGCCTCGGCGTCGCCTGCTGTAGTTACGACCTGGCCGGTGCTGTCGATGACAATCACACTTGCGCCCGCCTCGCTGGCGGCGCGTATCGCAGCGGCAAGATCGCTTTCAGGTGCGGGCTCGGACGCGCTGCCCGTTCCGGCACCGTAACCTGGAATCAAGGATGATTGCGCCGAGACGCTGACCGGAAATGCCAGAACGAAAGACCACAAAGCCCATACGAGCGCGGCCAGAAAGGTATGTTTCATAGGGTCTTGTTTCCAGTTTTTCCGATGCAGTGCAGAATAAAGAAGCGTCGCGGGCAGTTCAAACACTCGCACGCCCCCGTTTCAAGAACATGTTCTGGCGTGTTCTCGGCGCACAAGCGATTTGCGCCTGTTTCCAATCCAGTGGAAATTGAATATGACGTTAGCAAAGGTTGCGGGCGTCCCATATGTTGGTGATTTCTTTGGTCCTTTTGCGATCCTTTCCAAGCTTTGGTGCGATATGTCTCTAATTCTTCAATATGATGTTGCCAAATCGCAATGCTTGGAACATTTGCGGGGTCGCATTTCTGCCTTTGGCAAGCACAACAAAAAAATATACGATAACGCTTGCGAACGCGCGGATTTCGCATCGAGATCAAGAAGACGGGCAATTCTATGAGCCTTGGCACCACCAACTCAAAACCGGACCGCGCGCCGCGTATCCTGTTTTACAGCCACGACACGTTTGGACTGGGCCATTTGCGCCGGTCGCGGGCTTTGGCTGCTGCGATCACCCAAGCCGACCCAAGTGCGTCAGCGCTTATCCTGACCGGATCTCCGGTGGCGGGTCGTTTTACGTTTCCGCGCCGCGTCGATCACGTGCGTCTGCCCGGTGTGACCAAACGCGCCGATGGATCCTACGCCGCACGCACGATTGGAATGGGTATCGACGAAGTGACTGAGCTGCGATCGGGCCTGATACAGACGGCGGTTCAGCAATTCGACCCCGATGTGCTGATCGTCGATAAGGAACCAACCGGGTTCCGGGGCGAACTATTGCCGACGTTGAACTATCTCGAACGAAACTGCGGCACGAAACTGGTGCTTGGGCTGCGTGACGTTCTGGACGAGCCCGAAGTGTTGGCCGCCGAATGGGCCCGCAAAGAGGCCGTTGAAGCGACCGAACGGTTCTATCACGAAATCTGGGTCTATGGGTTAAAGTCGATCTATGACCCCACCCAGGGCTTACCGCTGAGCCCTGCCGCACAATCCCGCATTCATTGGACGGGATACCTGCGTCGGGATCTTGGCCCTGTAGGCGAGTCACCCGAACAGCCTTATATCCTGATCACCCCCGGTGGTGGCGGCGATGGCAAGGCGATGGTGAACCTTGTTCTATCCGCTTACGAGAAAGACCCAAATTTGTCGCCGCGCGCTGTTCTGGTATACGGCCCCTTCCTGTCCGGCGAATTGCGCGAGGATTTCGAAGCGCGCGTTGCGGCACTGAACGGTCGAGTAACCGCAGTTGGGTTCGAATCCCAGATCGAAACGCTGTTTGCAGGGGCTGAAGGCGTTGTTTGCATGGGCGGCTACAACACCTTTTGCGAGGTTCTGTCCTTCGACAAACGCGCCGTCATCGTCCCACGTACCACGCCCCGGCTGGAGCAGTGGATTCGCGCCTCTCGCGCGGAAGAGCTGGGCTTGGTCAAAATGCTGGACGAACACCGTGACGGCCTGACCCCCGAGGCGATGATCGCCGCGATCCAAAACCTGCCCAAACAATCCTTGCCATCGCAGGCCATCCAGACCGGTTTGTTGGACGGGTTGGATTACGTCACCGATCGCATCGACGATCTGCTGGCCTGGGAACAGGAACGAGCCACCGGATGACTTCAGATTCCCCTAATTTGGCAGTTGTGGTCAAAGGCTGGCCGCGACTGTCCGAAACGTTTATTGCGCAGGAACTTGTCGCCTTGCAGGACGCGGGTCACCAGTTCGACATCTGGTCGTTGCGGCACCCGACAGATACCAAACGCCATCCCTTGCACGACCGCTTCGCCGGACAAGTCCACTATTTGCCTGAATACCTTTATCAGGAACCACAGCGTGTGTGGGCAGCGCGGGCGATTGCGCAAACCCTGCCCGGCTATGCCGAGGCTTACCGGATCTGGCGGCAGGACTTGCGTCGCGACCCAACACCAAATCGCATCCGGCGCTTTGGGCAAGCCTGTGTTCTGGCCGCCGAACTACCCCCGGAAGTTCTGGGGCTTTATGCGCATTTCATGCACACGCCGTCCTCGGTTGCCCGATATGCGGCCATTATGCGTGGACTGCCATGGAGTTTCTCTGCCCACGCTAAAGACATCTGGACCTCACCGGAATGGGAAAAGCGTGAAAAGCTGCAGGCTGCGACCCATGGCGCCACATTCGGTGCCACCTGCACAGCCATTGGGGCCGAGCATTTGCGGGGCCTGGCAGACGATCCAAATCGTATGGACCTGATCTATCATGGTCTTGACCTGTCACGGTTTCCAGACCCGCCGACGCGTACTTTGCGCTCCGCAAACGGTCCCTTCCATATGATCTCTGTCGGGCGACTGGTTGAGAAAAAGGGGTTCGATCGGCTGATCGCTGCTTTTGCCTTACTGCCGGAAACTCTGGACTGGCATTGGACCCATATCGGCGGTGGCGGTTTGGGCGATGCCTTGCGGGCTCAGGCCCGCGTGGCTGGTATCGCGGATCACATCACCTGGAAAGGCGCCTGTGATCAGCCCGAAGTGATCGAGGCGATGCGAAAGGCAGACCTGTTTGTGCTCCCCAGCCGCATTGCGGCAGATGGCGACCGTGACGGGCTGCCGAATGTTTTGATGGAGGCTGCATCTCAGCGTTTGCCGATCCTTTCCACCCCGGTCTCGGCAATCCCGGAATTCATCGAAACCGGAACGCACGGCATCCTGTCCAGCGACGACCCGAGCGCGCTGGCAGCAGCCATTGAATCACTGGCCAACAATCCGCAACAAGCAGCCCAAATGGCGCTTGCGGCTTATGATCGCCTTATAGCCGAGTTTCGGATGGACCCGGGCATCGTCCAGCTCTCGAAGCGACTAAACGCCATGTGCATGGAAACCGCATGATGGCACAGGTCGCATTTTATGCACCGATGAAACCCCCCAATAGCCCGACTCCTTCGGGCGACCGCGAAATGGCGCGGAACCTGATCAAGGCCCTTGCTGCCGAAGGCGACACGGTTGATCTGGTTTCAGACCTCAGGATTTACGACAAGCGCGGTGATATGGACCTGCAACATGCCTTGCAGCGTGCGGCAGACAAGGAAGCACAGAGATTAGTCACCGACCTGCCCTCGGACACGGCTCTGTGGGTGACATATCACAATTACTACAAAGCCCCCGATTTGTTGGGTCCGAAGGTCTGCAAGGCGCGCGGCATCCCTTATGTACAGTTGGAAAGTACCCGCGCATCCAGCCGGTTGACCGGACCCTGGGCTGAGTTTGCCGCCGCAGCACATCGGGCCTGCGATGCTGCCGATGTCATCTTTTACCACACCGCCAACGACCTGATCACATTGGAACGGGACCGCTATGGAGATCAGGACTTGATCGAATTGCCGCCCTTTTTGCCGCAACCCGAGCTACCCCCTGCAACCGTTGGCAACGGCCCGATGCTGACCGTTGGCATGATGCGCCACGGGGACAAGCTGGCCTCTTACCAAATCTTGGCAGACGCGCTTACGTTTCTGACAGGTGAGTGGCATCTGAACATTGCCGGGGATGGTCCCGCACGACCAGAAGTCGAGGCATTGATGGCCCCGTTCGGAGAAAAGGTCAGCTTTTTGGGTCTACTCGACCGCGATGCGCTGCAAGCGGCCTATGAACACGCCTCTGTGCTGGTTTGGCCCGGTGTGAACGAAGCTTATGGGATGATTTACCTTGAAGCACAGGCTGCGAGCGTACCGGTGCTTGCACAAGATCGACCAGGTGTGCGGGATGTGCTGGCCCCTGCAACTTACCCGTCGGTCGACGCCGGGGCGCAAGGCTTTGCAGACCGTCTGCAAACTCTGCTGGAGGACGCATCGCTGCGCCGCTCCCTCGGCGCGGCTGCTCAGGCGTACGTGGCTGACCGTCATCTTATGCCACAAGCCACTGCCCGCCTTTGGGCAACTCTCCGCCCGTTACTGAAGGATTTGCCATGACCAGGCTTGCGCTGCTTCGCCACGGGCACACACATTGGAACCGCGCCGGTCAGATACAGGGCCGCAGCGACATTCCCCTGGACGATGACGCGCGCTCAGAACTGTCAGGCTACTGCCTGCCACACGAATGGGCACAGGCTGACATCTGGTCCAGCCCGCTGCAACGGGCCAATGAGACCGCCCAAATCGTCTCGGGTCGCAGCCCGCAAATGTCAGACGCGCTGACCGAGATGAACTGGGGCGATTGGGAGGGTCAGCGCGGCGTTGATCTGATCGCTGACACAACAAGCGGTTACAAGCATATCGAAGATTGGGGTTGGGATTTCCGCCCGCCAAACGGTGAAAGTCCGGCTGACGTTCGTGACCGGTTGCGCCCCTGGCTGTCCGCGCTGCAAAACGATGCGGTGGCTGTCTGCCATATCGGCATCATGCGGGTCATACTGGCCCAAGCTTGGGGTTGGAATTTCGAAGGTCCTGCCCCCTTCAAGATCAAACGCAATCGGCTGTATATCGTCGATATGAACACCATGACCGCTGACCCCGATCCCATACGCCTGCCAACACGCGAGACCTTGTCATGAAGGTGATGATCATTGTCACCCACCTGCTGGGAACAGGGCATCTCAGCCGCGCTTTGACCCTTGGTCGTGCATTTCGGGATGACGGTCACGAGGTCATGGTGGTGACGGGTGGAATGCCTGCACCGCAGCTGGATAGCCGCGGGATGACGTTGTTTGGGCTGCCCCCTTTAAGGTCGGACGGCACCAATTTCACCCGCTTGCTGACCGAAACCGGCGAAGAGGCTGATGCCGCCTATCGTGAGGCGCGGATGACGGCTCTTGTACAGGCTGTAAAAACGTTCCAGCCACAGGTGCTGATCACCGAGCTTTATCCCTTTGGCCGTCGATCGCTGGCCGCCGAATTCGGCGCAGCGTTGGAAACGGCAACAGAGCTGCCGGTACGTCCGGTTGTTCTGGGGTCGATCCGAGATATTCTGGCCCCGCCCTCGAAACCAGCGAAAGCAGAACGCGCGGACGACATCGTAAAGCGTTACTATGACGGCGTACTGGTTCATTCGACCGAAAGCGTAACGCCCTTATCCGTCAGCTGGCCAGTATCAGATCAACTGGCGGGCCGGTTACACTATACCGGTTTTGTCGCACCTACGTTGCCCCAACCCCACCCGGATTTGGTGGGTGAAGATGAAATTTTGGTCAGCGCAGGCGGCGGGTCCGTAGGACAGCCGATCTTTTGTGCGGCCATCGAGGCAGCCCGCCAGATGCCCAACACGCGTTGGCGCCTGTTGGTCGGAGGGACGGATGCAAAGGCGCGGATTGCCGAACTGTCGGAACAGGCCAAAGGCACCTCGGTCATCCTTGAACCTGTGCGGCCCGATTTTCGTCAGATGCTGCCGCTTGCGGCAGCGTCGGTCAGCATGTGCGGCTACAACACCGCTATGGATATTCTGCAAAGCGGTACACCAGCGGTATTTATCCCCTTCGATGATGGCAAAGAGGTTGAACAAGGTCTGCGCGGGCAGAGCTTGTCGGGATTGTCAGCAATCGAAGTGCTGGAAAGTCAGTCTCTGAGCGGGGCCGCACTTGCGCAAGCGGTCGAACGCATCATTGCTGATGGACCCCGCGCAAAACAAGATCTCGGCTTTGACGGCGCCGCCCAAAGCGTGCGCATCGCCAAGCGCCTGTTGGAGCAGCGCGCATGACCCCCGACTGGCACCCTCTGGACACCGAGCTGGACCTCTGGCGGGTTTCGGGTTTGTCGTTTCCGCTCTGGTGGCGTGACGATGACGCCATCGCTCCGACGCCGCAGCTCGACCGGTTGGCTGATCTGTCTTCGCAATTGGATGTGCCCTTGCATCTGGCCGTGATTCCCAACGGCGCAACCCCGGCGTTGGCCGAATATATTGCGGACCGACCCTCTTTGATCCCTGTGGTTCACGGCTGGGCACATGTGAACCACGCACCAGAGGGAGAGAAGAAGGCTGAGTTTCAACTGCATCGACCGCTGGACCAAATGGTTGATGATGCAAAGGCAGGAATGGCCCGTCTTGGTGATCTGTTCGGGGACGACATGCGGCCTATGTTCGTCCCCCCTTGGAACCGCATCGCGCCCGAGATAGCTGCGCAGCTGCCCGATCTGGGCTTCCGCATTCTATCCACTGCAACACCGCGCAAAACACCTTTTCCCGCACCGGGGCTGGAACAAATCAACACCCATCTTGACCCGATTGACTGGCGCGGCACACGCAGTCTGATCAACCCCGACATCCTGATCAAGCAGACAGTTGATCTGTTGCGCGATCGGCGCGAAGGACGTGCTGACAACGCTGAACCATTTGGCATATTGACCCACCATCTGGTCCATGATCAGGACATCTGGACCTTTACCGAGGCCCTGCTGCGCAAATTGTTGAACGGCCCGGCCACGGTGTGGGTCGCACCCAGGAACGAATAAGGACACAACCATGAGCCGACTGGATTCCATGCTGCGCCGGCTGACGGCTCAACGCGACGGTTTGAACTGGGCAGCCCAGCGTATCAGCGGCCAGCCAGGCGATGTGCTGGATATGGGTTTGGGAAATGGCCGGACCTATGACCACCTGCGTGAAATCCTGCCAGAGCGCCGGATCTGGGTGATGGACCGGGTCCTGCAATGCCACCCGGACAGCACCCCTCCGGCCGAAGATTTCCTGCAAGGCGAGGCCGAGCCGATGCTTAAGAAACTGGCAGAGAACGGGCACAGGGTCGCACTGGCACACTACGATTTCGGACGCGGGATCAAGCACGAGGATGTCGCCGAAGCCGCGCGGCTCAGCCCATTGATTGCGCAAGTCATGCAGCCCGGCGGTTTGCTGATCTCGGGGCAGCCCCTCGTCGGCTTCAACCAGATCAAAGGGCCCGAGACGATCGCCCCGGACCGATACCTGTTCTATACCGCCTGATCACGCCACGCGCCGACCGCGCGCCCAGACCGAGCTCAGGGCCGGTACTCCAGCCCGCATCCGAAAACGGATGACATCGGCTCGCGCATTGGCGCGCAACTCCCCCCGATCTTCTAGCCCCGCGGCCAGCGCGGGGGCCAGAGTGACCGTTTTCATACCGCGGGCCATATCATCCCACATCTCGCCCAGCATGGCCGCCGACAACAACAGGGCCGACGGCACATAGTCCGACGACATGATGTCCAAATGCCCAAGTTCGGCCAACTCGCGGGCTGCGACGTTGCCCGAATGCGAGCCACCGCGAATGATGTTCGGTGCCCCCATCATGACCTTGATATCGTGATCGTGACAGGCACGCGCTGCCTCAACCGTGGTCGGAAACTCAGCCAGTCGGATACCGTGACCTGCCGAGACTTTCACCTGATCTTCGGTCGTATCGTCATGGCTCGCCAGAACCGCCCCAAAGCGGCGCGCGGCCTTGACGGTCTCAACCTCATGCACATCGCCATTACGGTCGCGAAGGCCCTTTAGCTGGGCCACATGCTGCAGGAATGTATCATCGTCCATCGCATGTTTGCCCTTCATATACGCCTCAAGCTTGATCATGTCGCGGAACTGCCGCTGTCCGGGTGTGTGATCCATGATGGACACAAGACCAACCCGGTCCTCTGGCCCGAACTCATCCAGCTCTTCGACCAACGTCTCGGAACACACCTCGGCCCGCAAATGCAGGAAATGACTGATCTTCAGCGCATCCTGTTCCCGCAAATCCCACAATTCCTGCGACAGGCCACGTGCATACTTTCCATATCGCGCTGCTCCTGACGGGATCGATCCGACCCGCATGGCGTCAAACACGGTCGTGATCCCGGTACTGGCCAACTCCGCGTCATGCGCAAGGATCGCAGCGGCATGAGGCCAGTCTACCTTTGGACGGGGTTGAATGTGACGCTCCAGGTTATCTGTGTGCAACTCGACCAGACCAGGGCTGACAAAGTCGCCTTCGCAGTCGATGGCTCCAGACGGAACCGCGTTTCCAGTGTCGATCTCGGCTATGGTCTCGCCCACAATCCGAACGCTGCCGGTTACGGTTTCATTCGGCAACACAAGCGTGGCATTGGCAAGGATCAAGTCTTCTGTCATCTGAACTTCACACAGTTTGAGGTAGTGGAAGGCCACGCAATAGGAGGCCAATGTGACATTCACGCGATACGCGATTTATTTTGCGCCACCCGCAGCGGCGGAGTGGACGAAATTCGCAACCAGCTGGCTGGGTTGGGACATGGAAACCGGCACGTTGGTAGCCCACCCGATTGTCGGGGAGATCGACGTTGCCGCCGTCACGAACGTACCGCGCAAATACGGGCTGCACGCGACGCTGAAACCACCCTTCCGACTGCGTGAAGGCCAGACCTTCGACGCCCTGCACGCAGCTTGTGGATCGCTCGCTTCCAACCAGCCCAATGTCACGCTGGATGGCCTCGAGATCGCCCGGCTTGGCCGGTTTCTGGCACTGCTCCCGATGGGTGATACGCAAGCGTTGAACTCCCTGGCCGCCACGTGCGTTCAGACGTTGGACGGTTTTCGGGCACCCCCATCCGAGGTTGAACTGGCCCGCCGCCGCGCCGCCGGTTTGACCCCAGAGCAGGACGCCAATCTGGTTCAATGGGGCTATCCTCATGTGCTGGACGCGTTTCGCTTTCACATCACGCTGAGCGGCAAGCTGGATAAACCGACCCTTCGGGCCACCCAAGTGGCGCTGCAAACCCATTTGGCCCCGTTGCTGCCGCAGCCTTTCCAGATCACCGATCTGGCCCTGATGGGCGAGGCTGAGGATGGGCGGTTTCACCTGATCCATCGCTACGCGCTTTCCGGTTGAAGTTGCGCGAGGATCTCGGCGACGGTGTCTTCCAGTGCGCCGGAGTTGTCGACTTCGATGACGCGGTTCAATCCGTCGGGTAAAGGCGCTTTGGCACGGCCCAACCGCCGCGCCTGTTCCGTCGCGCTTTCCCGCCCCCTTGCGGACAAGCGCTGCGCCAGAACATCAGCTTCGGCAGTCAGGGAAATCACGATCAGATCGCCGAAAACCTCCTGCGCCTGAACCAATACCTTTCTTGATAGGTTGACCAGAACAGCATCTGCCTCGTTTCGCTGTCGTGTGATCTCGGTCGGAACACCGTAAAACAAGCCATGCGCAGGCCAGCTCAACGCAAAAGCCCCGGCCCGTTCCATCTGCTGAAACGTCGCGACGGAAACCCGGTCGAAATCCTCGCCCTCTTCCCCTTCAGGACGGGTAATCACGCGCCTCAGGCGTTGGATGCCCGATGCTTGGGCCACCAACGCTTGCATGACGCTGTCTTTACCGACACCCGAGGGGCCGACAACCGCTATGACCGGAGCAAGCGTCATGCAGCCAGCCCCGGTGTAAAATCCGAAACATTGACCTCGCGGTCACAAACCCGCTTACGCGCTTCAATGTCGTGGAAAATCCCAACAATCGCCGCACCACGATGCTTTGCCTCTTCAATCAGAGACAACACGGTTTCCCGGTTCTGCGCATCCAGGCTCGCCGTCGGCTCATCCAAAAGCATCGCGGGATACTCATGTGCAAAGCCGCGCGCAATGTTCACCCGCTGCTGTTCACCGCCAGAAAAGGTCGTGGGGCTCAGGGTCCACAAACGCTCGGGGATGTTCAGCCGTTTCAGCAACCCGGCCGCCTTGTCCAGCGCAATTTGCTTGTCCGCACCTATGGCCAGCAGCGGCTCTGCCACCACTTCCAGCGTCGGCACCCGAGGCACAACCCGCAGAAACTGGCTGACATAACCCAACGTATCGCGACGCAGCGACAGGATCTGGCGCGGTTCGGCTTTCGCGACGTCCAGCCCTCCGACCAGCACCTGACCAGAAGCGGCCAGATAGTTGCCATAGATCACCCGCATGAGCGTGGACTTACCAGCACCGGACGCCCCCGTCAGAGCAATACATTCCCCCGGCTCAACCTTCAGCGACGCACCTTGCATCACCGGGATCACAGCACTGCCCTGATTATGCAGGGTAAAGCTTTTGCTTACATCGATCAGTTCAATCATCGCTTCATCTTTTCCCAAATACTCAAACCTGAAGGACGCTGGACACAAGCAGCTGCGTATAGGCGTGCTGAGGGTCGTCCAGCACCTGGTCGGTCAACCCAGCTTCGACCACATGACCGCTTTTCATCACCATCAGCCGGTCCGCCAACAGACGCACCACGGCCAAATCATGCGTCACGATGATGGCGCTCAGCCCCATCTCACGCACCAGACCACGCAACAAATCCAGCAAGCGCGCCTGAACGGATACGTCCAGACCACCGGTCGGTTCATCCATGAACACCAGCCGAGGGCCCGTCACCAGATTGCGCGCGATCTGCAGACGTTGCTGCATCCCGCCAGAAAACGCGCTGGGGCGATCGTCCACACGGGCTGCTTCAATCTCGACGCGGCCAAGCCAGTCGATAGCCTTGTCCCGAATATCGCCATAGTGCCGATCACCGACGGCCATCAGCCGCTCACCAATATTGCCGCCCGCGCTGACAGACATCCGCAGCCCGTCGCGTGCGTGTTGATGCACAAAGGCCCAGTCAGTGCGGCCGAGCATTCGGCGTTCCGGTTCGGACATGGTGACTGTGTCTACCGGTCCGTCCACGCGGGTATCAAAGATCACCTGCCCAGCGTCCGGTTCCAGGTGCCCGGCCAGACAGTTGAGCAAGGTCGATTTGCCGGACCCACTTTCGCCGACGATCCCCATCACTTCTCCGGGGTAGAGATCGAAGTTCACATCTGTGCATCCGATCCGCGCGCCATAGCGTTTTTCGATGCCCTTGACTTGCAACAGGGGGGTCATGCTGCGTTCTCCTCAGCCAGTCGGCCCACGTGGCCTGTTTCGCGGCGCGACCGACAATAATCGGTGTCGGAACAGACAAACATCCGGTTCCCTGCATCATCCATGATGACCTCGTCCAGATAGCTGTCCTCGGCCCCGCACAGATCGCAGAGATGGTTGGCTTTGGTGGCCTCAAACGGGTAATCCTCGAAATCGAGGCTCACGACCTTGGTATGCGGAGGCACTGCATAGATACGCTGTTCCCGCCCTGCACCAAACAATTGGATCGCGTCCATCTCGAGCTTTGGGTTGTCGAATTTCGGGATCGGAGACGGATCCATCACATACCGCCCGGATACTTTGACCGGATAGGCATAAGCGGTTGAGATCGCACCGTGCTGGCTGATGTCCTCATACAATTTGACATGCATCAGCCCGTATTCTTCAAGGCTGTGCATTTTGCGCGTCTCGGTCTCGCGCGGCTCCAAAAAGCGCAGAGGTTCCGGGATCGGCACCTGATAGACGATGATCTGGTCTTCACGCAGCTTCGCTTCGGGGATGCGGTGGCGGGTCTGGATGACAGTGGCTTTTTCCGTCTCTTCCGTGGTGGAGACGCCAGCGGTGTTCTCAAAGAACTTGCGGATCGACACTGCGTTGGTGGTGTCGTCTGCGCCTTGGTCGATCACCTTGAACGTATCCTCGGGCGTCAGCGTCGCGGCCGAGACCTGAACGCCACCCGTCCCCCAGCCATACGGCATCGGCATCTCGCGGCTGGCGAACGGCACCTGATACCCAGGCACAGCCAGACCCTTCAGGATCGCCCGACGGATCATCCGTTTGGTTTGTTCGTCCAGGTAGGCGAAATTATACTCGCTCATAGGAAACCTCTTTCAGTCAACGCGCTTTCCAGCGCTTGAGGCGTCGTAAAGTGGATGCCATCCATGCCAACGGCGCGCGCGCCGTCGACGTTGTGCAGCCCGTCGTCGATGAAAATGCAGTTTTTAGGCGCAAGCCCGGCTCGCTCACACAAGCGATGAAAAATCTCGGGTTGCGGCTTCAAAAGCTTTTCCTGACCAGAGACTACCGTCACGCCGAAGACGTCGCCCAACTCGGGATGCGCGCCAACACCAACCGGCCATGTTTCCGCCGACCAGTTTGTAATCGCGTGAACCTGCGTGCCCTGTTCTTTCAATCGATAGAGCAGCTGCCAGGTTCCTTCGATCTTTTGCGGAACGGTCATGGCATAGCGCTCAACATACACACTCAGGCGCCGTTGGTCTTCGACGTCATCCAGTTCTGACGCCAGATCGGCGAAGTTCTCGCCGCCATCCGCCCTCAGATTGCGATCCTGAAAATCGATGCGGGTCAGGAACTCTGCCACGGCCTCGCGGCTGCCCATCTCGTGCAACCATGCCAGATGCGGATCCCATCGGATCAGCACATTCCCGATATCAAAAACGACGGCCTTCATTCTGCGGCCTCCTTTGGCGTAATGCGTTCTTCAGCCTCGCGACGCAGTTTGCGGACCAGCTCCAGCTCAGACTGGAAGTCGACGTAATGCGGCAGTTTGATATGCTCGAGAAAGCCAGTGGCCTGAATGTTATCCGCATGGCTCAGGACAAATTCTTCGTCCTGCGCGGGTGCACCCAGATTGTCTTCGCCCAGTTCTTCCCAACGCAGCGCGCGATCGACCAAAGCCATCGCGATGGATTTTCGTTCGGACTGACCAAAGACAAGACCATAGCCACGTGTGAACTGTGGTGGTTCTGTCTTCGAGCCCGTGAACTGGTTGACCGTCTCACATTCGGTTAGTTCAACCTCACCGATATCAATGGCGAAACCCAGCTCGGGGATCTCCATTTCCACCGCGACCTTGCCGATCCGAAGCTCTCCGACAAACGCATGGTTGCGGGCGTAGCCGCGCTGGGTGGAATAGGCCATGCCCAGTACAAAGCCCTCGTCCCCACGGGTCAGTGATTGCAAGCGCAGCGGTCGGTTTGACGGAAACTCCATCGGCTCGCGGGTCAGGTCGCCCGGGGTGTCATCGCTGGCGGGTTCATCCTGAATGATGTCCTCACCTTTCAGGAACTCGGTGATATGGGGCGTCGGTTCCTGACGTGCCGTGCCTTCGGGTGCCTTAGGGGCTTCACCATCAGCAGCCAGCTTGAAATCCAGCAAACGGTGCGTGTAGTCGAAAGTTGGCCCCAGAACCTGCCCCCCCGGCGCATCCTTGAACGTGGCCGAGATCCGACGGTCACACGCCATCTCAGAGGTCTCGACCGGGTTGGAATAGCCAAAGCGCGGCAGAGTCGTACGGTAAGCACGGACCAGAAAGATCGCTTCGATCAGATCGCCACGCGCCTGTTTGATCGCCAGCGCTGCAAGGTTGGGGTCGAATAATGACCCCTCGGCCATCACCCGGTTCACGGCAAGGCTCAGTTGTTCGCGGATCTGCGCAAGGCTCAGTTCCGCCACATCAGTCGCGCCCCGGCGTTCTTCGGCCAGCCACGTATGGGCGTTCTCGATGGCTTTTTCGCCCCCTTTGACAGCTACATACATCGCTTAGCCCTCTGTCCTGATCTGCGTGCTGCGCGGCAGGGCCGCGATCTTGTCACCGCAGGTAAAGAAGAAATCGCACCCCAGCGGATACAGCATCGCATTGTATTGAAGCGCTGGAACATCCGGCAGAGACAACCGCGCGGTGTCCTTGATCCCAGGGCCGCTCAGAATGGCACCGCTTTGCTCAAGCTGGTCGCATTCTACAATTAGGGTCGCAGACCGGTCCGGGTATTCCGGCGTGCCAATACGATAGGCGTTCAAGGGACCTAGTGCGCCCCACGTACCAACGGCGAAATCAGCGTTGCCCGCAGACACAATCGGCGCGCCCGTGTGGAAGGTCAGCCATTTGCACACCGCATCGGTGTCAGCATCACCCGCCAAATAGACCTTTGTTTCGGGATCGCACAGCGTCAGCAAGAGCGTGCCTGCTGCCATGGACAAAGGCGCAGGGGGTTCAGTGCCCATGAGGGTGTGGATTTCACCCGGGCGCGCCATGACGGTCATGGCCGCACGAAACGCGTGGGCGGCCTGGACAGGTGCGTTTTGAAAGCCCCCGGAAAACTGTGTTTGCGCGGCCATCAGTCTTCCCCCCGGACCAGCGTGAAAAACTCGACCTTGGTGGCAGCTGCCTTGGCGGCGCGTGTCATCTTGGCCGCTTGAATTTGTTGCTGCAATGGGTCGAGCAATCGGGCCTGCAGATCATCCGCCGCCGGTGTCTGCATCATGGCATCAATCAACGCTGCGGCTTCGGCCTTAGGCTTGGATCTGCCCTGCACATATCCGTGACCAACCGTGCCATCCTGCAGCACGACCGAACAGCGCGTGACGGTCATTTCACCCAGATTGAACGGCGCTCCGGTAGCTCCGGTGCGACCTCTCACCATGACGCCACCCACTTCGGGGCTGCGCAGCCACTCAAAGCTTGGGCGGTCCTGAATGCCATCCCATAGCGTCATCAACGCATCGTCCGGCGCACGGGCCAGCAGACCCATCCATTCCTTCCGCGCCTGCGTCGCGATTTCTGTCTGATTTGTCATCAAAGCCTCTTGGCCGGGTTGTCTACATGAACTATACAACTAGACAAATATTACCCTTTAGGCATCCGAGTCGCAATCCGCGATGGTGTGAAGATTTGATGACATGAGCAAAACGCCGATCTGGAAAAGCATCGCCCTGCGCCTGACCTCGGACATCGCCGAAGGGCGCTATCAAACCGGAGATCGCCTGCCGACCGAAGCACAATTGGCTGCCACTCATGGCGTAAATCGCCACACTGTGCGGCGCGCGTTGGCAGACATGTCGGAACAAGGTCTGGTCCACGCCAGGCGCGGCGCAGGCGTGTTCGTGGCAGCACGACCAACGGACTATCCAATCGGCAAAAGGGTGCGATACCACAAAAACATCTCGGCCAGCGGTAAGATGCCGGGCAAGAAAATCCTCGCGCTGACCACACGCGCAGCAGATGAAGCCGAAGCCGAAGCCTTGGGTTTGGACAAAGGTGATCCGGTGCATGTCTATGACGGCCTGTCATTGGCGGACGGGCAGCCTGTGGCCGTGTTTCAAAGCGTTTTTCCAGCCGCACGTTTTCCCGACCTGTTACAGACACTGACTGAAACGCAATCGGTCACAAAAGCTCTGCAAGCTAGCGGCATCGCGGATTACACACGCATCTCGACCCGTTTGACAGCGCGCGGGGCAACGGCGACACAAGCCTTACAGCTCCAGCTGTCCGAAGGGGCCCCGGTTCTGTTCTCGGTTGGCGTGAACGCGGACCCAGATGGCCAGCCCGTTGAATATGGGCGAACCGTTTTCGCGGGTGAGCGGGTCACACTGACCCTGAACGAAGACTAGACCCCCACAGGGGGTTTTCGGTTTTTGGATCTGCAGGAACAGGGTTACGCGTATTTTTCCAGAAACGCCTCGGCACTTAGCGTGCGAAAGTCGGGCAAAGCCGCACGAAGTTTCGGGTTGTCCCAATCCCACCATGCAAGCTGTTCCATGCGATCGGCCACGATCTCGGGGAACCTTCTGCGCAACATCTGCGCCGTCACACCCGCGACAATCGTGTAGGGCGGTACGTCTTTGGTAACCACTGCACCCGAGGCAACCACGGCACCATTGCCGATCGTGACCTCGGGCTTGATAATCGCAGCGTGTCCGATCCAGGTGTCATGCCCGATCCGGGCGGTGCGACTGGCGCGATGAGCGAACCAATCCGCATCATCTTCGGCATCGTCCCAATAGTCGGCGGAACGATAGTGAAAATGATGCAGCGAGGCCTTGTCCATCGGATGATCTGTCGCCCCGATACGAGTAAAGCTTGCTATATTTGCGAACTTTCCAATTTCGGCATTGGCAATATCGCAGGTCCGGTCGCAATAGGAATAATCGCCCCAAACCGAGTTCGCCACTCGGCTGCCAGCACCAATCTCGACATATGCGCCAAAGCTGCTGTTGGTGATCTGACAATCATTATGAATATACGGCTGATCAGCGCGCAGTCGTGCCATTGAATGTCCCCATCTTTGTTCAGGGCAACAGGAATGTCTTGCGTGCAGCATCACGCGGCTTGCGTTTTTTACCCGCTTCGCCCTGGATCAACCGTTTGCGCAACCAACCCGAGAACCAGTCCATCAACATGACCATCAGGATGATCAGGATGATGTAGTAGGCGACCTCTTCCCAATCCTTTTGCGTGATGATTGCCTGCGTCAGTAGAAGGCCAATACCGCCGCCTGTGATTGCGCCAATCACCGTCGCGCTGCGGGTGTTGGATTCCAGAAAATACAACAACTGGCTCAACAAAACGGGCGTGACTTGCGGAATGACCCCAAATCGGTATCTCTGCGGCGCATTTGCTCCTGTGGACTGAACGCCCTCTATCTGCTTCTGGTCCACATTCTCCAACGCTTCCGAGAAGATCTTGCCAAAGGTCCCGGTGTCGGTCACCAGTATGGCCAGCGCGCCTGTCAAAGGTCCGGGACCAAAGGCGCGGGCCAGCACCACGGTCCAGATCAAGGCATCCACACCGCGCACAAAGTCGAACACGCGACGCGTTGCAAAGCGGATGGATTTCATCGGATTGAAATTGCGCGTCGCAAGGAAGGCCAGTGGCAACGCGACCATGGCCGCGCCCAGCGTGCCCAGAAACGCCATCAGGATCGTCTCGAATATCGCCCAGGCCACATCCTGATGCCGCCACATCTTGTTGGTCCAGAAGTCATTAAAAATTGCACCCGCCTCACCCGACGCAGCGCGTCCGACCAGTTCGGGGACCGACTTGCCATAATAGGGGCTGTCGAGCGTGAACCAGAACAGCTCCCACCCGGTGAAATAGCGAAACACTTCCGACCGATTGCGTGTGACGGTCAGACGGCCCGCATCCGTCTTGATTGCCAAGCGGTTCTTGGAGACATTGATCCACTCTGGCACGTCACCCGCAGGCAACTCGGCCTGTACACCAGCCGAGCGGCTGGGTGTTGCCCGAATAGTTCCATAACCGGGGATGTCATATTCGATCGTTTCCGGCCCGAACCGCACCACGTGGCCGTCTTCCAGATCGATCACGGTTGTCTCGCCCAGCGTCACCCAATCCGGGGCCTGACCTTCAGGATACGCGCCCTTGCGTTCGCCCTCGATCGCGGCCGAAACCTCGCCGGTGCGGTTGTCACGCTCGATATGCGTCTTGTAGCTATAGCTGTCTGACACAAGCGTCTTGCCGTTTTCCCAATTCGCACGCGCTGCAAGGCCCGGAACGTCAAAAGCAAAGAAGACGTAGACCAGATAGACAAGCACCAGCGCGGGCAGCCCGAAATTCATCAGTCTTTTGCGACTGAACAGACGGTCTGCTTCGGCTTTGAGCTCATCGACGGTCAGATTGGTTGCGAAGGTGCTCATACCGAGGCTCCTTTTTCCGACCCATGAGTCAGACGGTCGCGCAGGACACCGGACAGCTGGTCCACGACGACGATTGTTGCAAAAAGCAGAAGGAAAATGGCTGCGGCCTCATCGTACCGCCCCTGTCCCCAGGACATGGCGTTGCGCAGCTCATAACCCAGACCGCCAGCGCCAACAAAACCCAGGATGGCCGAGGCGCGAATATTGATTTCGAACCGCAGCAACGCATAGCTGACATAGTTGGGACCGACCTGTGGGATCACGCCCAGATACATGCGTTGCGACCAGTTCGCACCCACCGAATGCAGGCCCTCGACCGGCTTGAGCGAGGCGTTTTCGTTGACTTCGGAGAACAGCTTGCCCAGCGCACCCGCTGTGTGAATAGCAATGGCGATCATTGCCGGCACCGGACCACCGCCCAAGATGAAAATCAGTACAAGTGCGATCACAATCTCGGGGACGGCACGGCACACATCTGCAATTCGGCGAAACAAAGGGATCAAGGCGGGCCAAAGTGCCATGCCGCGCGTCGACATCAGGGCCAGAAACGTACCTGCAATCGCACCGATCAAGGTCGAAGCGGCCGCGATATTCAGTGTTTCGATCAGTGCGGGGAAAAAATTGGCCAGGTTTTCCGGCAGCGCGCCGATTTTTTCCCACGCCTCGGCCAAAACCTCAGCGGGGTAGTCGAAAATACGCGTCCAGCCATCGCGGAAACTGCCAGCGTTGCGGTCGTCAGCAACACGAAAGCCCGAGGCCATAACGGCAACGAACAGGATCAGGAGGATACCACCATAGACCCTTTTGCGGCGCGTCATCGCCGTATAGTCATCGCGGATCTGGTCGACGGTTGGGGACCCAGCGGTCAGGTCTGTCATGGCATGCTCCTGGGTGGAAAAACGGGGCCCGGATTTTCTCCGGACCCCGATCATTGGGTATGCAGGCTTAGTTGGACTTCAGCTTACGGGCTTCGATGATGACTTCGTAGGCATCATGCGTGATCGGCTCGAACGCTTTCGCCTCACCTGCGGCAACGCCGTAGAAGCAGTCGCGGTCTTTCTCGTGCAGGCCAGCCATCAGGGCTGTCATCTTTTCTTTTACATCCGCAGGCAGCGCTGTACGCAGAACAACCGGACCTTCAGGGATCGGCTTGGATTTCCAGATTTCAACCATGTCGTTCATGTCGACCAGACCGGCATCAACTGCACGGCGCAGCGCGCCCGAGTTGTATCCGTCTTCCCAGTTGCCAAGACCATCGGCCCAGGTAACACCACCATCAACATCACCATTGTTGACCGCGACGATGGTCTGCTCGTGACCTCCGGTGAACTTCACTTCACCAAAGTAGTCGCCTGAGTCCATGGTGGCACCGGTGGCCTGCGGGATTTCGATGGACGGAATCAGGTAGCCCGAGGTCGAGTTCGGATCACCAAAGCCAAAGGTCTTGCCTTTCATGTCTTCCAACGAGGTGATGCCGCTGTCCTTGCGGGCAAAACCAACCGAGTAATACCCGTAACCGCCGTCGACGTTCACCTTAACCAGAACCGGCTCAACCGCTTCGGGATCGCTCAGGTAAGTTTTGGCGTACCCCGACGCGCCCAACCATGCCATGTCGATGGTGCCGCCCAGCAGACCCTGGATCACACCGTTATAATCGGCAGGCGCAAACAGCTTGGTCTCAACACCCAGCGTTTCTTCGGTGTATTCACGCAGGCATTCGTTGTTGTTCAGACGGTCCTGAGCGTTCTCACCGCCCAGAATGCCAATGCGGAATTCGCTGATGTCCTGTGCCATGGCCGGTGCGGCCAACGCAGTTGTCGCCGCAAGGGCAGCAATCAGTTTTTTCATCTGTCTCTCTCCAGTTTGATTGCCCCGGCCTTTCATCGGGCCGGGCGATGAAAGGGGGTTGGTGGCTCAGATGGTCGCTTCCGCTTCCATCAGGGCCTTCTGGGTGGCATCCAGAGTTTCGATCTCGGTCGATGTCGCCTCTTCCGAGAAGCTGGCATCGGCACCATAGATTTCACGGGCAACACCGGTTGTCAGTTGTTCAGGTAGCCCGTCAAAGACGATGCGCCCGTCGCGCATTCCGACCACGCGATCACAATAACGGCGTGCTGTATCCAGCGTGTGCAGGTTGGCGATGACGGTGCGGCCATCCTCTTCGTGGATACGCCGCAGAGCCTGCATCACCACCTGCGCGTTCATCGGGTCCAGCGAGGCGATGGGCTCGTCCGCCAAAATAATCTTGGGGTCCTGCATCAAGGCGCGTGCGATAGCGACGCGCTGTTGCTGCCCACCAGACAAAGCTTCGGCGCGTTTGGGCGCGTGTTCGGCGATTCCCAGACGATCCAGAATATCAATTGCGCGATGGATGTCTTCCATTGGGAACAGGTTGAACATGGTGGCCAGGGTTGAATGGTGGTTCAGCGTGCCATGCAAGACGTTCGAGACAACATCCATACGAGGCACCAGGTTGAACTGCTGAAAGATCATGGCGCAGTCAGCTTGCCAGGCACGCTTTTCGCGGCCCTTCAGCTGGGTAACGTCACGACCTTCAAACAGGATCTGACCGTCGCTGGAATCCGTCAGCCGGTTAACCATCCGCAGCAGGGTCGACTTGCCTGCACCCGACCGTCCGATGATCCCAATCATGCATGGCTTGTCTACATCCAGCGTCGCGGCGTCCACCGCAACGTTATCGCCAAATCGCTTGGTCAGTTTCTTGATATGCAGCACGAGCCACCCCCAAATGATGTTGGCGGTCAGCTACAGATGCCATTCAACGGATATGTGTCAGCGTGGTGAAAGTTTTGTAACGGACCAGCCGTCGCAGGGGCTATCTATCCCCCTGCCCCGCAGGTATACGCTTCGGCGACTCTTTTTCTGATACGAGGCCGTCATGAGCTTTGACCGCACCATCAAGATCGCTCCGTCGATCCTGTCCGCCGATTTCGCCAATTTCGGAGCAGAGATTCAGGCCATCGAGGCACAAGGCGCAGATTGGGTTCATGTGGATGTCATGGATGGCCATTTCGTTCCGAACCTGACCTTTGGCCCACCTGCGGTTAAAGCCTTTCGGCCGCACGTGAAAACCGTGATGGATGTGCACCTGATGATCACCCCGGTTGATCCTTACATCCAGGCGTATGCCGATGCCGGAGCGGACATTCTGACTGCACATGTCGAGGCTGGTCCGCATACACATCGCACCTTACAAGCGATCCGCGCCGCTGGCATGAAAGCCGGTGTCGCGCTGAACCCTGGCACCCCTGCCGAGGCGGTCGAGCATCTGCTGGACCTTACCGATCTGGTCTGTGTGATGACCGTAAACCCGGGCTTCGGTGGTCAGAAATTCATCGACATGACCGGTAAGGTGCGCAAACTGCGCCAGATGATCGGCGACCGCCCTGTGCATATCGAGATCGACGGAGGCGTCGACCCAAATACCGCCCCGCTGGTTGCAGCAGCAGGAGCGGACGTGCTGGTCGCCGGGTCGGCGGTATTCAAGGGCGGATCGGTAGACGCGCCTGATGTCTACGGTGAAAATATCCGTGCCGTTCGTGCAGCGGCCGAGGGTGGGTTCTCCTAAGCACTACATTTCCGATCGAGGGTTCTGGTACTGACCTCGGTACCGGAACCCTGCGACCCAACGTCTTTCAGCGCAAGTTTGCGTTGAAGAATTCGATGGTCCGTGACCAGGCCAGTTCGGCGGCGTCTTCATCATAGCGCGGCGTTGAATCGTTGTGAAACCCGTGATTTACGCCCGGATAGATATGCGCAGTGAAGTTTTTGCCGTGCTCCTTCAAAGCCGCTTCGTAATCCGGCCACCCGGCATTCACACGTTCGTCAAGCTCGGCATATTGCAGAAGCAGAGGCGCCTGGATCTTCGGCACGTCCGCAGCACTGACCTGACGACCATAAAACGGCACAGAGGCTGCCAGTTCGGGATAAGCCACTGCCATCGCGTTGCAAACGCCTCCGCCGTAGCAGAACCCGACGCACCCGACACGGCCCGTTGTTTCCGGATTGTCAGCAAGAAATTCGTATGCGGCAAAGAAATCGTTCATCAACTTTTCACGGTCGACCGTACGCTGCAGTTCTCTGCCGTCTGCGTCGTTGCCCGGATACCCCCCACCGTGGTCAACCCGTCAGGCGCAAGGGCAATGAAACCAGCTTTGGCCACACGCCGCGCAACATCTTCGATGTAAGGGTTCAAGCCCCGGTTTTCGTGCACAACAACAACCGCAGGTACTGATCCCTCGGTATTTGAGGGCCGAACCAGATAGCCGCGCACCTCGCCATGCCCGTTTGGCGAAGGGTACCTGATGTACTCAGGCAAGATATTGGGATCGGTAAAACTGACTTGCTGAGCGTGCGCATAGTTGGGTGACAACATCTGCAACAACGTGGCCGCCGTTAGCCAGCCCACTGCGAATTTGGCGGCACTGTCCAGAAACTCCCGCTTGGTGATCCGTCCATGCGCGTAATAGTCGTAGAGATCCAATAGCTCTTGATCGAAATCGGCGGCGGTCATACGCCGAGATGGACTCTGGTCATTCATGGCGTTCTCCCTGTTGAAACTCACATTGTCCGATTGCCTAAGTAGCGTAGCACAAATCCAGCGATCTTAGCCGGTGAAAGGATGTGAATGTTCAAATTGTCGAGAGCTTGGCAAGGGTACCAAAAAACTGAGCCTTTCCGAAAAAGAAAAAAGCCGCCCCTTAGTGGGACGGCCTTCTTTAGTTTTTCACCGAGTTGCTCCTGGCAGATTTTCTTCTGGAAAATCGCCAGCCGCAACCAGGCGCGACAAGCGCGCCTTACTCAATGATTTTCGACACAACGCCGGCGCCGACGGTGCGGCCGCCTTCGCGGATCG